>NZ_CP090978.1:6197500-6510000 GCF_021513275.1 Paenibacillus hexagrammi | reverse complement strand
AGATTCGCACATCAACTATCGGTTGCTGATACTAGAATAAGCCTGGAATGTTCATACCGCCCGTGAACTTACCCATATCTTTGTTAGCCAGTTCTTCCGCTTTGGCCATCGCGTCATTGACGGCAGTCAACACAAGATCCTGCAGCATTTCTACATCGTCCGGATCAACAGCTTCCGGTTTAATAGTGATGCTTTGCACTTTTTTGTGACCATTCACGACAACAGATACAACACCGCCGCCTGCGGAGCCTTCGATCGTTTTGCTACCCAGCTCTTCTTGCGCCTTCATCATTTGTTCTTGCATTTTCTTCACTTGCTTCATCATTTGATTCATATTATTCATGTCGTATTTGCTCCTTTGCTACTCACGCTTAATCTTCTTTAATTTTGACTAAATCCTCACCAAATAACTGTATGGCCTCGGAAATCCACTGTTCCTGCGGCTTCCCCCCGCTTCATCCTGCTGTTCCATCTCCATCATTTCTTGAGGTGCACCTGCAGTCTCACTTGAAGCGTCGTCCCACTCTTTACGCATGATCGTCAGCAGTTTGAAAGGTTTGCCAAGTACAGTCGACAACACTTGCTCAATTAATTGTTTGTTCTCTGGCTTTTCCGTTGTATTACGATGCATCTCATTCTTAAATGCCACTAGAACGGTGTCATCCAGTACGGAAACTAAATCACCGTTAACAAACCAAGCATGAACCGTAATTTTCCGTTCCTTGACCGTGCCTAATATTTGACTCCATTTCATAAGCACATTCTTGGTTTCAACGCCATCAGCAGCTTTCAGATATCCATCCAGCTTGATGCCCGACTTTTTCGGCGGAGCCGCTGTTAGAGGACTTCTTGGTGCGGCCGGTTTGGATATCGCGTCTCGCGGCGCTGCGTTCAAACCCAATTTTACCAGTCCTGCTACCTGTTCTTCAAGCAATTGCAGCTTTTTCGTTAACTGAGCAATTAAATCCCCTTGTCCGGACGATGAGGATGGACCCGGAGATGCCGAACCTGCCGGTGTGGTCATGTGGTCCCCGCTTGCTTTCATAATTGCAATTTCAAGTAAAGTCTGCGGCTGAACGGAGTATTTCATTTCACTTTGATAGTGATTTAGCGTTTCGATAATCCCCATCATTGCTGCTGGGGTAAAATGACCCGCTACTTCGCGAAGCTTCTCCATATCAAACACACGTTCACTAATCACGGGAGAGCCCGGAACCATCCGGACCATCAGCAGATCGCGGAAGTAGTCAATGAGATTCTCCATGCATTTATCAGCGCTCTTGCCTTCCTGCATGAAGGTATCCACCAATTCTAAAGCAGTCCCTAACTCCTTATCCTTGATCGCCAGTACCAACTTCTCGAACTGATCGGCTGCAACTCCCCCTGTAATCGAAAGAATATCTTGAAGCTGCACTTCCCCCGTAGCGAAAGAGGCCGCTTGATCGAGCAGGCTGAGCGCATCTCTCATGCCTCCATCAGATAGACGGGCGATATAATGGAGAGCTTCCTCGTTAATAGAGATATCCTCCTGCTCACAGACGTACTGCAGCCTTTGAACCTGCTCCTCCATCGATACTCTTCGAAAATCAAAGCGTTGACAGCGCGAAATAATGGTAGCGGGGATTTTGTGCGGTTCCGTAGTGGCCAGTATAAACATAACGTGGGCGGGCGGTTCTTCAAGGGTCTTCAGGAGCGCATTAAAGGCTTCCGTCGTCAGCATATGCACTTCATCTATGATGTACACTTTTTGCCTAACCTCTGTGGGAGCGTACTTCACCTTATCACGAATGTCCCGAATCTCCTCAACGCCGCGGTTAGATGCAGCATCAATCTCAACGACGTCCATCACAACCCCTTCTGTGATCCGCGTACATGCAGAACACTCGTTACAAGGTTCTTCCGATGGTCCATTCAGGCAATTGACAGCTTTAGCTAATATTTTGGCTGTACTTGTTTTACCAGTCCCCCTCGGACCGTTAAACAAATAAGCATGTGTTAGTCGATTTTCCCTTAGCGAATTTTGCAGCGTTTGGGTAATGTGCTTCTGTCCCACAACCTCACGGAACGTCTGCGACCTCCAAGTTCGGTATAGAGCGATATGTGCCATAATGTCCCTCTCCAATAATTCTTCTATCGAATTATTGAACCTATTATACTATAACCCCCCTATGGATTGAAACAGATGATCAAGGATAAGGGATGCTGATTGTAAAAGTAGTTCCATATCCTTTGGAGGATACTCGAATCATACCACCCATATCATGAATAATTCGTTGACAGACAGAAAGTCCCAAACCGGTGCCTTCATCCTTGGTCGTAAAGAACGGATCAAAAATTTTATCAATGACAAACGAAGGAATTCCTGGTCCAGTATCATGTACGTCGATACACACAAAATGATCGGATGTCTCTACGCTCTCTGAGATTGTTAATGTCCCACCTTCCACCATAGCTTCGATACCATTTTTGCAAATATTTAAAAACACTTGTTTCAGCATCTCACGATCCGCTATCACTTCAGGTAAGTGCGTTGATGCCTTGTATTGAAGATGAACGTTATGAAGAACTGCCTCATTGTTAATGATGGGAAGAATTTCGCTCAAGACCTCGGATACATCCGTTTGCTCATAAGCAATATGCTTCGGCTTGCCAAGCAGCAGAAATTCATTGACAAGCTCATTGATTCGATTAATTTCCGCCAGCATTACATCCGTATAATTTTGTTCCTTGCTCATTCCTTGCGTTTCGAAGGTTCTCTTCAATACTTGCAAAAAGCCTTTGATCGAGGTAAGCGGATTACGAATCTCATGGGCTGTTCCCGCTGCAATTTGTCCGATCATCGCCAATCGATCGCTTCGCTGCACCATTTCCTCTAATGACCGCAGATTGGTGACATCTTTGAAGATAATGTAAGCTCCCACCAGCCCCCTTGACTATCTTTGAGTACGTTGGAATCCAACAGCAGTTCATACCGTTCATTGTTGTTCGTCCAGGAAACAGCATAATTTCGAACGACCACCCCGTTCAGAATAGATCGCTGTACCAGTCGATGCTCGCTCGGCACTGTGACAAATACTTCGTCCAGCGACTTGTTGAGGATATGCTCTCTCTCGAAGCCAAGAATTCTGCAGGCCATATCACTAATATCAACAAGCTTGAAATCCATACTGATTAACAGAACCCCTAAGTTAACATCCTGCAAGAACCTATCGGCAAATTTTTGAAGCAAGCTTAACTGCGGCCTTTCTATGTAATTCTTAAAAGTTACCAGATACACGAGTTCCCCATCCTGTATGAGCCTTAGAATGGAAAACTGATATGGTGTCTTTTCGCCATTTTTCCCCAACATAACTCCTTGAGGCCAATCCTTCGCGTCCCCCGGCTGTTCAAAGTGAGTTGTATACAGTTCTCTAAGTGAGCCCTTCACTTTAAACAACTGACTGAACGTGAAATGAGACGTAAGTTCCTCCGCGGAGTATCCGGTATATGTGAGTAAGTGACCGCTTGCTAGAATGATTCGCTCATTCTCATCTGCCATGAGCATATTGACGCGTAAGGACTCATTCAATAGTTTGTGCACTTCATCTACGGATACTTGATAATGTTGAGAATTTGGCTTGGACAATATGCAACACCCCTAATCGTAAACGTTTACAATCTTTCCTTTGATATACTGATTCTCCCTCCTTGAATAATTTTCCTTCTATAGACAAAAAAAGAAAACGCCTGTAAGGCGTTTTCCATTAAGTTCAACATAATTTGCTAAGAAAGTATACCGTGCACCTGTTATTGATAAAATGATATGAGCGAACTCTTGTCGTTAGCTCAAGTTAGGCAACCCTTCGGCACATGAAACATCTCGCTTACGGCTGCTTCCTTCCGGACCTGACCGGGTTCACGAGCATTCATTGCGAAGGACCCGACTCTCAACACCACGTGCAAGAGCCAGACCCCACATCACAGTACCTCTAACAGGGATTCAACCCCGCTACAGCGGATTGCGAGCTACAGGGCACCGCTACCTCCCCGTCTAGCACGGTAAAACTAAGTATAGCTGATTGATTCTTAAATAGCAACCCGAGGGGAAAATGTGCCATTACTTGTTCATTTGAACAACAACGTTATACCTCGGCATATTCGTAGACAAAGCCATTTGAATTTGAGAACGAAGTTCCTCTACTTGCGGTGCCGTCAGGCCTGCTTGGTTTTGATTTTCACTTTAGCAATTGGTCCATTGTGGGTAATGCTGGAGCTTTCTATGTTTGGAAATTGAGCTAGAACTGCTTTCATCAATTCCGTATCGTCAGCGTAATGATGATACGTAGGGTTAAGGGATTGTTCGGGTTGACACTGGTCAAGCCCATTAGTCCATCCTGCGGGTAAGATTGCGTTTTATACTTGTCCTCACCAGCGCTTGTATTTCCGCACCCTGTCACACATGCAGCAATCAGCATTGAGGCTGCGCCCGCTTTCATCCATGTTAGGCATCTGCTAGACATAAAAACACCTCCCTTGGCTCTCTAAGCCTAAGCTTAGGATGACCACAAGGGAGGTTGTCTTATGCCGATTGGCGCCAGTACAATTGATGCCAATTAGATGCCGTATTTCTTTTTGAATTTGTCGACACGGCCGCCTGCATCGATAAACTTCTGTTTACCAGTGAAGAACGGATGGCAGTTCGAGCAAATCTCAACGCGGAGATTTTGCTTGATGGAGCCTGTCTCAAATACATTACCACATGCGCAAGTCACTGTGGTTACATGATAAGTAGGATGGATCGCCTCTTTCATGCTTGTTCACCTCTTTCCGCCCTGAATCATTTGCTGAAACAGAGTTATATGTTCACACGATGGTGATTATATCACGCTGATAACGCGAATTGCAACTGGCAAATCTGTGGCTACAAGATGCCTGACAGAGCTTTACCTTTCGAATAAAATTGCGGTGTATGTGTATAGGAACCAATGACCACATCCGGCAATTCCTCCTCGAAAATTTCGATCATCTGCTTCATGCCAAGCAGCTCACCTTGAGCCTTCGGAATCAGGTTCAAGTAGCTTTCAGGATCAATGTTCAGATTTCTCAGCTGGATAAGCTTTAGTCCTGTTCTTCGAACAAATTCGATCATTGCTTCAATTTCTTCTTCGCGGTCCGTCACTCCTGGAAATACCAGATAGTTAATGGAAGTAATGACTCCCTTATCACTAGCATAACGAAGTGACTTTTCCACACTCTTCAGCGTGTACGCTCTTGGCTTGTAGTACGCATTATAGTGATCATCGAGCGCACTGATTGTACTCACTCTCATGAGATTCAAGCCTGCGTCCACGATGCCGCGGATATGGTCGGTCAGTCCGGCATTCGTATTGATATTGATATATCCCATCTGCGTCTGCTCACGGACCTGCTTAATGGCTTCTATAATTAGAGCAGCCTGCGTGCTCGGCTCTCCCTCACAACCTTGACCGAAGCTGATAATGCTCTCTGGAGTACGCAGATGCTCCAGCATGATCTGAACGATCTCTTCCACCTTCGGCTTAAAGTTCATTCGGGTTTGCGGAGCAGGGAAGCCGCTGTCATCCGGCTGCTCCGAGATACAGCCAAAGCAGCCTGCGTTGCAAGAATACGAGACGGGAACTGCTCCCTCCCAGCGCTGCAAGAACGTATTGGATGCGGTTAGACATTCGTAGCCGAGCGCACAGTTCGAAAGATGCTCGTACAAACGATTTTCCGGATATTTATCCACCAAGCGTTTCACTTGCACTTCAAGCTCGTCCGGGTCACAATGGACCGGATTCCAAAAATACGGGTTATCGCTTTGACGGGCGGCTACATAAAAGCCTTCGTCTTTCCACACAACTGCTGTATAACCGAATAAAGGCAGCGCCTTTGTTTTATCCGTTTTGATATAGCCTGGAAGTAAAAGTCTAGTAAATCCTTGTGGCAACAGCGCCCCAACCGCATGGTATTCGCCTTCTACCAGCTTCATCTCCCCTGTCTCGGCATCGATGCCTACAGGCCGGGTAAAAGGAAGACTGACTAACGTTGCTCCTTCAGGAAGAGGAATCAGTTCATCCTCCATGATTTCTGTGATCATTTCTGCATTTCGACCGAGCGCAAAGTATTCAGGATGATCGTACACCTGTCCCTGCGCGTCTGCATAAACCAAATTCATGACGGTACTCCTTAGAGGCTTCTAGCAAAAGCTCGCTTATCGTATACGACTTGCTTTCGTTATGATGCCGAATTCTTGACTTTCCCTTTGCCGCTGCCGGCCCCCGATTGGGAGGAAGGAGAAGCGAGCGAATCCAGAAACTCTTGATTCGTCTTGGTGTCACCCAGCTTTTTAATAAAAGCTTCCGTATATTCGTGCGAGTCGTTCATACCTTTGCGGAGAGCCCAAATTTTCTCCAATTCTTCTTTTCCGAGAAGAGCTTCTTCGCGGCGAGTGCCTGAACGGCGAATATCAATAGCTGGGAATATGCGGCGTTCTGCCATTTTTCTATCCAAATGAAGCTCCAAATTACCTGTTCCTTTAAACTCTTCATAAATCACATCGTCCATCCGTGAGCCTGTTTCCACTAGTGCCGTAGCTAGAATCGTCAAGCTGCCGCCCTCTTCAATATTACGGGCCGCGCCGAAGAATCGCTTGGGACGATGAAACGCTCCAGGATCGATACCGCCAGAAAGAGTCCTTCCTGTAGGAGGTACCACCAGGTTGTACGCCCTCGCTAGGCGTGTGATGCTATCCAATAAAATGACCACATCTTTTTTATGTTCAACCAGACGCATAGCCCGTTCCATTACAAGCTCAGCTACCTTAATATGATTTTCAGGAAGCTCATCAAATGTAGAAGCCACAACCTCTCCTTTAACAGAGCGCTGCATATCCGTCACTTCTTCCGGGCGTTCATCAATGAGAAGCACAAACAATTCAATATCGGGATAATTCGTGGAGATACTGTTGGCGATTTCTTTGAGCAGCAGCGTTTTCCCTGCTTTTGGGGGGGCAACGATCAAACCGCGCTGTCCGAGTCCGACAGGAGCGAGCATATCCATGATACGAGTTGAAAGCTTGTTAGGGGTCGTTTCTAGAATAACCCGCGTTTGTGGATAGAGAGGAGTTAGTGCCGGGAAGTGGAGGCGCTCCGAAGCTGTCTCCGGCTTCTCACCATTCACCGCTTCTACTTGCAGAAGTCCGAAATACCTCTCATTTTCCTTAGGCGGTCTACACTTTCCTGATACGACATCTCCAGATCTCAAGTCGAACTTACGAATTTGAGAAGCCGATATATAGATATCCTCTGAGCTCGGGAGATAGTTAATCGGTCTCAAGAAACCGAAGCCTTCCTGCAGAATCTCAAGGACACCTTGCATAAACATCAATCCGCTCTCTGCAGCTTGAGCCCGTAAGATTGCAAATATGAGTTCTTTTTTCTTAAGCTGCCCGTAATAGGGGATCTGAAATTTTTTTTGCTAGCTTATACAGATCAGTTAGCTTTAATGCTTCAAGCTCAGCAAGAGGCATACTCATTACATTCAACCACCAAACTATTAAATTTGACTATGTATACAAGAAACATAGTAGCTAGCATTGCCTAGCTTATGGATATTTATTCCTCAGTCTCCCGCCAAACCTCCGCGCCCAGCGAAGACAGGTTGAAAACGAGATTTTCGTATCCTCGATCTATAAATTCGACTCCTGAAATTTCAGTAACACCGCCGGTAAGAACACTTAAGCCAGCAATCACAAGCGACGCGCCGGCGCGCAGATCCGTAGCTTTCACCTTAGCGGAGCTTAACTGTGATCCTTCGATAATTGCGGATCTTCCTTCCACTTTCATCTTGGCTCCCATTCGCACCAGCTCAGGAATATGTTTAAATCGGTTGCTATAGACATGATCCGTTAAAATACTGACTCCTCGAGCCTGAGACAACAGACTGGCCATCGGAGATTGAAGATCGGTTGCAAACCCAGGGTAGACAAGCGCCTTTACGTCAACGCTTTGGTACTCCGGCTGTCCGACAACCCGTATGGACTCATCCATTTCGTAAATGTGAACGCCCATCTCCTGCAGTTTCGCAGTCAGAGCTTCCATATGCTTCGGTATCACATTGTCAACCGTCACATCTCCGCGCGTTGCCGCGGCTGCTATCATATAAGTACCCGCTTGTATACGGTCGGGAATAATCGAATGCCGGCAGCCATGCATCTCGGATACGCCTTCAATCCGGATCGTCTCCGTACCTGCACCTTTAATTCTGGCGCCCATGGAATTCAACAGAGTTGCTACATCTATGATTTCAGGCTCTTTCGCCGCATTTTCTATAATGGTAGAACCTTTGGCCCGAGAGGCCGCCAGCATAATATTAATCGTAGCTCCCACACTTGCCATATCCAAATAAATCTTCGCGCCGCGAAGCTCTTTGGCACGAATTCGCAATGCACCATTCTCGTTACTGATTACAGCGCCAAGCGCTTCAAAGCCTTTGATATGCAAATCAATCGGTCTTGGCTCAAAATTACAGCCGCCAGGCAGACCAATCGTCGCTTCTCCGAATCTACCTAATAAAGCACCCATCAAATAATAGGAAGCTCGAAGCTTTTTAACCTTTCCATTGGGCATTGGTATCGATCTCATACGAGAAGGATCAATCGTCATTCGATCTTCGTTCCAATCAATGGAAGCTCCTAAATCCGTTAGAATCTCTGTATATGTAGCTACATCACTAAGATGCGGCAGATTGTCCAAAGTTACTGCTGTTTCTGCTAGAATTGCAGCAGGTATTAATGCAACGGCACTGTTCTTAGCACCGCTAATCTGAATCGTTCCCCGCAGCGGCCGACCGCCGGCCACCATTAATTTCTCCAACATGTTTCCATTTCCCCCTACACCAAGAACATACTTGCCGTGCGCGGGCTGAACGCACTTCTCCCAAGAACAAAAAACAGAAGAGGGAAACGCCATCATACAGATAGCATTTCCCATCGATCTATACAGTTGGAATTAAGCTTGGTTGCTGCTTCCGAACAATTCAATTTTGGATTTAACCACGTCGATCATTGCTTTACGAGCTGGAGTGAGGTATTTGCGAGGATCGTAGACTTTCGCATCTTTGTTCAATACTTCACGAATGCTTTCTGTGCAAGCAACTTGGTTCTCTGTGTTCACGTTGATTTTACCAACGCCTGCTGCAATCGATTTACGAATCATTTCGTCAGGAACACCGGATCCGCCGTGCAATACAACAGGAACAGGAATCGCTTTGGATACTTGCTCGATGATGTCGAAGTGAATGTTAGGCTCACCAGCGTACATACCGTGTGCAGTACCTACTGCGATAGCCAAGCAGTCAACGCCTGTTTCTTCATAGAAACGGATTGCTTCTTCAGGCTTAGCCAGGTTCGCATTCTCCGCGTCAACGCTGATATCATCCTCAACGCCGCCGATTGTTCCAAGTTCACCTTCTACGGATACGCCCATAGCGCGAGCCGCTTTGACAACTTCTTTAGTCAAACGGATGTTTTCCTCGAAGGAATAGTGGGAACCGTCGAACATAACGGAGCTGAATCCTGCACGGATACATTTCATCGCTACTTCAAAGGAGCTGCCGTGATCCAAGTGCAAAGCGATTGGCAGACCGGATTTTTTAGCTGCAGCTTCTGCGATAGCTACAGTAAATTCAATACCCATGTATTTCAGTGCGCCTTCGCTGACACCGTAAATGAATGGGGATTTCAATTCGATCGCAGCTTCTACGATCGCTTGCGCGAACTCAAGGTTGTTCATGTTGAACTGACCCACCGCGTATTTGTTTGCTTTTGCTTTAGGTAAAAATTCGTTCATTGAAACCAATGCCATGTTTCTCTTCCTCCTAGAACCTTTGGTAGTAGATGCGTGTGTATACCGCTCTTTGTCATACTGACATATTATAGCACAGAAGTGGACAAATGATAAACAAGTCCCATTTCTATTTTGAAGAATTTATAAAGAGGTAAATGACGGCATGGAGCCATAAAAAAAGACCCTAATAATTAGGATCCCACTGCAAAACCGCTGCTTGATTCGTTATTCAGCTGTTTATTAACCGCCATTCTAAGTTCATCAATATCAAAAGGCTTCGTGAAGTGCATGATCGCACCAAGGTCCGTCGCCTCTTTAATCATATCTAATTCTCCGTAAGCTGTCATCATGATGACTTTAATAGATGGATCGATGGCTTTAACATGCTTAAGGATATCGAGTCCGTCCATGCCGGGAATTTTCATATCCAATAAAACAAGGTCAGGCGATGAGTTTCTCACAATTTCTAAAGCCAGCTTACCATTGGAAGCTTGGTAGGTATCGTAACCCTCATTGCTGAACACTTCCATAAGTAGTACACGAATACCGTTCTGGTCGTCTACAATCAACACTTTCTTCTTCATAAGCCTGGTTCCCTCCCAAAAACGAATAACGAACTCCCTTTTTCTAAATGTAAGATATTCGCTGTCCGTCCTTAATATCCTTCCTACGGTCAAAAGTTTATTGCAAACTTTTACAAATCAGTGGTTTACAGGAGGGAATCCTGGCGAAAAGACTGCTATTAACGGCTTAACTGCAGCGCCGCTTTGACAAATTCCCGGAATAAAGGCTGCGGACGGTTAGGACGCGAAGTAAACTCCGGATGAAACTGAACCGCCAGGAACCACGGATGATCCGGCACTTCGATCATTTCTACCAATCGGCCGTCCGGCGACGTACCGGAAATACGCAGGCCCGCTTTCTCGATCAATTCACGGTACTCGTTGTTAAATTCATAACGATGGCGATGTCTTTCGTAAACCAGCTCGTCGTTATACGATTGCGCTGCAAGGAGCCCGGTACCAGCTTGCACGGATACAAGCCAAGACGCATAGTACCGCCAAGGTTCTCGATGTCCTTTTGCTCGGGAAGCAGGTCGATGACAGGATAAGCTGTTGTCGGGTTGATCTCGGAGCTGTTCGCACCTTCAAGACCCACTACGGTACGGGCGTATTCGATTACAGCTACCTGCATACCTAAGCAAATGCCGAAGAAAGGAATTTTCTTCTCACGGGCGTAGCGGATCGCGCTGACTTTGCCCTCGATACCACGGTCACCGAAGCCGCCAGGGACAAGAATTCCATGAACGCCGCTAAGCAGCTCATCCACATTCTCATCATAGACTTCTTCCGCATTGACCCAACGGATGTTAACTTCCGCTTCGTTATCGATACCTGCGTGTCCCAGGGCTTCAACAATACTCAAGTAAGCGTCATGAAGAGCGACGTATTTACCCACGATAGCGATTTCCGTTTTTTCCTTCAACGACTTCACGCGGCGAACGAGATTTTCCCATTCGGTCATGTCCGGAGCATTTGTTTTTAATTGAAGGTGTTTGCATACATAGTCGTCCAAGCCCTGCTCGCGCAGCACTCATCGGCACTTCGTATAAGGTTTCTGCATCTTTACATTCAATCACAGCAGCCGGATCAATATCGCAGAACAGCGCGAGCTTCCGTTTCATATCTTCCGTCAAGGAATACTCGGTACGGCACACGATCACGTGAGGCTGAATGCCCAAACCGCGAAGTTCTTTGACACTGTGCTGAGTCGGCTTCGTTTTCACTTCACCGGCAGCTTTAATGTAAGGGATCAGCGTAACGTGAATGTACATCACATTCTCGCGTCCGATATCGTTCTTCATTTGACGAATCGCTTCCAGGAACGGCAAGCTCTCAATATCGCCTACAGTACCGCCGATTTCCGTAATAACAACATCCGATTGCGCTTCACGGCCTGCACGGAGTACACGATCCTTGATCTCATTCGTAATGTGCGGGATGACCTGGACGGTCCCGCCCAAATATTCGCCGCGGCGCTCTTTCGTAATGACAGAGGAATACACTTTACCTGTAGTTACGTTGGAAGCCTTGGAAAGATTAATATCAATGAATCGCTCGTAGTGCCCCAAATCCAGATCTGTCTCCGCACCGTCATCGGTAACAAACACTTCACCATGCTGGTAAGGGCTCATTGTTCCCGGGTCCACGTTAATATAAGGATCAAACTTCTGGATCGTTACTTTCAATCCCCTGTTCTTGAGCAGTCTCCCTAAGGAAGCAGCGGTAATTCCTTTTCAAGAGAAGAGACAACCCCTCCCGTCACGAAAATGTACTTTGTTGTCATTATGTAGGCCTCCCTAAAGTTTTCGCCAGAAAACTGGCTTCGTAAGCGTATGCTGAGTTTTTTGCCGGCAAAAAACTTACTTCGTAAGCATGTGCTCGGTTTCGCCAGAAAACTGGCTTCGTAAGCGTAAATGAAGTGAATAACATCCATGTGCCGTGCATGATATAACTTGCGCAGCAGCCCATCATTGTCAAGCGATCTAAACGAGTTGAATGTCATGCTAAATAACCCGGTTGGCCGCTACAACAACTATTCGAAGGCAGTACCGTGATCTAAAGTGAAACGACGGTCTGCCGAATCTCCATGAGTTTGTAAGAATAATACCAAAAAGGAACCTTTTAACTAGCTTCTGCAAAAACTGTTTTTCTCATTAAACACTGGTTAAAAACCCTAATAAAACAAAAAAAGTGACACCCGTAGTGACGGGGCACTTTTTCGAACGCATAGCGCGATTTGTTAAGTTTCTTTTAAAGCCCATGCAATAGTTTACTCTGAAGGGATATCCGCTGTCAAGACAAGTTATTTGCCGTCTTCATCCTCATCTTCAAAATCGGAATCTTCCTCTTCTTCTTCGATTTCTTCGTCCTCAAGCTCTTCGTCAGACTCTTCGATTTCTCCCTCGCCAAGATCCTCTTCTTCGATTTCTTCGTCCTCAAAGAATTCAGAATCTTCGTCGGATTCTTCTTCGGAATCCTCGCCGAATGTATTGTATTCGTCCTCTTCCGCGTATGTATCTTCTTCTTCTGGATAGATGTCCTCATCATCATCATCTTCGTCATTGATGATTCTTGGACGCTTGGCATTCCCTACAGTATCCTCCGATTTTTCAACAGGATACCAGCGTTTGAGTCCCCAAAGGTTCGAACCCACGCAAGCAAAACGTCCGTCAATGTTGATTTCCGTATATAGCTGGGCAATCACCTGCATGACTTCATCATCGGAGAGCCCTTTAATTTTAGCAATTTCCATCATTAGGTCACGGTAGTAAAACGGAGTATTCGCAGATTTCAACAACTCGAACGCCAGATCCACCATTGGCATTTCGCGCGCCTGCTCCGCGTTAATTTTAAGTGTATATTCGCTGCTCATCTAAGGCACATCCCTTCGACCGATTCTCAACTTCTTCTATTCTACCTTATCCAATATCTTCATTAAGTAAAACCTATTTTTTCTAAAAATGCAACTGTGCCCTCAAGCAAAAGACCCAGGAAATTAAAACAAGCGAAGGCCCCCCCTCGCTTGTGACTGTATCCTCAGGAATCAGTCCGCTGCAAGCGGCCGGATCCTGCACCCTCGAAAGAGACAGCATTCATATGCCTCTCTATTCATCCTATGTAGTTCCTACGCATCTGACACGGGTTTGAACCTATTTATTTCTCAAAAAGGCGATCACACGGTCAGGCAGTGTGACCTGTACATAGGATAGGGGAGATTCGATTCTATGCTGTAATGGGGGGATGGCGTCCATGGATTCAGCCACCTTTCTTCGACTGCTTCATGAGGAAATCGGTCTTGCAACGGAACTCGACAAAAAGCATATTATCCACTTCCCATCGGCACAAGCATATGCCGATTGCAGCAGGCAATTGAACCAGATGAAAAACCAGTTTGTTCATCTGGCGTCCGTACGCGACTTAGCCATTATTCAAGCATTCTCCTGCGTGCTGCCCTCCGCTTCCGTGTTGAAGCAATTCCCGCAGGTGAAAGAAATCGAGGAAGATACGCGAATCACCGTTCATCAAGTCGCCAGTAAACGAACAACCGGCAGACGCAGCAATATCAGCATGGGCTCACAGGTTATCCCCTGGGGCGTCGATCAGGTGGGTGCACCGGATGTATGGAGCCGTTCGACGGGACAGCGTATTCGCATCGGCGTCATTGATACGGGAATTGACTACAATCATCCGGATCTCCGTAATTCCATCGCAAGGGGCGTGAACCTGTTAAATCGAAACCTGCTGCCCTTCGACGATAACGGACACGGAACTCACATCGCGGGAACGATCGCAGCCGCCAGCCGCCATAACGGTATCATCGGTGTCGCACCAAGAGCCATTATTCATCCCGTCAAAGCGTTTGACTATAACGGAAGCGCTTATGTATCGGATATTATTGCCGCCATAGACTGGTGTGTACACAATGAGCTAGACATCATCAATATGAGCTTCGGGATGAAAACCTACAATCGGTCGCTGGAATATGCCGTGCTTAACGCGTACTACAGAGGAACCATTATCATTGCCTCGACCGGCAATGACGGCAAACGTAAAACGATCGATTATCCGGCACGTTTTCCACAAGTTGTAGCCGTAGGGGCAACTACTCGTACCCAAAAGATTGCCCCCTTCAGCAACCGCGGGAAGCAAATTGATGTGTATGCGCCAGGTGAGCGCATTTATTCCGCCTGGCTTCATGGCAAATACAACGAGCTCAGCGGTACCTCAATGGCAACCGCGCATGTCAGCGGCGTAGTTGCATTGATGCTGGCTGTTAAGCCGACCCTCCGGCCGCAACAGATCAAGAACATCCTGAGGCGCAGCTCTATCAGCCTCAGTAAGCGAGCCAGCAGCGCGGGAGCGCAGCCCGGGCAGATCAATGCCCGGCGCGTGCTGAGCGCGCTGAAGAACTGAGCCGCCGCCGGACTGGTTGGCGGGGCAGGGCAGGGCAAGCCCCGTTACTGCAGGGGGCTGCTTGAGTGTGCCGCCTCGCTGAGCAGGCTGCGATGGAGCAACGCCGGCCTTGCACCGATGGCGCAAAAGCAACGACGCCCGGCTGGTGGCGGGCGGCGCCCGCAGAGAAAGCTGCGATGGAGCAACGCCGGCCTTGCACCGATGGCGCAAAAGCAACGCCGACCGGCTGGTGGTGGGCGGCGAAGCCCAGCCCCCGCTGCCATTGCTGTGCTGGCGGCGCTTGGATTCGAAGAAAGCGCGCAGTACGCGCGCTTTCGCGTAAAGCAAGAAGGCCCCGATCCGTGTCGGGGCCTTCTTGCTATGTGGAGCGGAGGTTACATCCGCTCCGGAGCGCTCACGCCAACAACGCGAAGCACGTTGGCGATCGTAGTGCGCACCACGCCGAGCAGCGCTAGGCGTGCTTGGGTTTGCTGCGCGTCGTCGGTAATGACGCGCTCGGCTTTGTAGTAGCTATGGAACTGGCTCGCCAGTTCGTAGACATAGCGGATGAGGCGGTGCGGCGCATACTGCTCGGCAGCGACCGCGACTTCTTCCGGAAGCTCGCCGATCTTGCGCAGCAGGTCGAATTCCGACTCCGCTGTGAGGCGGGATAGATCGACTTGCTCAATCGGAAGCAGCTGAACGCCTTGCTCTTCCGCTTGCCGGTAGATACTGCAAATACGCGCGTGCGCGTACTGCACGTAGAATACCGGATTTTCGTTGGACTGCGAAACCGCCAGGTCCATGTCGAAGTCCAGATGGGAGTCCATGCTCCGCATCGTAAAGAAGTAACGAATCGGATCTACGCCCACTTCGTCCATCAGGTCTTCCATCGTAACAGCTTTACCGGTACGTTTGGACATTTTGACCTTTTCCCCGTTCTGGAACAGACTGACCATTTGTGCGATCAGGACGATGAGCCGGTCTGCTTCAAAGCCAAGGGCTGTCATAGCTGCTTTCATTCTTGGGATATAGCCGTGATGGTCAGCTCCCCAAATATTGATCAAGCGGTCATAGCCGCGTTCAAATTTATTGCGATGGTAGGCGATGTCTGGAGTCAAGTACGTGAAAGAGCCATCATTTTTAATCAACACACGCTCTTTATCGTCGCCAAACGGCGTTGTCCGCAGCCAAGTTGCACCTTCTTCTTCAAAGATATGCCCCTTGTCGCGAAGCTCCTGAAGCACACCAGGAATCAGATTGTTCTCATAAATGGACGTCTCGGAGAACCATTCGTCGAATTTCACACCGAAGCGGCCAAGGTCGCGTTTGATTTTATCCAGCTCTTTAGCAAGGCCGTAGCTGCGGAAATACGCACGGCGTTCTTCCTCCGGCATGCTCAGCAGACTGTCGCCCTTCTCAGCGGCGAGATCTGCCGCAAAGCCTTTGATATCCTCGCCGTAATAACCGTCTTCCGGCATTTCGGCATCTTGCCCGAGCGCCTGCAAATAGCGGGCTTCGATTGATTTTGCCAGGTTCAGCACCTGATTGCCCGCATCATTGATGTAATACTCGCGAGTTACATGATAGCCTGCAAGACTCAGTACATTGCAAAGCGCATCGCCTACTGCTGCTCCACGAGCATGCCCAAGGTGCAAAGAGCCTGTCGGGTTGGCGCTGACGAATTCCACTTGTACTTTCAAGCCGTTACCGATATTCACAGCCCCGTAAGCTTCGCCCTGTTTCATAACCTCGCCGACGATCGGATATAAGTAGCTTTTATTCATTTTAAAATTAATAAATCCAGGTCCGGCAATGTTCGCTTCTGCGATATAAGCCTTTTCTTTATCCAAGCTCGCGATAATTTGCTCGGCGATCTGTCTTGGATTTTGCTTCGCAATTCTAGTAAGCTGCATAGCCACGTTCGTGGCGAAATCGCCGTGCGCCTTATCCTTCGGCACTTCAAGCGCCATATCCGGAATTTGCTCTGCCTCCACAATGCCTGCAGCTATGATTGCTTCTTGTATGGCTTGCTTGACTGTCGTTTTTACTTCATTAAGAATGTCCATCCGTTATGACCCCTGCCCCTTCTGAATGTTCAGCTTGATCCGATAATGCCCTGCGTGTTCTCCTGACGCATATAAGTCATAGCTCCAATGCACAGTGCCGATGCCGGCTTCCATGTTTTGAGTGAGCTCATGAGTTTCCATTTCAAGTTCCATGCGGCCCTGCGCCGTTTGGTAAAAGCCTACCCGTTTCTCACCTGGCACAAACGTCTGGTCCGCCTGGACGTCCCCCTGCCGGATAATTTTGACCTGACCCGCTTCCAGCTTGATCAGGGTCACCGTTCTTCCCAGCTCGGAAGGCTTCTCTTCGTAGCGGATGTAGACATGCTCTCCTTTGAGATAAAGCTCTCCCTCAGCCGTTTGCTTGGTGGCTTGGCCTGCGCTTCGACTTTCGATGCGAATCCGCACGCCCATCTTGGCCGTTGTCATCCTATGAATCTCCTGTCCACTAACGTTGCGCCTTATGTCAAGATAAGGCAAGTTAGGTACTAGTGTATAATATAAGGTCTTTGAATTCAATGAGTCTGCTTGGAGCAAATAAATTCATAGTAACTTTTTTCCAAATTATCCGTCTGTATACATGGGTTTCAATCTGTTAATTAGCCATTATGGTAGATGGATGAGATGGAGGAGTCGTACATGTTGATGGTAAAGGTGTCTCACCTGAGGAGGAGTAGAAAAATTCAATGGATGGTTATTGTCTTGCTCCTGTTAGCTAGCATGTCCCTATGTGAGAAGGACGCTCGAGCCGCAGATCCTGGAGTCCATGTCAGGGTCAACATTCCTGATTTCCCCGTCACTGTGGATGGAATCCAGGTCGATAGCCGGACTCTTGAGTATCCGCTGCTCGTGTACAAGGATATTACCTACTTCCCGATGACCTGGAATGTCGGTCAAGGCATGGGCATTAGACTGTCATGGTCCGAAGAAGGAGGACTCACACTATCTCCTTTTTCCGGCACAAAAACCAAGCTTGACATGGAGACGGGCGGCCACTTCTCTGCGAATGAAAGCTATACAGCGTCCATAGCCAATTTTCCTGTGACTGTCGAAACAGAGTCTATCGATAATCGTGCCCAAACGTATCCGTTACTCGTGTTTCAAGACATCACGTATTTCCCTATGACTTGGCATTTCGCCGTCGATTCATTCGGGTGGAAGACTACTTGGGATGATAATAACGGATTCGCCATTCGAACATCGCAAATGCCGCACTTGGAGAATGTGGTCTACGATGATGAGACTTCTATATATGTAACCTCTAGTTTCCAAGCTACAAACGGAATGTTCCGAATCGCTAAGGATTTAACCGGCGACCCTGTCTGGCTCAGCAAGGAGGAGGAAGACGCCATCTGGCAAAAAATGCAGGATTCGGAGGCTTCACTCTCCTTACAGCCTGCTTCGGACCGGGACGTCCAGATCGACAATAACCTTATTACCTTCGAAGGCGTCACACTGCTCTCCCTGCAGCCCACCTTGGATAAGATGAAAGAGTACTATGACAACAACCCGGATGAGGAACGTCAAGACCGGGCTAGGGTATCCGCACGTATCTACCCTTTGGACGACGGTAACACATTAGTCTCTTTACGCATCTATTCTTACCTGCACATTCCTGCTCCCTACACGCCTCACGAGGATTCTTTGTATTTTGTAGCCAATGGTAAAGCCGAGAAGCTTGAAAGCTTCGATCAATCTATTCAGAGCGTAAAAAAAACGGACAGCGGCAATTGGGTATGGAGTTGGTCCCCCGAGTATATGGCCGCTAGGAACGGGAACGCACGCGGCGAGATTCTATGGCTAGGAAGCGATGGCAATATTCGATTATGGAACGATGTCCTGAATGTCCAATTCCTGGCCGCACTCGATGTTGAAGGTGATGATATGCTCGCTCTGGCCTATAACCTGTACGGCGATGGTGCCACCTCCAGGCCGCAGGGCTACTTTAGACTGCATCAGGACGGTACCTATGAGAAGGTCAAGGAGACCGCGTTCGATATGAACCATCCGCCTTCAATCCCTTATACAACTAAGGAGCACCAATTATTCGTTATAGATGGCAATTCTGTCTCCAATGTATTGTCCGGCGAAAGCCGTACTTGGTGGGATTATGAACTGTGGGAGGCTGCGGGCCGACCGCCGATGTAATCAGCATTACGCCCAGCAAAGTGTAGTGATGCCCTATCACCGGATCCAGGTGCCTTGAAGGATTCCCCAATGTATAAAACCTGGATTCGATTACTCAACTTCGCCGTTCTGAACGGCCAAACACGCCTGTCAGTGGCGAAGCGAAGCAACCGTATGCGTATGGGACTTACCCTTTTCGCTTGTAAATGAACGAAAGACCGCCAGCTCCTTCCTGCAGGAAGATGAACTGCACTTCTCATGTTAGATCGTGTCTATCATGATGGAGCACAGTTCAAAATGAGCTGACGGTCTTTTCTGTTATTACTTCACCAGATCTTCTACAAATTTAGGCAGTACGAAAGCCGCTTTGTGCAGACGAGGTGTGTAGTATTTGGTCGGGAACTCCGGAATGCTGGACTCTTCGACTTGCAGCGGATCATGCTTTTTGCTGCCCATCGTGAAGGTCCAAAGTCCGCTTGGGTATGTCGGGATGTTAGCCCCGTACACGCGAACGATTGGGAAGATTTCTTTGACATCGCGGTTGACGGTTTGAATCAGGTCCGCTTTAAACCAAGGGTTGTCCGTTTGCGCAACGAAAATGCCGTCTTCCTTCAGCGCGTCGTAGATGCCCTGATAGAAACCTTTGCTGAACAGCTCGACCGCAGGTCCTACAGGCTCAGTGGAATCAACCATAATGACGTCGTATGTATTCTTGTGATCGTGAATGTGCATGTAACCGTCGTTGACGATGACTTCTACGCGAGGGTTGTCCAACTCTCCAGCAATCGTAGGCAGATATTTCTTGGAATACTCGATCACCTTGCCGTCGATATCAACGAGCACGGCTTTTTTCACTTTCGGATGCTTCATAATCTCACGGATCACGCCGCCGTCGCCGCCGCCGACAACAAGCACCTGCTCCGGGTTCGGATGTGTAACGAGCGCAGGATGAGCCACCATTTCGTGGTAGACGAATTCATCCTTTACCGTTGTCATAACCATTCCGTCCAGGACGAGCATGGTTCCCCATTCTTCAGTTTCGATCATCGCGAGATCTTGAAAATCCGTTTGCTCTCTCACGTATGTTTCTTTAATTTTGGCGGTAATACCGAAGCTGTCGGTTTGTTTCTCTGTGTACCAGAGCTCCATGTTCATGCCTTCTTTCTCTTCTATATTGGTGATGAATAAGATCCTTTATCAGTGTTCCCATTGTATTATAGTTCATTACCCCTAAATTGCAATGATTTCCTGCGGTTTTTCAAGATAGTTAAAAAATTATTTACATTTGTTTGAATACGAGGAGGCAAGCTTTTCCATACTGCTAATAGAAGCTTGGCATGAACGAAAGGGGTGTAAGGAATGACTGAACAGAAACGTCCGTCGTCAGCAGGCGTACCCGCTCCGCCCAAAGATAAAGAAGATTTGCCTTCCGTCCGATGGATGCGCCGTATCAAGAAGATGTTCGCCTTTATGTTTTCCGCCTTTATTCTTATGTTAGTTCTAGCAGCCGGAGGACTGCTGTATTTGCG
Organism: Paenibacillus hexagrammi; assembly: GCF_021513275.1. Lineage (NCBI taxonomy): Bacteria > Bacillati > Bacillota > Bacilli > Caryophanales > Paenibacillaceae > Paenibacillus > Paenibacillus hexagrammi. The sequence continues at coordinate 6,489,478 of NZ_CP090978.1, read as the reverse complement.
CGCACAGACGCTTCCGGCAACGAAAATGCTCCAAACCTCGCAGATGTACGACGCGCATGGAGAGCTGATCGATACGTTCTACTCGGGACAAAATCGGCAGGTGGTGTCGCTCAAGGACATTTCACCTTATCTAATTAAGGCTACTTTAGCTGTGGAGGATCAGCACTTTTACAGCCATTTTGGCGTGGATCTCAAAGCTGTAGCCCGGGCTGCGATCGTGAACATTCAGCATATGGCCAAAATTCAGGGCGCAGGTACCATTACCCAGCAATTAGCCAGGAATTTGTATCTGAATCATGACCGAACTTGGTCCCGTAAGCTGAAGGAAACCGTCTATGCTGTAGAGATGGAGATGAAGCTATCCAAGGACCAGATCCTTGATAACTATTTGAATCAAATTTATTACGGGCATTCCACCTATGGCATTGAAACGGCATCCGAGCTGTTCTTTGGCAAGCACGCTAGTGAGCTGACTCTCGCGGAAAGCGCCATGATTGCCGGTGTGCCCAAAGGCCCCCGTTACTATTCACCTTATTATGATCTGCAAAATGCGATGGACCGGCAAAAGGTTGTGCTCCAAACGATGGTGAACAGCGGCTTCATTACACAAGAAGCAGCGGACCAGGCGGCTAAAGAGAAGTTGACCATTCAACCTCTAACGGAGAAAAAGCCTGCCGTAGCGCCATATTTCCGGGATTATGTGCGTTCGATCGCTACAGAGCAATTGGGAATCAGCGAGGAGCAGTTTGATGAAGGCGGTATTAAAATCTACACCACACTCGATATGAATTCGCAGAAGATTGCGGAGGACGTCGTGAAGAAGCAGCTGGAAAAATATCCGGACATCCAGGCAGCCCTGGTGGCCATCGATCCTAGAACAGGTGCGATTAAAGCGATGGTGGGAGGACGCGATTACGCGGAAAATCAATTCAACCGGGTGCTCTCGAATACACGGCAGCCGGGGTCCTCTTTTAAACCGATTGTGTATACAGTGGCTCTGCAGAACGGATATACACCAGTTACTCAGGTGAAGAGCGAACCGACTGTCTTTACCTATGACGAGGGCAGACAGACGTACACGCCACGGAACTTTAACGATCAATATGTCAACGCCAATATCGATATGCGGCAGGCGATTTCCAAATCGGATAACATCTATGCCGTGCACACGATCCTTGATGTCGGCCCAAGCAAAGTCATCGACCTTGCCCGCAAGCTTGGCATCGATAGTCCGATGAAGCCTCTGCCTTCTTTGGCGCTTGGGTCGTTCCCGGTCAGCCCGCTTGAAATGGCATCCGCCTTCGGCACAATTGCCAACCAAGGCGTGCACTTTAAGACAACCGCCATCGAACGTATTGAAGATGCGAACGGAACCATTTTATATGAAGCGAAGCCGCAGTCTGAAAAAGTGATCGATCCTGCTGTAAGTTATGTTTTAACGAATCTCATGGAAAGTGTATTTGAAGAAGGCGGCACGGGAAATCGGGTGGCTAGTACGATCAAACGTCCGATTGCCGGGAAAACAGGCACGACGGATACCGACGCCTGGATGGTCGGCTTCACGCCGGAGCTGACGACCGCCGTATGGGTGGGTTATGACAAGGATCGGGATATCAGCATCGTGGAATCCCATCTAGCCTCCCCGATTTTTGCCGAGTTTACGGAACAATCGCTTCAGGCAATCCCACCTAAACTGTTCCCGATCCCCGAAGGCGTAACAACTGCGTATATTAATCCGGCATCGGGCAAGTTGGCGAATGAAGATTGCCCGGATTCCGTCATGGAGGCGTTTCTGTCCGGTACGGAACCAACCACTTATTGCACAGGTAAGCCTGCAAAAGAAACACCGAGCAGCAGCCCTCAGCCAGGCGTAGAAGAAAAGAACAGCTCTTGGTGGAATGATCTCAAACGCTGGTGGAACGAATAAATGGGAAACACAAAAAGGCAGAACTAAGCGCGTCTTAGTCTGCCTTTTTTTGCTGTCCTAGTATATGGTGCAACATACACTATTGATTAGTATACTCGGTTCATCTTATGGTCACAATGGATGACACATAATGTACATATTTATTTTCCACCTTATGAAAGCGCATCCTTGAGGGTATCGTCCGAGCGGTTCCACCATTCTTCGTTATGTGCGATGAGTGCGTCACGAAGCGCTTTTTTCTCCGTTTCGTTAAGACCGTCCACGATTACACGGCGTTTCATCGCGTAATCCATCTTGTTCACATGGTCGGCAAGAATCTTCCATCCGCGTCTCGCTTCCGTGTCCACGAGCATTTCACAAGCGGTTAACCCCGCATAAAATGCCCCCGTTTCTGTCCGATCCACCGCTACCCAGACAATCCAGCAGGTGCGTCCGTTTGGCACTTCGGCTTTATCCATAGAGAATTTAATCCCCTTCTCTACCTTACTCTTGGCATGAAGGGCCCCCATATCCAAATAAGCCTCATCGCCATCGATAATGATACTCGATACATTGCTCAGATCGATGGCTCCTGCGCCGAACCCCTTATGATTCGTTTTTGAATTTACTATATTCAAAGCAAGCTTTTTCTTTTCATTTTCCATAGGAACAGCTCCCGCCTTTCTCTTCATCATAACTCTTGCTTTATTGTAGCCAAAGTCACAGGCAAGAACAAGGTGTACCGGATACACCGGTGCAAGGGCCTGCCCTTACGTGTCTGTGCATCGTTCGTTCTAGATGCCGTAAAGATGCGGCAGTCAATTCTTCAGCGCTGCCAGGCTCCCACCGATTTTGTCCAACAAATTCACGTTCAAAGAAATAATCCTCGTCCCCCTTACATATACATGCTGTAGATGCTTGTCAACGGGGTGAATATCATGAGTAACGTATTCAAAAACCGCAAGGTACAGTGGATGTTCGTCATGCTGTTTGCAGCAGGCGCCGTTCTGCTGTCTGAATCTCTTCTGCCATCCGCACTAAAGCCCGCCCTGCCGGCCGCACTCGAGGAGCCTACAGCCCCTCCTGCGCCGGACACCAGACAGCTTGAGTCTGCCAAACCACTGGAGAAGCCTGCGCCCAAACCGCTCAGCTATCGTGTAGCGGAGTACCACATTAACGTGGAGTATATGCCGGACACCAAGCAGCTGAAAGGGCAGCAAACGTTTACGTGGGAAAATCCGGGCTCCGCACCTGTACAAGAGCTGTATTTGCACTTGTATCCGAATGCATTCGCCTCCAAGAATTCTACCTTTATGAAGGAGTCCGGCGGCAAGCTGCGGCAGGATGAAGCAACGACAGACAGCTTAGGCAGCATGCAGCTGTTATCTCTGCAGACTTTGGACGGCACCGACCTCAGCAAACGCATGGAGTTCGTGCAGCCCGATGACGGCAATAAAGACGATCAGACTTTGCTGAAGGTGCCTCTCCCCAAAGCCGTAGGTCCCGGTGAACAGGTTACTTTAACCACGGATTTTCTGGTCAAGCTTCCTGAAGTTTTCGCACGTATGGGTTATGCAGACGGCGGCGACTTCGTGATGGCAGGCCAGTGGTTCCCCAAGGTAGCTGTCTATGAGCCGGCAGGAACGAGGGGCCGGCAGACCGAGGGTTGGAATTTACATCAATATCATGGGAATTCTGAATTTTATTCCGATTTTGGCATCTATGATGTCGTCATTAAAGTACCCTCCACTTATACCGTGGCTGCAACCGGCTTCCCTGTCAAAACTCCTGTAACGGAGAACAACACGAAAACGTACCAATTCTACGCCGATGACGTACATGATTTCGCTTGGTCCGCTTCCCCACACTTCGTTTATGTCGAAGAGCCCTTCTCGGCGGCGCAAGTGCCCGGTGTGAAGATCAAGCTGTATCTCGATCCGAAGCAGCAGGACTTGAAGGACCGCTATATGTATGCAGCTAAGAAAGCACTCGCCCGTTACAGTCAGTGGTACGGCGCTTATCCTTACAGTACGCTGTCCATCGTCGTTCCTCCGGAAGACGGCAACGGAGCAGGCGGCATGGAATATCCAACGCTCGTCACCGCATGGGGCGCCAAAGACAGCAAGCCGGACCTCGAACTCGAGAGGGTCGTCGTTCACGAAATCGGGCACCAATTCTTCTACGGACTGGTGGCATCTAATGAATTCGAGGAGGCTTGGCTCGACGAAGGCTTCACGTCCTATGCCGAAGATAAGCTGATGGAAAGCGAGTATGGCGTGTCGTCTAACCTTCCTGTAGAAGCCAGCTACATTACTTCGCCTAACGCGCTGCAGCTGAATGCATGGGAATACCGAGGCCATCAAGAATATGCGGACAATGTCTACATGCGCGCCAAGCTTGTACTAAGAGCAATTGAGAAACAGGTCGGCACGAAAACGATGGATAAGATTATGTCAACTTATTTTCAACGTTGGGAGTTCAAACATCCGACTACACGGGATTTCCAAGCCGTCGTCGAAGACGTTACGAAGACGAAGTGGGACGAATTCTTCAACCAGTACGTGTACGGCAGTATGATGGCCGATTATTCTGTCGAACGGATTCATGTTGCACCCGCTTCACTTGCAGATGGCAATTCTGGCTATGAAAGCACGGTGCTGATCTCGAAGCGCGGCGGCAATTCGCCGGAAGTGCCGATTCAGTTCCATTTTAAGGATGGCAGCACTTTGGATAAAACCTGGAGCGGAGCGGAAAGCAGCATCGAGTATAAGCTTGCAGGCGCCTCACCGATTGACTGGGTAAGGATTGATCCGAATTATTCGCTCGTTCTGGAAAATAAACATATCAATAACTTTATGCTAACTGAGGTTGACCCCACTTGGAAAATCCGCTGGAATTTGGGCATCATTCAATTCCTGCAGACGGTCTTCGGCTGGGTCGCTTGGTAGAAAGGGGGACGCCGCGTGACATCGTATATGAAATCCGGCTTTCGGGCCGCCGTGCAGCAGCCTTTCGCCGTGATTGTCCTGTTCTTGTACCAGTTGGGCTGGGGCATGGCTCTCTACAAAATGGTTCAATCTGTTCTCGTTCCGCTCATGCACCGGTTTCCCGGCAGCAGCCAGCCCAAGCTCGCGATGCAGCTGTTCTTGGCCGAGGGGCAGTTCCAGCTGTTCAAAACCGACGTAAGCTATTCCTATCTCTGGACTCTCGTCATCCTCCTCGGGGTGCGCATGCTGTTGACACCAATGCTCAATGCCGGCATTTATTATTCGATCACACATACGGAACAAAATGCGGGCTATCGATTTTTCAAAGGAATCAGAGAGTTATCCTTATCGTTCTTTCTCTGTTATGCGGCCCGGGTTGCACTTACCATGCTGCCTCTGATCTGGCTCATTCCGGAGGTTCAATCCATCTATGCCCACAGCACCTCCTATGAGAGTGCCGCCTTATCCATGCTGCCATGGCTAGGGGGACTGCTCGCCTACGGCTTTATTCTGCACCTGCTCTTTATGCATGTTCAGTTTGCCCTGGCACTGCGCAGCGGCATCATCGCCACAATCGGCGCCTTCCTTCGCCATCTGCTGCCGATTGTGACTATCGCCCTGCTGCTTGTCATCGGCTCGGGACTATTGGCAGGTGTTACCGTCACTGCAACTTATATCTGGGCAGGACTGCTTGCCCTGATGATTTATCAGCTATTCCCCTTGTTCAACATGTTTCTTCAAATGTGGGCATTAACCTCTCAATATCATCTCTGGTCAGCCAAAAACAACTCTTAATCGATAGTAGAATGGCACATATGCTGTACAAAAACAGCCTAAATTCATCGAAAATGCCGGGTCCCTTGAAAAAGGGGCTATTTTTTTGTCTATTTTGAGAAGTTTCACACATATTTTTATAGAATAGCGCATAGGAAGGAGGAATTTCTTATGTTTATGACGAATCCTTCGGATTAGGATAAAAAAAACCAACAAATCATGCCGAATTCCCGATTAATTTTGGGAAACGGGGGAACCACTCCGGGTGAATTGATCTTGCTAGACAGGGATCATAGGGAACCTTCAACCGAACCCTCCAGCTAACCTCGTAGGCACCGGAAGGAGACAAGCAGTTGAAAAAGGTTGTTGCTCTCGTTTTCAGTCTTGTTCTATGTTTGAGTTTGAGTGTAGGGAAGCGCTTTCGCAGCACAATCCACAATGGATGAAACGGTTGACGGATTGCTCGGAACTCCGTACAAGTACGCGGGTACGACAACAAAGGGTTTTGATTGCTCCGGATTTACCGCTTACGTGTTCGCGCAATTCGGCATTGACCTTCCTCATAGCTCTAAAGCACAAGACGAAGAAGGCTACTGGGTTGACAAAAAGACCTTCGCAAAGGCGATCTTGTCTTTTTCAACACAGGAGGCGACGGTGTTTCTCACGTAGGCATCTATCTTGGCGACGGTGAGTTTGTACATGCCGCAACCAACGACGGTGTAGTGAAAAACAAATTAAGTGAGTCCTATTATGCTAAGCGTTATGTATCTGCGCGCCGTGTACTCTGGGACGATATTTACAACCAGCTGACTGCTGAATCCAATTAATTAAATGATTGCTAACGAATAAAGCCCCGGCATAGCTTCGCTCCTAATTCGAGCAGCCCGCAGGGCTTTTATTCTTTTTTCTGGAGGCATGGCATATGAAATTGTTCATACATCGAAAAGACTTACGGATCGAGGACCTGACTGCATTCGACTATCTGTTCGCAGGGGGCACCCTTCCGTTCATCTGCTCATTCTGGATCCATATCTTCTGCGCAACAACCGGCATGCGGAGCACAGCGGAGTTTGCTTCTTGAGCTATGTCAGAAGACTGCAGACTGTATACGCCGAGGCCGGCAAAATCCTTCACATCGTCTACGGGGAGCCTACGGAGGTGATGGACCTTGCGTTGGGACTAGCCCGTTTTGACGAGGTCGTTGTTCATCAGGACTTTACGCCTTATGCCGTCGTGCGCGACCGCAAGCTGCGGGAAGTCGCCCAAGCCCACGGTGTGAAATGGACATCTCTTATCGATCATACCTTGACCGATCTTGCAGATTTTCAAAGATTTGCTCAAAAGAACGAGCCATACAAGGTGTACACTCCGTTCTTCCGCAAATGGACGGCCTATCTGCAGATGTTCTACCGCCCCTCTTCTCCGCTCTCCCTAAAGGACCTGCAAACTGTCAGTCTAATGGATTTCGAAGGCGGAGCAGACGTTTTGAATTCGTTTCGTTTGCCTTTCGAGTTGGGTACTTTCACGGCTCCTGATGATCCAAATGAGAGGCTGCGGGACTTTCTCGAGGACCACCTGCCTTTCTATGCGGAGCGCAGGGACCACTATGCCTATGACGGTACCAGCTCACTCAGCGCAGCTATCAATACAGGCGCCATCTCGATTCGCCATGTGTATGAGAAGCTTCTTGAGCATGAGCAGTCCGCTGCCTGGCTCAGACAGCTGGCTTGGCGGGATTTTTATATCTATCAATCGGTGTATGATGGTGACTTTTTCAAATACGAAAAGAAATACGATCTGTCGTCCCTAGATGATCGACATTTTGAGAGCTGGCGCAAGGGAGAGACTGGGATTCCGATTATTGACGCAGCGATGACGGAATTGAATGAGACCGGACATATGCCGAACAGGCTGCGCATGGTCACGGCTATGTTCTTGACCAAGAATCTACTGTGTCCGTTTACACTCGGCGAGCAGTATTTCCGCTACAAGCTCAGCGATTACGACAACACGCTGAACCGGGGCGGTTGGTTATGGTGCGCTTCGCTAGGCTTCGATGCCGCCCCCTACTTTCGCATCATGAATCCGGTCACGCAGTCGGCCACTCATGATCCGTCAGGACAGTATATTCGCAGATGGCTGCCTCAACTGGCAGCGCTGAGCAACAAAGAGATTCATCTGCCGATGAAGCAAGCGATTGTGGATGTGAAAGCCTCAAGAGCAGCTGCGATTGAGGTGTATAAAGGAATTTTGCGGAAAGATGACAGTTTTACAGGCGAGGCCTGATCATTCATCGTAATGTTCATTTTATTGAAGTAGCGTCTTGGCTTGCTGCAAATCGCTGCGTTCATCACAGTTTACTCGATATTCATGATGCTGATCGTCATCTTTTAAACACCGCATAGCAAATATAAACGACGAGAAAATAAGCAGGGAAAATAAATAAGCCCGCAGCAGTTAGAAAAATAATCATAAACAGCTCATATTCTTCCGAAACAGCATCATAATGCTGATAGCCATAGAACATCCAGATTAACCAGCCCATAGCCAATATGCTGCCGATTCGGTACGGAAGCCGCATAGAGCTCACCCTCCTCTTTCAGTTGTACCAATTACCATTTTACACCAATATTAACAGAACGAGAAAACCAGCCCTTTTTTAACTGAGGACTGGTTCTTTGGGCTCTTCTATTGTTCTGGCGAAGACTTTGGATTACCATGTTGAATTTCGCTTTATACCTGCTTCGCAAACATGTAACCATAGAGCAGTCTGATATTATCGGAGTGAATGAACTGAATCCTTGCACCGTACCGCTTACGGCCGAATTGTTCAATTTCATTGGTCGTTATAATATCACAATAAATGGGCAGCTGCTCGGACTGTACGATGACGCGGCTTACGGTATCAGGTATAAAATCAAGATCATGATCAATCGTGAAGCTAAATCCTCTATGACTTAAATCGTGCAGACGAATGGGTAAAATGTTTTCTTCTGCTCCATGACTTTGTTTGACCGTTTGGATAAGAAGGGCGGGAAAATCAACCGTAATCCTTGGGAAATTTCGGCGATCGCTAAAATAATCCTGCGGCAGCTGAGGAATTAGCAGGCTAATCTCATCCGCTTTGACGCTGATGACTTTGCTTTCAATCTGCTTACCCTTGTATATGGCCAGAACATACTCCGCTCGTTTCACCGGATGCTCTCCTGTCACCTGTACACGCATTAACTCATCTTCGAATACAATCACTTCCCCGCTCACTTCAAAGTTCTGATTAATGAGTATCACCTGATTAGCGGACATCGGATTTCACACCTCTTTCCATTTTTTTGACTTATTTCGACGCTAGGCGACCCATTCCTGCTAGAATGGTTCTGCGAGAAAAGTCGTAGATGGCCTATTTGGTTAAACTCGCCTCTTGACCCTCCCCTTAGAGGAGCCTTTACACTCAGTATAGAAAGGAGTGGATCCGCATGCTGTACACCGTTAAACAGCTATCCGCCTTGTCTCACGTAACCATCAAAACACTGCATCATTATCACAAAATCGGCCTCCTAATCCCACGCGAGATCAGTGATGCAGGATATAGGCTGTACGGAGCTGCAGAGCTTGAAAGACTTCAACAAATTTTATTCTATAGGGAGCTGGAGTTCCCATTAGAGCAGGTCAAGGTACTGTTAGAAGTGGAGCCTGACCGATTAACTATTCTGAGCAGTCAGAAAAAGCTGTTGGAAAGCCGAAAGCAGCGGCTGGAACGGTTCATTCTGACACTGGAAGAGTCAATTGCCTGTGAGATCAAGGAGGAAACTATGGAACATTCATCTATGTTTAAGGGCTTCGATACGGAGGAAGAATGGAACGACGCGTTGGCGGAGCAGCGGCAGTATGTAAAGGAGACTTACGATTACGATCTATTGGAAAACGTTACGATCGATACAGCCGAGATGAACGAGCAGGCTGCCGAAGCCGTTCGATTTATGAATTCAATGAAGAAGCATCTTCTTGAAGGCAGCAAGCATGACAGTGAAGAAGTACGCTTGTTGATCGGGGAACATCTGTCGTTCCTAAGCAGCCATGGCCACGCGTCGAGCCCGGCGGATTTTGCCGTGCAGACACGATTCTTTCTCGGCGACGACTTTCACCAGCGGATGCTGGAGGACCAGCAGACCGGACTCTCGTATTATCTGTGCATGGCGGCTGAAGCTTATGCTGCCGCTTCACAGGGATAATCGATTTCGCCGTCAGGGGTGTCGATGATATCAACTGCAGCGCTCAAAAGTAAATTAAAGCCCTTGCACCCGGCTGATACGCCAGTCTGCAAGGGCTTATTTTTTCATTAGCGTGACACTGCGCAGCCTTCTATTTTGGCAGCTTCCTTAATGTGATGCTGCGTAGCCTTCCGTTTCGGCAGCCGGATCGAACTTCTCCCGGCCCATCAGGAACGCTGCTGCCAGTGCCAGCACGGCCGGGATAACCCCCAAGCAAAGGTAAGTGCAATGGAGGACGACAGTCCACCTGTGATGAGACGCAGCACCTCCGCAGGAATTTGGCTTCGGGTTGCCGGATCCAGCAGTGCATGCGGGTCGCTTACGTTCAGCCCCTGAGGCATCCCCGCCTGCCCGCCTCCTGCAAAAGCATCCGTCAGTTTACGGGTCAAGGAGTGACTTTGAATAATACCGAAGATGGTAATGCCAAGCGTCATACCCAAAGAACGGAGGAAGTTCAATGTGGAGCTCGCCGCTCCCCGCTGTCTAGCCGAGAAGGAATGAATCGCCGCATTGCTCAGTACCGAGAAGGAAGCTCCGATTCCAAGGCCTATCAAGATCATATACACGGTTACCACCAATCGGGAGGTTTCCGTCGTAATCGTCGTCAGAAGCAGCAGCCCGACCGCAAGAACGGCTAATGTCGGAATCATTATTGCCCTGTACGAAAATTTATTCAGCATAAATCCGCCGCCTGTAGCGGTAACAACTGAACCGAGCATCATCGGCAACAGGACAAGCCCCGAGTTCGTTGCGCTTCCGCCTAGAACACCCTGAATAAAGATCGGAATATACACTGAGGCCGTAATAAACGCAGCGCCGCTAAGCATACCGATCGCATTGCTAGATGCGTACAAGCGGTTCTGAAACATTTGGAACGAGATGATCGGCTCGGCGGCTTTCTTCTCAATAATGATGAACAGCACGGCCAGCACCGCAAATCCCGCCAACAGCCCGATAATTTGCGGGGAATCCCAAGCATACTGCTTGCCGCCTAGCTCCATACCGAACATCAAGCATACGATTCCGCCTACAAGTGTCGCTGCCCCCGCCCAGTCAATACGCTGCTTGGAGTGTTCGTGTGATTCCTTATAGGATAAAGCGATCATCAGGAACGCGATACAGCCTAACGGGAGATTGATGTAAAAAATCCATTTCCAGTGGATATAGTCGGTAATATAGGCGCCAAGAAGCGGCCCAAATATACTCGACATACCGAATACCGCGCCGAACAGCCCGCCAAGCTTTCCGCGATTCTCCGGAGGAACTGCGTCGAACATGATGGTGAAGGCCACCGGCACTAAGGCTCCGCCACCAATTCCTTGAATAGCCCTGTAAATACTAAGCTCAACGATGGAATGCGCTGTTCCGCAAAGAACGGACCCCAACATAAAGACCAGAATACCGAATACAAAGAAGCGCTTGCGTCCATACATATCCGACAGCTTACCGAAGATCGGCATACCAGCCATTTCGGCTACCATGTACGCGGAGGTGACCCATACGAATTTATCCAATCCGCCCAACTCTCCGATAATCGTTCCCATAGCTGTCGCAACAATCGTGTTGTCCATGGACGCCATCAGAATGGCCAGCAGCAATCCCGCTACCACGAGCCCCATTTTGTTCTGCTTTTGACTCATTAGTCACTATCATTCCCTTCTGTGTTCGCAATCGAACTTATATTCCTATTATAGCCCGCATGACTGACAACAGTATGTCATGAATCCAGCAAGCTAGTTAAATTTCTTGTAAAAGGCCGCCCTCCTCGCAGCTGATATCGAATGCCCTCGTAAGGGAACGGCGCAATTGGCAATTGGGCTAGTACCCCCTGTGACATTCGTCTATCTGCTGCATACCTTATGTTAGATTAAGAATCACAAGGAGGAAACTACGTTGAGCTCGAAATCACATACAGATTCCCAAACGGAAGAATTGCTGCCGGAAGTTGAAACCGTGCCTGAGTCAGTGGACGAAACCCAAGGCCTGTTCCCGGAACACCCTGAGCAAAAACCGCTGATGCTGCCCATAGAAGTCTATGACCAAGTAAAAGCACTTGAGGGAGAAATCACTCAATTAGAATCGGATGTATTTCAATTAAATTTGGAAGGAAGCCAGTTCCGCAACGCCTCTAACGAAGAAGAGACCTTGAAGAAGTGGGAGGAAGCCGCCCGCAAGCAGGAAGAGGTCATCGCCAAGCATCAGCAGCGTGCGACGCTGATCGCTCCGTTCCTGTTCCCGCCCCGCTCCTACAGCGGCAATCCTTTTAACATCCCGGGATTCCCTGGAGGTCCGCAAGGCGGCGCCGGATTCCCGGGCGGTCCTGGTGGGTTCCCTGGTACTCCAGGCGGGTTCCCTGGCAGCGGAGCTCCAGGTACGCCAGGTTTCCCTGGCACACCTGGATTCCTGGACCAAACCCAGGCTTCCCAGGCGGCGGTTCCCCTGCTGTTCCTGGTGCTCCAGCCGGCGCACAAGCTCCTACGACGCCACCGCCTGCGTACACGCCGCAAAAACCTTTGTCCGCAACAGTTTCTCCAACAGCTGTGTCACCTGGCTCCATGGTGGGCTGCTTGTTTAGATTCACTTATGTCTGGATGCGCAACGGCACGTCGTTCTGGTTCTTCCCGATCTACATCGGTCCTAATTCCGTAGCCGGCTTCCGCTGGTCAGGCTTCGCTTGGAGATATTTCGGCGTGGATACTCGGTTTATCGAAGCATTCACTTGCTAAATGCAAGCACCGCAGGAACATCAGTCCGCTTAGCCGGACTGATGTTTCTTTAGTTGATAAAGCAAGGTTCACTCCGAGCTTCAGCAGATTTTCCCCGAGGACCTTCTAAGGTGATAACAACGCTGTCAAAGACGCCCGCTGCGCTTCTCCAAAAACTACTGAACCCTTCATTCATCTTTAGGCTCCGCCATAGCGCGGGCCATTCCTGCAAGCTTGCTGATGGTCTTCCAGTTTCGCGTGGTCGCCGGTACGCCTAGCTTATGCATGTTCCCAGCCAGCTTAGAGTTCCTCACACTGTGATGGAACAGGAAGTAGATATCCCTGTCTATTACTTGATAGGTCTCGCCTTCCGTCCGATAAGACTCCAGCCGCTGAACAGCCTCCTCCGCAGGGGTCTGCTGAAGCAGGGTGACGTAGAGGCTCTCCGCATCGGAGGCTGCTTCCGCAGCCGAGATCTCCTCTTTGGTGAACGGACAATGCGCAATAAGGCTCTCCAGCTCCGCTGCCGTACGAAGGATCATCGAGACCTCGAACCCGAAGGTCGTCTTGAAAGCAAGCTCAATACGCTCACACAGCGGACCTTCCTTTTCATCTGACTCAAAAAGTACATTGCCGCTTTGAATATAGGTTTGCACGCGGGACAGTCCTATACGCTCAAACATGGCCTTGAGTTCAGCCATCTTCACCTTATTATTGCCTCCTACATTAATTCCTCGAACCAGTGCAATGTATACCATTCTTTTGGTGTTCTCCCTTCATGCCCAAGCAGCTTCCGAGCCTTTTGTGTACAACTGCAGCTGCGTCTTCTCCAAGTCCATCCGCTCTTCCCTGCAGATGCGATCTACCTATCACCTTACCACTATACAGAACGCATGTTCCTTTGTAAATAAGTTCCATTTACTATAATTATTTTTTCTGAAATTCCGTCCCCTCTCCTCTTCATACAACGTTAGTCTTTTCTTCACATCTTCCTAACATCATCATAATATTGCGATAATAAAAGCCCGTTATCCTATAAATAGAACACAGATACAAGTGAATACCGATGAACCTCCGGGTGGAGACCAATTGAGAAAACCCAGTGGTCAGTATAGTCTGTCTTCCTGCATATGGCAGAGAGGATTTTGCTGACGCTGGTTTTTTTATGCCCACATTCGGGTTGTCACTCCCCCTAAGGAGCATCGCATCCCAGATACTTGCTGTACAAAGTAAACAAGCCCAATTAACAGGAGGTAATGAATCATGCGTTTCGTGGTAATGGGAGATTTTCATTATTCCAGAATGAACAATGGTACCGATGACATGGTCCAGGCTCGCGACAAGGTGTTTACAGCTCTGCTCAATCAATTTCTTGCCATGGATGGGGACCTTCACATATCCCTGGGTGATCTTACCCATGAAGGATACCCGGAGGAATTCCGGTATGTTTTTGACCATATGAACCGCAGTGAGCGTGAGTTTATCCACGTGCTCGGCAATCATGATACCTATTCCATACCCAAGACCGAAATCTTAAGCATTACAGGACAAAGCCGCTACAGCTCCTTGAAACAGATGAAGCGATTGTCATTTTCCTCGACTCTACCAAAGAAATGAACAAAGAGTGCTGGGGCGGAACCATGGATACCGAGCAGCTTGAATGGCTTAGGGCTCAGCTGGAGGCTTCAGGAGATAAGCCTGCCTTCGTCTTTGCCCATCATCCGGTCCATGCCACGACCTCCCGCTCTACACTCGATAAATTATCGATCCATCCGGATATTGATATGATGGCTGTCTTGAAAGCTAAGAAAGGTCCCGGCTTCTACTTCTGCGGGCACAACCATGCCAATTCGATTGCCCTACAAAACGGATGGCATTTTATTCAAACGGCCGCCTGCCTGGATATCCCCGCTTTCCGTGTCGTCGAGCTCCAAAACGGACAAGTCAGCATCAGCCTTGTTGAACTGAACGATGAAGAGCTTCATGAGCAGATTAGCCGATTCCACACGAAGATGCGCGGATTCACACCTTTTCCGGAAGCTCGGGGAGAAGCAGCAGACTGGAGCCTGACGGTCAGACTTGACGAAACCACAGCAAAGATGGGGTGAATGAACATTGGCTGAGATCAGACTAGAGCAAGTTGGAAAAAGCTTCGGCCAGGAGCATGTCGTTCAGCACTTGAACATAACCATCCCGGATGGATCGTTCTCCGTGCTAGTCGGTCCCTCCGGCTGCGGCAAGTCTACAACACTTCGAATGATCGCCGGACTTGAGAAACAGACCAGCGGAGACATCTGGATCGGGGACCGCTGCGTCAACCAGGTTGAGCCTGGAAAACGCAATGTAGCCATGGTATTTCAAAATTACGCCCTGTACCCGATGATGACCGTCAAAGAGAATATTGAATTCGGGCTAATCAACCGGAAGGTGCCCAGGGCGGAGCGAGAGCGTCTGATTCGGGACATTACGGAAATTGTCGGGCTTGCCGACTATCTGGGCAAAAAGCCGCATGCCCTATCGGGCGGACAAAGGCAGCGCGTCGCTCTGGCAAGGGCCATGGTCAAAAGCCCCGACGTCTTCCTCATGGACGAACCACTGTCCAATCTGGACGCCAAGCTCCGCAATCAGATGCGGACTGAGCTGATCCAGCTTCATAAGCGGCTCGGCGCGACCTTCGTGTACGTGACGCACGATCAGGTCGAAGCGATGTCGATGGGCGACCAGATCATCATCATGGATAAGGGCCGCGTGCAGCAGGCGGATCGCCCGATGCAGATCTACAATGAACCGGCGAACCGGTTCACTGCACAGTTCATCGGCACGCCGCCGATGAATATGTTGCCGGGTTCCATCCTGGAAGGCGGATCACACGGCACAGGCAATGACCGGAGCCACATCGGCTTCAGGCCGGAGAAAGCGATCATCACGCCGGAGCGTAAACAGGGGCATCTACACCTCCCTGCACGGATCGTGACACGCGAAACCTTAGGCGCCGAGGTCATTTACCAGATGGAGTCCAAGGCTGGTGCCTTTTACGTCAAAACCTTTCTCAAGCCGATTGAGCACGCTGCCGATGTTCATGTATCGATTCCATTTGCCGATTTGTATTCCTTTGACCAATCCGGCAATCGAATCATTCAGCAAGCACCTGCCGAGACGATGACTCTTGTGGCGGGAGGAGCACATTAATGCCCTGGCTGCAGCGGATTCGACCTTACATGATGGTATCGCCTTCCATTCTTATCTTCACTGTCTTCTATATTTATCCGATCTTCTACATGATCTATCTTAGCTTACACAGCTGGGATTTCATCAGTCCGGAGAAGGAATTCGTCGGCTTTGGGAACTTTAACGACTTGTTCGCCAGCAAAGAATTCCGGCAGGTGCTGTGGAACAGCTTGAACTACACGCTGCTGACGGTTTCTTTGACCACTGCGCTCTCCCTTCTTCTGGCCTTGTGGCTCAACAAAAAAGGTTGGATATACGGATTTGTTCAGGGTGCTATTTTCAGCCCGCACATCATTTCGTTGGTATCCGTTTCGCTCGTGTGGATGTGGCTGATGGACCCGCAGTATGGGCTGCTGAATTGGATCCTTCAATTGTTCGGCCTGCAGAAGCTGGAATGGCTGAGCAATCCCAAGAGCTCGCTGCTCTCGCTGGTCATCGTGGCCGTCTGGAAGGGAATCGGCTTTAACGCGCTTGTGTTTATCGCAGGTCTGCAGAGCATTCCGAAGGACGTGTACGAAGCTGCCGATTTGGATGAATCGAACAGGTGGAGAACCTTTTACAAGATTACGGTACCGATGCTTTCACCGACGCTCTTCTTTCTGATCATCATCAACCTGATCGGCTCGTTTCAAGTGTTTGAAACGATTGCCATCATGACGCGAGGCGGACCCGTCAATTCTACGAATACCCTAGTGTTCTACATATTTGAATACGGTTTTCGTTTTTTCAAAATCGGGTATGCCTCTGCCGCAGGTGTCGTGCTGCTTATCGTGGTGGGGCTGCTGACGCTGCTATATTTCAAACTACTGAGCCGGAAGGTTCACTACAGATAGGAGGCAGGCTGTATGCCCATCACTAAACCGTTCGTGCGCACCGTCAATGCGCTAGGGCTGATCATCCTGATCGTGATATTTGCCCTTCCTTTTGTGTGGATGGTATCGACATCGCTCAAATCGTTCCCGGAGACGGTCATCTTCCCGCCCAAGTGGATTCCCAGAGAGATCCGCTGGGATAACTCTGCGAAGGCATGGGGATCGGGGCCGTTCCTGCACTATTTTATCAATAGTGTTCTTGTTTCGATCGGCATTCTCATCATGCAATTTTCCACGATTATTTTTGCCGCCTACGCTTTTGCCAGATACCGGTTCAAAGGAGATCAGGCACTGTTCGGCATTACTATGATCACCCTCATGATCCCCAGCCAGCTGATTTTTCTGCCCGTGTACCTGCTGCTTAGCAAATGGGGGCTGCTGAATTCTTTGCTGGCCTTAATCCTGCCGTTCTCCTCAAGCGCCTTCGGCATCTTCCTGCTTCGGCAAGCGTTCAAGCAAGTTCAGGAGGAGTTGCTCGAAGCGGCAAGACTCGACGATGCCACCGAGTGGAAAATCATCTATAAAATCATGCTGCCCATGGCTCGTCCCACACTCATTACCTTCGCTCTATTCAGCTTCATCGCGCATTGGAATGATTACTTCTGGCCGCTGGTCATGACGACAACCGAAGCGGCGCGCACACTGCCTATCGGCATTTCCAGAATTCGTGAGGTGGATGGCGGCACCGCTTGGCATATCCTCATGGCCGGCAATTTGATTCTGGTCGTACCGATTCTCATTGTCTTCTTCTTCGCGCAGCGGCAGATCATTCAAGCGTTCGTTTATTCCGGAGTTAAATAATCTTAGATTCAGGAGGCTATAACTTTTATGAAAAAAACATTTGCCCTCATTCTGGCTTCATCTCTTGCTGTATCGCTCTCCGCTTGCTCTGCGGGATCCAAGCCGGCTGACGGCTCTGCCACTTCCGGCAGTCAGGCTGTGCAGCAGGCGCCAAGAATAAAATCGAAATCAATTACTGGTACTCCTGGGGCGATAAAATCGGTGAAAATAACGAGAACCTGGTCAAAAAGTTCAATGAATCCCAGGATGAAATCGTCGTGAAGGCAACCTTCCAAGGCACCTACGACGAACAGCATTCCAAGGCTCAAGCAGCGTTTGCTGCGGGCAATCAGCCTGATGTCTGGCAAAATGAGATCTCCTCGATCGGCGTTTTTGCGAAAGCAGGAATGACGGAGGATCTGACCCCTTTTGTCAAGCGGGACCAAGTGGATATGAATGACTTTATACCGGGGCTCATGGGCAACTCGTATGTGGATGGCAAGCTGTACGGCCTCCCTTATCTGCGCAGCACGCCGATTCTGTATCTTAACCGCACGATGCTGAAAGAAGCCGGTCTTGACCCTAACGGACCTAAGAATTGGACGGAATTCGAGGATTACGCCAAAAAAATCACCGTGCCTGACCAACGCGTAGGCATCACCATGCCGGTCGATATTTGGTATTATGAGGCTTTCGTTGCACAAAGCGGAGGTAAGATGATCAGCGATGACGGCAAAAAAGCGGAGTTTAACTCTGAAGCCGGAATCGAACCGATTCAATTCCTGCAAAAGATGAAGGATGCCGGCATCGTGAAAATTCCTACAACAGATGACGCCGGAAACGTAGCCAAGCTTGATTTTCAAAATCAACGCTCTGCCATGCTGTTCTCATCGACAGCTGACTTGACGAAGCAGATGCAAGTAGCGAAGGACGCAGGTTTTGAGCTGGGCACGACCTTCATGCCTGCTAACAAAAGCTACGGCGTACCGACCGGAGGCTGCAACCTTGTCATGTCCGCGAAGCTCTCGAAGGAGAAGCAAGACGCGGCTTGAAGTTCATCAAGTGGATGACTTCCAAAGAGCAGACCATCTACGCCAGCTCCTTCACCGGCTATCTACCGAGCCGAATCAGCGCTGTCAACAGTGATGAAATGAAGCAGTTGTACGCGGAGAAGCCGCTGTTCAAAGTAGCTGTCGATCAGCTCGAATATGCAAGACCCCGCCCGATGCTGAAGGTGTATCCGGAGATCGCTAAGATCATCAAGGATCAAATCGCCCTTGCCATGACAGATTCGGCAAATACGCCTGAGAAGATCATTGCCGAAGCCGGCTCGAAAGCCGATAAGCTGCTGAATAAGTAAATACATAGAGGCCCCCCACATCTGTGAGGGGCCTCTGTCCGCTGCTAAAGCAGGATCCATTCCGAGCTTCAGTAGATTTTCTCCGAGCGCTGTTGACATTTTGTTATTCGATTGGAATAAAAGCCATCTAAGGTAATAACAAAACTGTCAAAGGCGCCCGCTACGCTTCTCCGAAAACTACTGAGCCCTCCACTTCCCTTTACCAACAGTCTGAGGCCCCCCACATCCGTGAGGGGCCTGCATTGCGTTTAGTAACAGACTTTTACTCGACTACCAGCCGAAATTCAGCGTCTTTCCTGTCTCTACATAGCTCTTCACATTGCTTAGTATCATCGGCCAGCTAGCTTTGGTATTTTCATAGGAAGGGTGATTCTCAGGCCATTGATCGTTCACAAGTGTCAGCTTGGTGCAGTCGCCCACCTTGTCCAGCGTCATGGTAACCCGGGTTTCCAGCTCAGCATGATTCTCCCGATAAGATGGTCCGGGATGCTCCGTGTAGCTCATCCTCTTGTTCGGTTCAAACTCCAGCACCTTACCGTACACATGAACCGTTTCATCTCCGTCATTGCCTGGGCCCACATACTGATAAGGGGCTCCAATTTCAAACGTGGATTGCAGCGCACTACCGAAAAATATCGCTTTCGTGCCCTCTTCCGATACAAATACGTTCCAAACGGCCTCGGGCTCAGCTCCGATGTAGATTTCAAATGTTAAGTCAGTCAAATTCATGATAAATCCTCCATTCGCTGAAGTGATAGCTACTTCTAATACCTCAATTCTAACCGCCTACGAATGGAATGTATTGTAAAAACGCGACAGAGCAGCAAGTCATTTAACGGTAAACCATGTAATCTCCGCATTTGAGCTGCGTAATGTCCGCTTTCATGCTTTTGGCGATATCCTGGGTGATGATTTTCTGTTCCTCTATATCTTTAGCTAGTAATGCCAGTGCATTCCCGCTGATGACCCGATTCGGATCCAGCGTGATATAGGCTAATATTTCAAAGCTTGCCTTGGTTGAGCTTTCTTTCCCCAATCTATTTCCCTCCCAACAGTGAGGTATTCATGAGAGCATGGCTCTTCTTGGAGCTTTCCAGCAGCGGAGCCTTCAGTATAGCTTCAATAAAAGCATCCTCCCTGCGGACTAGAGGAACGACGGTAATGACTACATATCCTTTATCATAGTCCTTGCGAGAGAAATTATATCGTTTTAACCCTACTGCTTTCACCGCTTCAAACAATACCGCTTGTCTCTGCCCGAAGTTGTCCAATGTAATTCTGAAGTGTTCTTCTTTAGGGATAATGACAGCCGCTATGCCTTCCTTCTCCAGCATCTCCCTCGCATTATCCGAGCCCAGCTGATTGGTCACATAGATGCCGTCCACGAATAGCTCCGAGCCTTTGACCTCGATCTTCCCCATTCTAACCTCAGCGATGTCGCCAACCGCCTTGCCTTTGGAGAAGCGTTTTAAGATGAACAATACGATAAAGCCGACAACTGCACCTGCGGCAATCTCCATCCACAGCATACCCGCGGATAGAATCTGCATCGTGATCGCCGTCGCCAAAGAGACTACTAGAGCAAAATAGTTTCTGGATTCGAACGTCTTGGCAATACCGTCAATATAGGCGTCGCCCCTTGGTGTGAATTCGGTATTCTCCAGATCCTTCAGACTCTCCCGCTCTGATTTTCTGACATCCCGGAACTGTTGGATCGCTAATGTTAGAAAGGTCACCGCCACGAAATTTTTGGTCATAATGGCCGGAATAGCAACAGCGCCTAGGGCAGCAGCCACAAAGCCTGTAAGCAGGTGAATTAAATATCCGTTGGGATAGCTGGGGTACTGCCTATAATCTTCCTTAATGGTAATAACACGGGCCAGAAACCCGACAATCAGGGCGGTTACGATCAGCACCAGCTGATCCGTAGAGATCATATCCTTCATCACATAGCAACCCCCATGTGGTTTTTGAGTTATGAGTTAGCATTCTCCATCTATCCCAGAATATGCATGGGCAAACTCTTATAAAATGTCCTAGCTCGGTTACCCTATGGGATGTAAATAAAAGGAGGTGTAGAAATTGCCAGCACTTATTGATTCTACGATTCAAAAGTATCAAGCTTGCATCGACGCTTGTATCAAGTGTATGCAGGCCTGCGAAGAATGCTTGAGTTCCTGCCTGAAGGAACCCGATGTCGCGGCACGCACACAATGCATCACGATGATGCGGGACTGCATCGACATTTGCGCCCTATCCGCACAATGGATGTCGCGCGGAAGCGATCATGCTGCCCAGCTGTGCCAGCTGTGTGCCACTATCTGTGATGCCTGCGCCACTCACTGCGCAACCTACCAGGATACACATTGTAAGCAGTGTGCGGAACAGTGCAAGCAATGCGCGGAGGAATGCCGTAAGATGTCCGCGTAAGATAAAACAAAGCGATTGCAGCAAGATCAGTTCATAGCTCCCTCGGGCTACAAACGACCTATGTAACGTGTAAAAGGCAGTACGGCTAAAAACCGTACTGCCTTTCATTAACTTACAATAGACTCCAGGCCATGCCGGTCCATAATAAGAATCCGTCCTCTGCTTACCTGAACAAATCCTTGCTTTTCAAATTGCTTCAACGCCCTGCTCACGACTTCCCGCGCCGTTCCCAGCTCTACTGCCAACTGATCATGCGTGATCCGTATTGGATCGTTAGCTGCAGCAGCTTTTCCTAATAACCACGACGCAATCCGATACTCAATCGGTCTAAATGCAATATGATCGAGCAGTGTGGTCATCTGTGTCATTCGTAGAATAAATTGGCGGTACACATAATGGTGAATATCCGGGTACCTGACGCTCCATTCTTTGAACGCGTCAACAGGCACAATCAGGAATTCGCTTGGTTCCTCAACTACCGCAGATGCACCATACTCCGTTTCACCGAGAATGCTCGCCATCATCAGACTGCATGCTTCCCCGTCCCGAACCCGGTACAGCGTAACCTCTCTGCCGGTGTCGCTCACTTGAAAAATACGAACACAGCCCTGGATGACAAAGGCCGCGTGCTCCAAAGTCCGTCCGGAGGAGATGACGGCGCTGCCATGAGGCTTCAGCTTCACCATCGAAGCCTGCCGCCAATCTTCCATGGAAACCCGCGACAAAAAGAAACTGCTCGCGAATGCGATTTATTTGCTCATTATGCACGGAAGCCCTCCTTATCGCAGCCTCGCAGCCACCTTGATTCAATTCATGCTCAGCACTGCCTGATCGGCAGATATCGTTGCATTGCGCCCGCTTCGTTTGGCCTGGTACAGCGCATGATCCGCCTGTTCAAATACTTGAGAGAATTCCTTTCCATGTTCAGGACAGCAAGCCAACCCGATCGATACAGTTATGGCCTTGCCTGTCGGACTAATGGTATTCTCCACCTTCCTGCGAATTCTCTCTGCTAAGGCTCTACCATCGCTTAGGCTTCGGTTAGGCAGCAGAACAATAAACTCTTCGCCGCCATAGCGACAGCATAGATCATCTTGGCCCGCTTCCGAGAGCATAATCTGTGCCAGATGATGCAGAGCCTCATCTCCAATTCGATGACCGTAGGTGTCGTTCACTGCCTTGAAATGGTCGATATCAAGCACCAGCAGGGAAAATTCAGTCCCATCGGCCGCCCACTTGGCCACCTGATCTTCTAGTAATGCGCGATTAGCCAGTCCTGTCAGCTTGTCCGTCATCGCCTGCTCAGCCATATGATCAGCTTGATCCTGCAAGCCTGTCACCGCCTTCATCATGGCTTTGGATAAGTGATGAGCTTCATAATTCCAGTGGTCTCTGAAAGGAGCAGCAGCTAGACGTTCTCCAAGCGCAATTGTCCGCGCAGCAGCCGTCAGAATGGCGAACGGTCGTGTTACTTGTCTGGCTATCCAAAGACTGACAAGCAGGAATAGAGCAAATAGGGGAATTATGAATGAGAGCTGCGACTTCACGAGCGTTGTCATGGCCTGATGTACGGAGGACGCCGGAGATTGAAACACAACGCCCCACCCGATATTCGGTATGGATAAATACCCTGCTAGAACATGCTCGCCCGCAGCATTGACCACCTCCGCATACTTGACATCCTTCTGGATAAAATTCTCCTGCAGTGTCTCACGGCTCACGATATCCTGGATCCGACTCGGATCAGGGTGAAAGAGAAGCTCCCCCTGTTTATCCACAATATAGGCGTAGGTGTTTTTTTTACTCATAACGGCATGATGGAATATATCACTGAAAATGTTCTTCTCTTGCAAAAAAACGATGCCCCCGATCCATCCCTGGGGACTAGCCTCCCTCGCTTGAAGGGGATGAATGAAAAGAATCGCCATTCTCCCATCCGCCGTATGATAGGGCTCAGATACAGTAGGCTTGTGATGGTCAGCAGCTTGTAGAATAGAGGAGGGAATGTGAGTGCCAATGATTCCTGCGGAATCCCGCGAGGCTGCCCGAACCAACCCATCCTGATCAGCTGCGATCACTGCATGGAAAAACCGATGTCCCCCTAGCATGGCTTCGAGATCGTCTTCACTTTTTTCTATAGGTATATGTTGATTCTCGATAAACCTGGCAGCTTCGCCGAGGCTTCGAAACATCAAATCTATCAACGTGTTCAGCGTGACATTCAGATTTCTGGCTCCTTCGAAATTAGACTGCAGCGTCGAATCAGTGAGCGTTTCATTTTGAGTTTTGATAGCGACTCCCATCAATATCACAGTAGAGCCCAGCATGGAGAAAACTAGAAGACTAATCAGGAGGGCCTGAAGCCTTACCTTCATATATGGTTTTTTGAGGTACATCTTTAATCAACCCTATTCTCATTACATTCTTGCATTCAATATCCTTTTACAGGATTCGACGCTATTCGCCTCCTTCCTGCCAAATCATAACAAATCGTTGTAACCGCGAAATTCAAAAAGACTGACACATTTGCCTCACGGCACGCTGCATCAGCCTAATTGGTTACATCATATTCCTTTATTACTACCTTATACCTCAACGAGCTCCGGTCTTTTAATTTGAAGCGGCGGCGGGATTAGCCAACCCTTTTCCTTGCTCATCTTTAAGAGATTGAATCCGATTGCCGCTTTCGTTGCATGATATTTAGCAAATAGAGCCCCGATATCTTCCCGGGTAGCTTTGCTCATAATTTGACTGCAGCTAACTAAGCCAATCGAGTTATCAGCACCGATCATGGAACAAAGCTCTTGATCCGTAAACTTCACACCAACAGGAATATCCTCCATCTTCGTCTCTGGTCTTTCTGGTAACGCCGGCGCAGGCACGATACCATTCTTGATTAGAATATCATCGCATTCGCTGATCTCCAGCTCGGCTTGATTAATAATAGAAGCAATTGCCTTCTTCAGGTCCTTATCTCCGGCATGATATTGATACGCACGATTGGCAGATACGCAGCCTTTGGCTGTCATGGAAAACTGCCATAGATCATAAATTTCTCCGTAATGCAACGGTTCGTCTTTTTGATTCCCAGATAAAATACCCATAGACTCAGCTCCTAAGTTGTTAAGTTGGATTGTCCATGAAGTAAGATTCCCACCGGTAGTGAAATTATCCTGAGGAAGTAATATCGCACCTCCATACATGATTACGAGCCTGTCACATACCTATAAGTAACAGGTGTTGCCCAACATATGGAGGTGGATGCTCATGCTGCCAAGCATGCTGATACAAATCGCGCTAATTGTTATAGTAGGTCGAAGCGTTTATCGCTTTATCACTCTGTTTCGCCCTATCCGCAAAGATTGGATCGAACTCGCCTTTCATGCTTCCGTAGCACTTGTAGCATTATCTTTCCTGCTGTAGAGCCAGCAATATGAGCACTTCTCCGAACCGTATAAAATTCGAATAGTTCCACAAACTAATAGTCGTTGTTATTCGAAAAGGAGGTGCTCACCATGGCAAACCGTAATCAATCTCAATCCTCGAAAGCCGAAGTTCAATCCACCGAATTGAACAAGCTGCCTGTTCCAGGTCAAAATGATACCGAATTTTCTGCTGAAGAAGCGGCTGAGGCATTTCAAAACAATGAATCAGCCAACAATCAGTCTAACCAAGTATAATGATCGCTCCTGCCGCTCACTAGCAGGTTGATCTATCGCACCCCAATAAAGGGCTGCAACCATTTGCCTTCCGGCATACTGGTGCAGCCCTTTTCCTTGCGCACACCTTCATAACCAATAATTTCACAAAGACTGCTTTGTAATATTTGTAGTACTATTATCTCAAATTTGAAAGTCTGGATTCATTTGTTATCCCTTCAGTTAGCTAGTGCTTGTTACACCATGACCCATCATCCAATCTATCAGGAGGCAGTACTCGTGAAATCTACATTTACGAAAATGTTTACCCTCAACACCCTGTTCAGTAAATTGCTGGTCGTATCTCTTTGTTGTATGATCGTCCCCATGCTTGCCAGTTCCCTTTATTCCATTATGTCAACAACGAACAATTTGAAAGAGAGAGGCCGCGAGGAATTAATCGCCGCAGCCAAGGATAAGC
Source organism: Paenibacillus hexagrammi (assembly GCF_021513275.1). Taxonomy (NCBI): domain Bacteria; kingdom Bacillati; phylum Bacillota; class Bacilli; order Caryophanales; family Paenibacillaceae; genus Paenibacillus; species Paenibacillus hexagrammi. Next base: position 6,464,049 of record NZ_CP090978.1, on the reverse strand, counting down.
AAATTCTTTTAGAAGCATCCCTTACCAATTTGGTCAATGAAGCACAATCGGTCGCGGATGATTTGTATCTTGCTGACTACATAAAAGAACTAGAAACGAAGAAAAAGCTGACCCCGTAAAGAAACAGCGGCTTATGGACGATTTGGCAAGTGAATATAACCGCTCCGGAGGCCTTTTTGAAAATTTATTCGTCATGCTCGGCACGGAGGTTATCTTGGACGGAGTGGGCGGCAAATCGCTCGGATATGTAGCTCCTCCTGAGGACACAAATGCGGCGCAACCTGACGCGGGAGGACAGCCTCCAGCGATGACTTTTGACCCTTCTACACCCTTTGTTGGGAATCCGGCTCCTTCTCCCATCTCAGGAAAGCCTACCATTACCATCATGGCCTGGATCCCCGGCAAAGACTCCAATCCGTCAGGTACCGTAGGCCTGCCAATTGAGCTTAACGCACTGACCAAGAACATCGTGAATAACGGAACCGACGATATCCAGCAAACTCTGGTTGTTGATTCCACAGGTGTCGTGATTTCCTCAGCGAACGCGGAACACGTTCTTGCTTTTGATTTTTCCAAAGAACAGGGCGAGAACTTGGCGTTCTGGGAGCAAATGAAGAAGAATGAATCCAATTTCGGATTCTTCACCATGGACGGAGTCAGTAACATCGCTTCCTTCCAAAAAAGCGATAAGTATAACATGTACGTCATCACCTATATGCCAATGACTCACTATGAAGCAGCTACGAATCAGCTTGTTAGAGGCTTAGTCACCGTGCTGATTATAGCTCTTGTTCTCTCGTCGCTCATTATTTATTTCTTTGCACGCCGTCTCACACGTCCTGTACGGATTGCTGCAGAGCATCTGAAGGTCGTGGCGACCGGAGACTTTTCCAAATCGATTCCGGAAAAGTACAAACAGTCGAAAGATGAAACCGGCTTACTTATGACCTCGATCGATACGATGCGAGATTCGATCAAGACCATGACCGGTTCAGTGATCAAAGAATCAGAGCTGCTGGACAACAACGTGCGATTAACGAACCAGCATATTACGGAGCTGAACAAGCAAATCGAAGAAGTCACCTCGACAACCGAAGAAATGTCAGCAGGGATCCAGCAAGCGGCAGCGTCTGCGGAAGAAGTTAATGCGACTGCGAACGAAATCGGCCAAAGCGTCCAAACGATTGCAGCCAAAGCCGAGAGCGGAGCCATGAACTCCCAGGATATCAGCAAAAGAGCGCATGAACTGAAGGAATCAGCCGTCATATCGAAAGCGTCCGCTAACGATATTCGCGAAAACCTGCAATCTGGTCTGCGCGAAGCGATTGAGCAAACGAAAGCCGTCGAGCAAATTCACGTATTGACCGACTCCATCTTGAAATTACCGCTCAAACGAACCTGCTGGCACTCAATGCCGCCATTGAAGCAGCCCGTGCCGGGGAAGCAGGGAAAGGCTTCGCAGTTGTTGCCGGAGAAATCAGAAAGCTCGCCGAAGGGTCCAACAAAGCCGTAGCCCAAATTCAAGATGTGACCAAGAAAGTCATTCTTTCGGTAGACAGCTTGAGGAATCATTCCGATAAAGTGCTTCAATTCATCGATACGAAGGTCATATCCGACTATAACTCCATGGTAGAAACCGGAGAGCAATATTATGAGGACGCGGAGTTTTTCAAAAAACTGACGAACGACTTCAGTCATACCGCCCAGGATTTGAACCTATCTGTACAAAATATCGTGCGGGCGATTAACGAAATCTCCATCGCCATCAATCAATCCGCCGAGGGCACTTCGGAAATCAGCAGCAAAGGCGTCTCCGTGAACGAAAATTCAAACGATGTGGCGCTGCTCATTGCTCAGACCAAAGAAAGCTCCGAGAAATTGAAGCAAGCGATGCAGCAATTCATTATTTAAAACAGCAAACAAGCAGAGGAGCGTGATGCTTCTCTGCTTGTTTTATTGATAAAGAAGTTTCCATTACAAGCTTCAATAGCTTTTCTCCGAGTACTGTTGACATTTTGTGTCAAAGGCATCTGCTACGCTTCTCCGAAAACTACCGCAGGTTCGGATTTGGCGGCGTTGGAACGGCGGGTTCCCCATCACGGCCTAGTCTTCGGCTTGCAGTTTCCTCTTTTCCTGTAGCCGGTACATGAGCTCCTGCCTTAGCAAGTCCAGCGACAGGCATGTTGTTATATACACATTCGTACTGCCCTTCCTGGATCAGATAGGTCTCATGATAAATGCCTACGACACCGCTTGTGCCTACCTTTTTATTAAAGTTACGCCATGCCTCCATATGGACAGCGCCTTTTCGTGCATATGCCTCTAGCTGCTCGAACGATCTCCAATACTGAACGATAGATACTCCACGCCAAGACAAATGAAAACTAGCGTCTAAGAAACCCAAATCTTTGTTGCGGTATAATTCTTGAAGCATCGGATTCATAGCCATAAAAACCGGCAGCCACTTATGTAAGGCCCAGAAGTTATTCACTCGCATTCCAATGATAAATACAACGAAAGACCCTTCCATCTGAGCCGTATATCGGCCAGGTATCACTTTACTCATGGTCACATCGCCCCTTCGCCCGGACTTTCCAACAGTTTAAGTTGGCCTTCATAGAAATCCATAATCTCCGTGGAGCCGTACAACTGCGCAGTTAGAAAGGCTCCGTAAAAAATCGTGAACAAACTCTTAACCGCCATTTCCGGCGTAACGCCTTCTCGAAGTGTTCCATCCATACGCGCCTCTATCATGCAGCGATGAAACAGCCCGAACATGTTCGGGGTCTGGGAGCCCAGCTCCTCCTGTTCTGAAACAGCAGCCTAACCTCAGCTCTACTCAGCACCGGCATGCAGGGATGCATATTCATTTCAGCAAGAAAAGCAATTAAACTTGGCATGATTCCGGGCTTTTCTCGAAAAGATTCCGCCACTTTCAGCAGTACATGCCGAATAGCCGAAAATCCCCTTTTGCGCTTAGCTTCGATCTCAATGACACGTTCTGTTAGCCAGATTCGCATAAAATAAACAAGGAGCTCCTCCTTTCTTTGAAAAAATTTAAAGAAGGTTACTCGAGATACTTCCGCTTTTCGGCAGATATCATCCAGCATCACTTCCTTAAACATCCTAGTTTCAATCAATTCCAAGGCAGCTTCATACAATGCTACTTTGTTACGTGCTTTTTTCAATTCCCTCAAGGAAAGATCCTGATCTGAGTAAGTCATATAAACCGCCCTAATAAAAGTTAACTTCAATAAATAAATTAACACAAGTAAACTTTGTTTGTCAAAATAAATTGCAGTTGTGACTCAGGACGATAAAATGAAAAAGAGCCGTGACCGCTGCCTCTCGGCAGCTTCCACGACCCTACAACCCGCGTCTAACACGGCCTCCCTCTACCTTCTCAACTGTTTCCTTCCCAGCTCATCCACAACTTACGTTATTTGTAATAGGACGTAGTCAGCGGGATAAATACGCCTCCGCCCTCTTGTACATCTTCAGCGTGGACATATAGCTCCTTCGATCCGGCTATATCGACTTCAATCGTCTTCATACCGTCACTGATGGACACCTGGGTGGACTTCAGGATGACGTCCTTATCACTGTCCTCAATGATAAACTCATCGATATCTGAGCCGGTTGCCGCAACCTGAAGATAGAGCTTCTGATACTTGCCCTCCGGATAGAGCATGAAGCTTGCGGAGCGCCTGCTAGGATAGTTATTGAAATACACGTCCTTATAATCTTTGCCTTTGTACACCGTATATTGAGGATCTTGATAGTGGAACGAATCATTAAATCCTTTTCGCAATCGGCACTCCATCCTGTTTTTCACCGAGGTAGACCGTATTGGTATCAGGGTCGTAGTCAACTGCTGTTTTTAGTATGTTAGCAACTCCTCGCAAAGGCATGTACGTGGAACCTTCATATGTAATGGGCAGAACCACTTGACCTTGTTCATCCTGTAACTGTACCGGTTCTCCGTTATACTTAATCTGGATATCTCCGTTTAAATAGGCCTTAATCTCCTGTAGATTGGAACCTGCATATACCCCTGTCCCCAAACTCACAAACATCCCCAGACCAATCGCGACTGCAGCTAGTTTCTTCTTCATTATTTCCTCCTGTTTAGGTATTCAGTTAACATTACAATGCCCTAGGATGAATTGTACCAACTCCGCTTTGTAGATAGTGTCGAACCATGCTCAAAACATGTAGGGCAGCGGCAGGAATTTACATAGGCTTCTGTCCCCCGATTTGGCTGCTGCCAGCTACTATGAAGGATGCAGTTAGCGTACTTATTTTCATTAAAATCAAAGGCGATTGCAGTATTTTCATGATATTCAAGCATTGTGTTGCATCTTAGAGGGGTTTTTCTTTTTTTTGTCGAATGAAAATGTAGATTTTTGTCGAACCGCAACCATACATCAGAGAGGACTGCTTTCATTGAAAAAGCATTTTATCGTTCTAACCGTTTCATCTTTCATTTATCTAGGTTCACAAGCAGCATTACCGGCACATGCCATTACTGTACCTGCCAATGACCCTATTGTAACAACCGCAACCATCGAGGAAGACAGTATTAATTCTTCCGGTTTGGTCATTACAGCAGATGCTTCAAATGGGGGGACGACTAATTTTTATAAGATTACAGGAATTACTGGTGGAGTTTTATACAAAAACGATGAAACTACGACCATCTCTAATGGGGACTTCATTACGTTAAGTGAAGGGCAAGCAGGATTGAAATTCAGACCGGATGAAAACGCTTATGGAACATCAGGTTTTGGTTTTGATGTGCAAGCAGCTACGACATCCGACGACACAGGATTAAGCAGCAAAGTTCCTGCCAGCATTACGGTTACTGAAGTGAATGATTCGCCTACTGCAACAAATGATACACTAGATAGCATTAATGAAGATTCCACATCTATTCGCATTCCCGTCGAAGCTTTGTTAGCTAATGATTCTGCAGGGCCTTCCAATGAAAGCGCTCAAGAATTGACTGCCATACCTACGGGTGTCGCCACAGGGGGAACTATCTTTCAAGATGGTAGTGACATGGTTTTCACCCCTACTCCTAACTATAATGGACCGGCAAGCTTTGGATACCAAATCACAGACAACGGAACTACCGATGGCTTACCTGCCCCTAAAACTTCCATGGGAACCGTATCCTTTACCATTGATTCGATTGCAGATATCCCTACGGTATCCGATGCTTCTACAGAAGAAGACAGCCAGAGCATGTCCGGGTTGCAAATCGAAAGAAATAGCAATGACGGTATCGACGTTCAATATTTCAAAATTAGCAATATTCAAGGCGGAACGCTGTATAAGAATGATGGATCGTGGGAGCTTGGTAATAATAGCTACATTACAGTCTCTGAAGGAGAAGCCGGTTTAAAGTTTACCCCTCTGCAGATGCAAATTCAGAGACCGGCGGCACGTTCTCGTTTGACGTGCAAGCATCCCTTGATGACAGTGGCACAGGTCTGAGTGGAAAAGCAACAGCAACCATTACCGTTAGTGCAGTTAACGACGATCCTGTTGCATCAGATGATACCTTGGACCCCATTGCTGAAAATTCTAGTGAGTTTGAGATACCAATTAGCACTTTACTGGTAAACGACCGTGTAGGACCAAGCAATGAATCCGATCAGACTTTACAAGTTACCTCCGTTCTGAAAATCGATGGTGGCGAAGTGAGACTTGACGACAGCAAACAGCATGTTATTTTCACCCCAGAGCAGGACTTCACCGGGACTGCTTCATTTACGTATACGATTCAAGATAGCGGCAGTTTGGAGGGAGAAGCTACTGCTTCATTCACCGTTCTTTCACGCCCAGACCTGCCAACAGTAACCAATGCAACTACTCTTGAAGATACACTTAGTACGGATGGTCTTGAAATCACCCCCACTGCGGCTGGCGGAGCTACTACAGAATACTTCAAAATCACCGGCATTTCCGGCGGTACGCTGTATCAGCACGATGGAATGACACCAATTATAGATGGTGACATGATTAACGTCGCAGAGGGAGCAGCAGGATTAAAATTTCTTACCTAATGCCAATGCGCATGGTACCACTGACTTTGGTTTTAACGTGCAAGCTAGTGCAGATGCAGCCGGTACTCTTGTAAGTGATGCTGTTCCAGCTTCCATCTTAGTTAGTGAAGCAAACGATGCTCCGGAAGCCTATGACGATACGTTAACCACGGTGGCGAAAGGAACTTCGCTGGTCGCCATACCCTATGGAAATGTTACGGTGAATGACATTGTAGGACCAACGGATGAACAATCCTGGCAAACCCTCACGATAACAGCTGTACAGTCCATTACAGGTGGTACCGTTCAATTGGCGAACGGCCAGATTGAATTTAGTCCTGACCCAACCTTCATGGGTAACGCACAATTTTCATACACTGTGGAGGATAATGGCCGAACTGACGGCATGGATGACCCGAAGACAGCAACAGCTACAGCCAGCTTTGCCATTGCGGATGAAGAAAAGCCTGAATTAACTCTAAATGGTGATGAAACCCTGTACCTACTACAAGGGGAATCCTATCAAGAGCCTGGCTACAGCGCTAATGACGAAACGGACTCCGACTTAACGGATCGCGTAGTCGTAACAGGCTCCGTTGACACCAGTACCTTGGGCACTTACGAGCTGCACTACAATGTACAAGATAACAGTAATAACGCAGCCATAGAAAAAGTTCGAACTGTGAAAGTTATATCCAAGAAATTGACATCTTTAGCCGTTGAGACCAAGACGCTAACGCCAAGCTTTGATCGAGATCAAGAGTCCTACAGCCTCACTGTTCCAAGCAGTAAAGGCACAGTCACCATTTCAGCGGGCAGCGAAGATCCGACAGCTACAGTATCCATTAACGGTGAAGTCACCGAATCAAAGGCGATCAACCTAAATGTGGGTACCAATTCTATTACCCTTGTTGTTACTGCCAAGGCGGGGCCACAAAGCTTTATACGATTAACATCACACGCCAAGCCCCCGATGAAACCAAGCCGATCATTAGCGGGGTTGCTGAAGGAGAAACGTACAATCACGATGTGACCATTACATTTAACGAAGGCCAAGCGACCTTAAATGGTCAACCTTTCGAAAATGGTGCATCCGTAAGTGCAGACGGACTTTATACGATCGTGGTTACAGATGATGCAAACAACCAATCGACCGTGAATTTTGGCATTGATACAAGAATACCCGCGCTAGCAAGCTTAATTATCAGTGATGGCGATCTTAGCCCTACTTTTAGCAGGGATGTGATGACCTATAGCACTACGGTATCTAATGGTGTATACGGCGTTTCGGTAACTGCAGCCACGTACAGTCCGAATACTGAACTAATGATTAATGGGCAAACCACAACGAATAATACACCTATTTTTGTAAACCTGAAGGTGGGAGCCAACGAAATCCCAATTACGGTTAGCGTGCCGAATAGTGTACAAACCGAGACCGTAAAGACTTACACCATTAACGTTTATAGAAAATCTAAATCCTCAGGCGGTTCTAACGCCTCCGCAGGAAGCTCTCCGTCGAACACCGGATTCGCTGTCATTGTAAACGGGGTCAAGCAAGAACAAATTGCAACAGCAACAACTACGCAAGAGGGCAACCGTACAGCGGTGACCGCTACTCTTGATAACGCTAAACTAGCGAATCAGCTTGCTGCTTTAGGTGAAAATCCTATGGTCATTGTCCCCGTAACTACAAGTGCAGACAAGGTATCCGCTGTGCTCACAGGTGAATCTGTTAAAATGCTGGAAAATAAGCAAGGTACACTTCGTATCGAAACACCAATAGCAGCCTACGACATTCCGGCAAATCTGATTGCGATCGACAATGTCTCTGCGCAATTCGGAAGTACTTTGCCACTTTCCGATGTTATGGTTCATGTCAGCATTGAGATCAGCTCTGCAGACAAAGCTTCCAAGCTTACAGCTGCCGGGAACCGCCAAGGCTTTACGTTATCGGGCGCGCCAATCGACTTCTCGATTCAAGCTTCACATGGCGAACAAACAGTGACTGTAGACAAGTTTCCTACTTACGTGCAGCGTGAAATTGTAATCCCTGACGGTGTAGATGCCTCAAAAATCACAACAGCTGTAGTACTTAACCCGGACGGCACCGTACACCATGTTCCTACAACCATAACTGTACGTGACGGCAAGTACTTTGCTTCCATTAACAGCTTGACTAACAGTACTTACAGCCTGATATACAACCAAAAAACGTTCGATGATATCAGTAGCCATTGGTCCAAAGACGCTGTGGAAGATATGGCTTCCCGCCTCGTCATCAATGGTGAAGATGCCACCCATTTCAATCCGGATGCATCTATTACGCGTGCTGAATTTGCTGCCATTGTCGTCCGCGGTCTTGGCCTAGCTGAAGATCAAACAACGAACCAATTCAAAGACGTAACAGCAAGCGACTGGTTTAGCGGCGCCGTAGCCAAAGCCGTGGAATACCATTTGATCCAAGGCTATGAAGACGGCACATTCGGTCCTAATCAGACAATTACTAGAGAAGAAGCCCTTGTGCTTGTATCTCGCGCCATGGATGTCGCTGGTAAAGAAGGCATTTCCGTGAATGTCCATTCAGCATTAGGAAAATTCGCGGATCATCTAGAAGTTAGTGATTGGGCCGCTAAGGATGTAGCCAAAACCGTAACTAGCGGACTTGCGCAAGGAACAGGTGAAAAGCTGGAGCCTCAAACCAACATCACCCGCGCGGAAACAGCCACATTGATTCAACGGTTACTGTCGAAGTTTAGCCTTATTAATAAACGGATGAAGTAAGTTATGGATGAAAAAAGCAGAGGGGGCGTTAGTAGTGCCTCCTCTGCCTTTTTTTCGTTGTGCAGCAATTACGGCTCTTCACAGCAATACCGATTCAGGTAAAAAGTCCGCCTAAACGATCATCGGCTGGAGGCGGGCAACCCAGAATTCTTGCCATCGATACGATTTGGCCTTTGTGATGGAATTCATGTGTTTCCACATGAGTTAGCAGCAGTAAAGGAGTAGGTGTCTTCGGGTAGCCCTGCCAGCTCTCATCCTGCTCGATAGGCTCAGACCACCGCTCGCAATATTCGTTTAAGAACCGCTGTACCAATTCGTCCACTTCCGCAAATTTTTCACGGACGTACTTTACATCGGCTCGATCTATCTCGTGTACGGCTATATCCCTATGTTCATTTAACTTCTTAAACGCGAAAGATCCCAACCAGAACTGATAACAATCAACAACATGTACATGGGTTCCCATGATCGTCCCACGGCCAAATCCGGGAACCGTTTGATGTAAGATTTGAGGGGGCAGCTCTTCTAAGAACGTAAACATGTTTTGCCTTACCGATCTGATATAATCGTATTGTTGCCGCAGCTCTTCCAACAAACTCAATCACTCCTCGAAATTTCGAATCCTATCTATCCATCTTGCCATTTCAACTTCTCCGTTATTAATCTAAAACTGGAAATAAATAAAAGAGCTTTGTTCATGTTTATAAAAGAGGATCAGCACAACTAAGAATAAAGTATAGACCGCACCTCTTACTGGAGCAGGAAAAAAACGATGCCATTTCATCGATACTTGTTTCATATTGTTCATAACTAAATGTTCAATTACATGGAGAAGCATCATCAGCAGTATGACGATCCAAAAGCTTTGCACCCATGTCGGGAAGATAAAGGCTTCTGGAAAAGTCAGCATTTTTTTCATAAGAACTAAAGCATCCGTTAATCGTTCCACTCGAAATAATACCCATCCCAAGCACGTTAGTGCAAAAAAGACGATTACGCTAACCGTCGTATATAACCAGGACTTTCTGTAAGTTGCAAGACCAAGTTTATCGAGTGCGGTCACCCAAAACTTGTGCCCGATCAGCAGTCCTCCCTGATACATCCCCCAGGCGACAAAGGTCCAACTGCTGCCATGCCAAAGACCTGATAATGTCATTGCCATGAATAGGCTTGCATATTGACGAAGTTTGCCGTGACGTGATCCTCCAAGAGAAATGTAGATGTAATCTTTAATCCAACTAGATAAAGTAATATGCCACCTTCGCCAGAAATCTGTAGCGCTGCCGCTTAAGTAAGGCGTACGAAAATTCACGGCTAATTCCAGTCCAAACAGATACCCAATGCCAACGGCCATGTCACTGTAGCCAGAGAAATCAAAGTAAATTTGAAAGGCGTAAAGAACGGCAGCCGTCCATCCTTCCGCACCATTTAGCCATTCCGGATGTGCAAAAAAGCTATCGCAATAGGGGGCTAGATGATCTGAGATAAAAACCTTTTTACAAGTCCAAGGCCGATTAAGAAAACACCCATTCTCATATTTCCCATTTGGAAGCGAATGATGGCTAACTTCTTGATTTGTGGTAAAAATTCAGATCCCCTCATGATCGGTCCTGCTATCATATGCCCGAAAAACATGATGAACATCCAAAATCGAAGGATCGAAGTCTCTGGTTCAACCTTCTCTTTGTACACATCGACTACATACGCAATAAGCTCGAAGGTATAGAAGGAAATCCCCAGCGGCAGTGCAAGCTTCAGCCAGCCCGTGTCTGGAGAAACGAGTGTAAATGAAAAAAAGCGCTCGATAGATTTGAAAATAAAAGCTGTATATTTAAAGAAAATGAGATTGATGAGCGATACGCTAATCCCAAACCAAAGGAAAAATCGCTTGCTGCCTCTCTTCATGCATCTGGCGCATATAAATACAATCCCAGACACCACAGCAAAAAGGAGCAAGTACCTCAATCCCACCACAGCATAAAAAAGGATATTAGCAATAGTTAAAAGCATGAGGCGCGTCCTTGGCACCGCATAATACAAAATCATAGTTACGATAAGCAGCAAAGCGAACTCCGGCGTATTAAACATCATGATTGAATCCGCTCCTTGTTTGTGAAAGCTTCCCATACGAAATGTCCAAGTTCCCGATAACCCTCTGGCAATAAATGTGTATGATCTGTAAACAGGTTATCTGGGACTTTACCTTCAAGATTCAAAAATTGCACGGGCAAAGCAGATAAGTATTCGTTTATTCTCTTTGCGTTTTCTTGATAGCCAGGCATATCGATAAAGGATTTCATAAGACTATGATTCGTTCCCGTCATGACAATCAGTGTATCTTTCATTTTTTGATGATTAATAATTTTATTCAAAAAGTATATGTCCACATTCCGCTCCGACAAATCGAAGGGAGCGTCCGAGAAGGCCCTTTTGATTTCTAATTGCTCCAAAGCGTCTGATGTATCCTTCTCATACCAGGGTATAGAAGGACCGAGCTCGTCGCTGGGAATAACTCCGCCTGTTCCTCGCGCCCAAGCATGGTTCAAGGCTTCATTTAAATAATCTCTATAAGCATATAAACGGTAATAAGGCAAAATCACTTGTTCGAGCTCACCCTTGAATTTCACATAAAGGTTGTTTGGCCGAGCAGTCTCTTCACTAGGCAGCGATCGCTGATAGGCTATTGGATCTACAGAGCGCAGGTCGTCCAACCACCAGAATAAGGCTGATTCATAGCTGAGGCGTGGAACAAAACTTGCATATCGGACATTGAAAATAAGATGGTTTGTTGAAATCCCGTACTGGTCTAACTTTAACAGCATGGCATAGATGTCTCCTATTTGCGAAGCCGGTAAAGATAGATTATAAATCTGCCGTGGGTGTTCATTGGTCAACTCCTTATCAATTACTGCGGTAAAGGCATCTTCCGATTTTCCAGGACTTCCATAGAAAACGGAATCCCCTAAAACAATGACATAATCCTGTAATTGTTTGGCGCTAATATCTCTTTTTATTGCCTCCAGTGCCACATTTAGATCATGACGGTTATTGATGATAAGTTTGTAAGACAGCCGATTATGATAGATTTCATTTATAGGAACGAATAAGGGCATGAAGAATTGAAGAATGAACAGAAATAAAATAATAAACACAATCGAGATGGGGATTTTCTGTAGATTCCTTGAGGCAACTTTCGTTAAAATGGTTGATACCTCCCAACAAGTGCAATTCCTTGAAAATACTAACATTATTATAAACCACAAAGGGTATTTTTGGAATTAACATGGTAAGAGTACAGCCAAAGGCCGACCTAATTGAAAGGGATTTGCGACTGGCGTTGGCTTCTCGTTGACTTCAAATAATCCTGGAAAATGAAAACACTAGTATCTGATGATCTACTAGCACAGATGTGAAAGCGTCCCCTTCACTTTACTCGGGGGACTTAGGAAGCACAAAGCGAGGAAAACCACTACTGAAAGTAAAGATAGGGCCTATAAAAAAGCATTTTCCATAAATATAGAGGAGCATGTTTAGGTGAGAAGAGCTGAAGATGAAGACGTATACGAGGAATATAAACTGCAAGCTTAATGTTAGTTCCAAGACAGCAATAACTCTAAGTCTACTAATACATATTATAAATAACCCCATTTCATACTATATATATTATATGTGTTAAATTCTGTGATATTGATACTATTAAGATGATTCTACTTATAAAGGAGAGATACCGTTTATGAAGCAAACTTTTAAGAACGCTTTTCTATTCACTGCTCTTAGTGCCACATTAGGCCACCTATAATGTTATAGAATATCTCCAATGTGATGACCTTGATGTCTCAGCATGGGTGTCGAACAGCTAAACTACATATAAATTACTGGTCTAGTGGAAAACACCGCTAGGTCCTGTTGTATTCTGACAAATCATAGTATCAGCGCAATCAATCTTGGTATTTCCTTAAACAAATGTTAATATTTAGTTATTAATGAAAGGAGGAACTACCGTTGAAGATCTGGAGCCTGTTTCTTATCCAGCTGCTAGAGGCTATCTTTATACTAGCTATCGGTTATATGTTAACTGACTATGTACTGAAGCCTATGTACGTAAACTATGGTATCACCTTCATCGGCAATGTATGGGTGAACTGGGTTAGCGTCTCCTACTTTGTTTTTTTTCTTTACACCGTTGTCAGAGCTTGGCTCGGTTTAAGGCGCAACCTTGCGTACTTCACGAAGCGCATAACCTCCGTCCTTTTTACCGTTCTCTTCTTTTGTTCGGTGTATGTAATGATAATTCCCTTTGTCAAAGGGTACAATCCCTTCTAAATTTCGCACTTCTAAACTATACAACGGCCCTTAGAATGGCATGTTAACAACAACATACACAACTTCCCATTTTGAAATGCACATTTGGATATATGACATGACATTATAGACAACGTCTAAAAAGAGCTGTGAGCAGCCCGCCTCCCGGCAACCTGTCACAGCCCTCCATCTCGTGTCCGACTCTGCCTCTTCGCTTTTACTCCTCACCCGTCGCAATCGGGTTCTCTTCCCAACTGATCCAGTCGCTCCAGCTTCCGCTGTATAGCTTCACATTCGCAAAGCCCGCTTCCTGCAGCGCGATCACGTTCGGACATGCGGTTACACCGGAACCGCAGTATACGATGATCTCTTCTGCGTCCCGAAGCTCCGCGAAACGCTCCCGCTGCTCCTCCGCAGATTTCCAGGCGCCGCCCTCATTCAGCACGCCTTTCCAAAAGAAATTGCGCGCGCCCGGAATATGTCCGGCAGCAGCGTCAATCGGCTCCTCGAGACCGAGGTAGCGTCTCTCCTCGCGGGAATCCACCAGCACGGTGCCTTCGCGTCCGAGCTTATCCTTCACCTCATCCATGCTGGCCAGCATGGCGCGGTTGACCTTCGGGGAGAAGGTGCGCGGATGTACCGCAGGCACTTCATCAGTGACCGGGTGGCCTGCCGCCTTCCAGGCGGAGTAGCCTTGGTCAAGGACATAGACCTCGGTATGTCCGAGGAAGCGCAACATCCACCATAGACGAGAAGCCATCGCTCCGCCCTGGTCGTCGTAAGCAACGACAGTCTTGTTACCGTCGATACCAAGGCTGCCCACAAGGATCGAGAACGCGCCTAAGTCCGGCAGCGGATGTCTGCCGCCGTGCGCCATAATCGCACCGGATAAATCTTTTTCCAGATCTACATAAACAGCACCGGGTATATGATCCACGTTGTAATTCGTTCTGCCTGACTCCGGTTGGCCCAGTGCGAATCTACAATCCACAATGACCGTGTTTGCATCTTCCAGTTGGCCAAGCAGCCAGGCCTGGCTTACGATATTTTCCAAAATAAGGGCACCACCTTCGTTAGATAACGTTTAATCTCCGATCCCGATGGTCGGGTTGATAGAGTATGTGAGCCAGTCCCCCAGCTCTCCTCCCATTTTATCGTAAAACCGCTGCGCGCGGAAATTATCCTTGGCCGTTTCCCAGGACATCGAGGCATAGCCATATCTGGCCGAATACCCTTTGCAAGCGGCGAACAGCTTCTGAGCCGTCCCTTGTCCCGCTCCGCGTCCACGACAAACATATCATTCATGATGGCAACCTTCGATGCCCGCAGTGTGCTGTATGTAAAGTATAACGTAGCGAAGCCAACCAACGCGCCCTCTTCCGTCTCAGCAACAAACTGAACGCCTTCCTTTTGCTCCAGCAGCGTACGGATTAGTTCTTCCAGCTTGCTGTCTTCGGGCTGCCGATATTCGTAGAAGTCGACGATATAAGCGATCATAAGTTCTTTTAGCCGAGGAATGTCCTTCTCTAGGGCTTCCCTTACCGTGATTTGAGCCATGCATGTACCTCCTTAGCCAATCTCATATGCTATATTTTACATGATAGAGAGCGTTTTGAATAACTTATAATGGATATTATGTAGGAGGTGTCGCCACTTTGTATAAAGCTCTTGTAATTGATCTGGACGGAACGCTGCTTCGCTCCGACAAACAGCTATCACGTCAAAGCGTTGATGCCCTAATCCAATCCGCTGCCCAAGGAATAAAAATCATCGTTGCAACCGCCAGGCCTCCACGTTCCGTCAGGCAAATTTTGCCCAAAGAAATTGTAAGCATATGTTCGTTTGTTTACTATAACGGTGCACTCATTGAAGATGCCCAAACTGGGTTTGAAACGCATATATCCATCGACAAGTCCGTCACGTCAGCGCTACTGGATTATTGCAGCATCCATATGCCGAACTGCAGTATTAGCGTAGAAGTAAAGGACAAATGGTTTGCCGACGACGGCGTTATTGATGAAGAAATATTCCAAACCTCTCACTTCCAGCCTCATATCTGCAGCCATGAAGTATTGAAGACTCTAGATGCCACGAAGCTGCTCATCACCTATTTTGAAGATCCGCAGGACCTCATTCAAGTCTTTAAAGAGCAAGCACATGTCGTGCTCACTGACCGCGGAACACTGATACAAATGATGAACTGCTCCGTCAGTAAAGCTACAGGTATATCACTGTTGCTTAACCGCTTCGCTATTTTTTTGCCTCAAGTTATAGTATTTGGAGACGATTATAACGACTTAGAGCTATTTACGCTGCCCTGCTGCAAAGTGGCTATGTCAAATGCCATAGATGAGCTGAAAGCGCTGGCGGACTTCGTTACGGACAGCAATGACAATGACGGCGTCGCAAAAATCATAGAACTTGTTTTGAAGCAACAACTGCCTGCATCCTTCCCTAGCCCAAACTCCTTCGCTAAATCACCTTCCGCATGACCGCAAACCGCCGCAGCACATAAGTCAAGGCATAGCTGGTGACGACACCTAATATCGCAGCTAGAATAAATTTGGCAAACGGACCCAGTTCGATTCCATCCAACGCATATTGATAGACTACGAGAATCGGAAGATGGAAGATGTAGACGCCGTAGCTGTTTTCCGATAAGATCCGATACAAGCGGTTTGTACCGGAGACCCTTCGATGAAAAAGTAAATGAGTCCGACACATAACCCGTAGCACATCGCTGTCTCTGTCACTGCATAGACGAAAGCCTCTGCACCAGCGCCTCCTCCTGCATAAGGAATCCAGTCCGTCGAGTAGCGGAGAACGGCGATACAAATACCAAGCAAAAGCCACGTCAGTCCTACCCGATGCGGGATCCGATCCAGCCACTTGTTCCGGTAAGCTATCATGCCGAATAGAAAGCAGCTGATATACTGAATGACATGCGCGTATTCCATTTGAATGAACCCTAACAGTCCTGTCCATTGGTCAATTGGAGCTTCGATACGGACCCAATAGGTAAGCAGCGCGGTAGGCAGTGCAAACAGCAGGATCGTTCTGTGCAGCAAGCTCTCGCCAAAAAAGTGGTGCAAACTCCCAGCCGATTCCCCACTGCGAACCTAATGATCGCATAAATAACGGAATAAAAGAGCAGCTGCTCAATGAACCAAAGATGACCAAACTGCAAATCGGGAAAGCTCGGCCCCGTCCAATCCGATGGCTTGCCTGCTAAACCGAAATAGACATTCAAATAATAGTCTGAAAATGAGATGAAGCCATATCCGCGATAGTGGATGTAATAAACATACAACAGCAGCGGCATGATGATGAGGAAGCCGGCAAGCAGCGGAATGCCGAATCTAACCAGGCGGTCTTTTAGAAATGCAGCAGCTCCTTTACGATCCAGGGATCCCGGTAAGAAATAAGCCGATATGAGGAAAAATAAACTCATGAAGAATCCGGCATTCACAGAGAAGAACCGTCCCAGGTCGGCTTGCTGAGACGTCTTGAAATACCAAAAGCCATTGGAGCCGCCATAAGGCTGGCCCGCATGATGAATGACAACCAGTATCGTCAGCCACACCTTCAGATTGTCCAAATCATATCTGCGCCCCGAAATGCCAGTTTCTTGAACAAACTGACCCGGAAGGGCATTGCCTTTGAGCGGCGCCTGCACCTCCGCCATATTCGATTTTGCCGTAACCACAGTGAACCTCTTCTCTTGGATCTAGTATCGATATGAAAAGGATGAATACAAGAATGAATCCTTATATGAATAAAATCGTTCCCTTTACGGAGGACCATGGCATAGAAGTGTGTACATGGATCTATCCCCCGCCCTATGAAACCTATAACTGGCCCTCTTGGCAGGCTATGCTCCAGCATGAATTCGAGTTTGCGGATCCGGACATTCGCAGAGATCAGTATGCGGCCATCGTTGACCAAGACGGAAAGCTGAGCGGGTTTGCACAGTTCTTCCCCTTGGCTGGAGTTACCCGACTAGGCCTGTCCCTGCGGCCGGAGCTATGCGGACAGGGCCACGGCGCCCAGTTCATGGGTATCATTGTGCAAGAGGCCAAGCGGCGTGCGCCAGGTCAAGAGATCGACCTGGAGGTGCTTGTGAGCAACGAGCGAGCCATACGTACTTATGAAAGGAAGGGCTTTGTCATCACCGACACCTATGAGAAAATGACTCCCGAAGGTTGGGACGCCTTCCACTGTATGGTCTACCAGGACCAAGAGTCGTAGCGTGCTTCATCCATCTGGGAGCCGGCAGCGGGCAACGGGTAGCAGTAGCAGTAGCAGTAGCAGTAGCAGTAGCAGCAGTAGCAGTAGCAGTAGCAGTAGCAGTAGCAGTAGCAGTAGCAGTAGCAGGCAGCAGGCACCGGTCACTGCCCTTAAGCATGCTCGCCGTATGCCTGCTCGACCAAAGCGGCTGTATGAAAGTCCAGATCCGTTAATCCCCCAGCGCTCCAAGTCGTGAACCGAACGGTGACCAATTTGTAATCAATCGCGATCAT
The DNA here is from genome assembly GCF_021513275.1 of Paenibacillus hexagrammi. Classification (NCBI taxonomy): domain Bacteria; kingdom Bacillati; phylum Bacillota; class Bacilli; order Caryophanales; family Paenibacillaceae; genus Paenibacillus; species Paenibacillus hexagrammi. Next base: position 6,446,393 of record NZ_CP090978.1, on the reverse strand, counting down.
TGGATGATGATTGTTGTCTTCGGCGATACGGGCGACCCTGCCGACAAAGTCGACGCCCGCCATAAATTCGGCAAAACGGTATCTTCGAACGATCCATTTGCCGTCCTCCACTGTCCAACCAGGCAGCCCCTTCAGTCGGGCTATAAAGTCCTCAGCAGTTAGTTTTCCAGCCTTCGCCATCGGCACACTCCCCGCCTATTCGTAATCGTATACGGCCATGTCGGCCTCGCTTTCTCCTGCGTACGTGCGCAGCAGCTCCAGGAAAGGTTGTCCGTAATTGCGGAACTTGACTTCCCCGACTCCTTTGATACGAAGCATACCCGCAGCAGTCGTTGGACAGGTCTCGCTCATCTCACGCAGCGTGCTGTCGGAGAAAATAATATAGGGGGCACCTTCTCGCGCTGAGCAATCTCTCTGCGCAGCAGACGAAGCTGCTCAAACAGCGTATTATCGACGGCTGCAGCCTTGATAACCTGCTTGCGAACCTTCTGGAACACCTGCTGCCTACCCTGCAACACTTCTACAGCAGCCTGCTGCAGCTTCACGACCGGATACTGACCTTCGGACAGCTGCAGGTAGCCTTCGGAAATGAGCACGTTGATCAGGTCAGAAATTTCCTTTTCCGGCAGATCCCGCATGATGCCGTGGGTCGGCAGCTTGTCGAACCGATAATCCACAATTTTTTTAGCTTTCGAGCCCTTAAGTACGGATGCCACCATCGAGATACCGAAACGCTCCTGCATCCGGCGGATGCACGAAAAGATCTTTTGAGCCTCGACTGTGATGTCCACCGTATCCCGGTCGTCCTTGCAGGAGCTGCAATTGCCGCAGGTGTCCTTCACATTCTTCTCGTCGAAATACTCCAGAATAAAATTGCGCAGGCAGCGGGGCGAATAGCAGTAATCGATCATCGTCTGCAGCTTTTTGTATTCATTCGCTTTGCGTTCCGGTGACAGCTGATTCTGCTCGATCAGGAACTTCTGCGTCATAATGTCCTGCGCGCTGAAAAGCAGAATGCATTCGCTCGGCTCGCCGTCTCGTCCCGCGCGTCCGGCTTCCTGATAGTAAGCCTCCATATTTTTCGGCATGTTGTAGTGAATGACATAACGCACATTAGACTTGTCGATGCCCATACCAAAGGCGTTGGTAGCAACCATCACCCGGATATCGTCGTAGATGAAAGCCTCCTGCATGTACGAACGCTCATCGTCCGTCAAGCCCGCGTGGTATTTCCCTGCTGAGAAGCCTTTTTTACGCAGCAGCTCATGCAGATCCTCGACTTCCTTCCGAGTAGCCGCATAAATAATGCCTGGTTGATGGGTGTGTTCCTTCACGTAATTGAGAATATAATCACGTTTGTTCTCACCGCGCAGAATGGTCAGCTCCAAATTATCCCGGCTGAAGCCATTGATAAAGACGCCTGCCTCGCCAAGCTCCAGCAGACGGGCGATATCTGCCGTAACCTCCGCTGTCGCAGTCGCGGTAAAAGCTGCTACGATCGGGCGCTGCGGCAGCTCGCGGATGAACGGAGCGATCCCGACATAGCTCGGGCGGAAATCATGCCCCCACTGCGATACGCAGTGCGCTTCGTCGATCGCGACAAGCGGAAGCTGAAGCGCTGCCATCTTGGCGCGGAACCGCTCCGACTCCAGCCGTTCGGGTGCAATATAGATCAGCTTGTACTCCCCCTGCATCGCGCCACGAAGCCGTCTCTCCACTTCCCTCGCCTCCAGCGTGCTGTTGATGAAGGTAGCCGATACACCTAAGCTGTTCAGCGCATCGACCTGATCCTTCATGAGGGAAATCAGCGGTGAAATAACGAGCGTCACTCCATCCATCAGCAATGCCGGAACCTGATAACAGATCGATTTGCCGCCCCCCGTCGGCATGATGCCGAGCGTGTCTTTGCCCTCCAGGAGGTTAGCGATGATATGCTTTTGCCCTTCACGAAATTCGGGGTACCCATAGACTTGCTGCAGAACCTTCCTTGCTTCTGAAAGCATAACCTTACTACTCCTTGAAATCGTTGTCGTATTGTAAAATGAAGACAAAGCTAGTTCCCATCACCAGTCAGCCTAGACTAGCCTAGACTAAATATATGACCGAAACCAGCTTCTCTCCATCATGCACTTTAATCACATGATTGTCCGGATCATGACGCACCGAGCCAATCCCCACTTGCATCACAGGCGTACTGCCCAGACCGTAAAAAATATCGTCGGCCAGCGTACGCAAGCACTCCTCCTGCTCCTCGGGCTCAAGCTCCAGCCACTCTTCCTCTGACATTTCAAATAAATCATAGCAGCCATCTACCAGCGCGATGCCGCGCATGAAATCGTTGACGATGTCCTTATACTCCCTGCCGTATTTAATTCCCATATGTGTTTCTCCTTTCGAGACGCCTCGTCTGCTGAACCAACAGCTGGATTGCCCGTTAGAGCCTGAACCTGCTTCTGTCATTTTGCTGTATCTATCACTTTACCACATTATAGGCAGGAAAAGCAGGGATAATCACCTGATCCTACTTATAAAAAAAGATGCATTGGCATACACTATGGAAATGGGCAATTTCGGAAAAAATCTGTTACTATGGAAGAAGGAATGTACGGCTCGGAGGTAGAAAAAGCGCACATGCTGAAACTGCAGATTCCCAAAAATCGAATGAACTACCTAATGAAGCAGGTCCAGCACCACTATGACGCCGTCATACTGGAGAATGGCTGGGAGTATTACCATAAAGGCCGTGTGAGCGATATCGAGCTGCAAGGCACGAGCATCCACGCACGGGTCAAAGGACAAAAGGTTCACGAGACCATCATAAATCTCGAGGACTTCACCCATAGTGAGTGCAGCTGCAACTATGATGGATTTTGCAAACACATAGCCGCGGCTTTTTTCAGCTTATATGCGCCATATGGACGCCCTGAGCTGCTCCTGCAGCAGCTGAAGCAGGCCATTCACAGCCGCAAGAAGACGGTGCGCAGCGCTGCATCCGTCCTGCAAGGCAAGAAGCTCGAGAAGCCAAGCAGCCCGCTTGAGGATTCCATGCCTGTGGAATGGCACCGTTTCTTTGAAGGCAAATTCCACGGCTTTTCCATTTCGCATCAGCAGTCAATCGAGACTTTCTATGAGTCAGCCCTGGAAACCCTGCCCGCCTATGCGTCCGCCTGGAAACCTTCCGTTCAGGAAGTGTACCGGCTGCATATTATTCTCTTCATGATGAGAAAAATCGAGCAGTTCTACCAGGAAACCAAAAGCTCCTACCTCTCTTATTACCATGAGAATGGCTGTAAAATCACCGCGAAGCAGTGTGAGGAAAGAATGGAGGAGACGCTTCAAGCTATCGATGTGAAAGCATCCACCCGGGCGGAGCCGAAGCATTGGCACGCCACTCTGAAGATGCTTAGCGAATTCGCTCTGCACGGCAAGGACAGCCCGATCGATTGGCTGCTTGTGTACCGCCTGTTCTGGTGGGAGTTCAAGAACCACCCCAAAGTGCTGAAGGAAGAAACCCAGCGCCTCGAGCTGCTGCTCAGCAAGAAAGAGCTGACAGCCCGCAGAAGAGACACGCTCATCATCGCGAAGGCGCATTTTGATATTATACAAGGCAATAAGGAGGATGCTTTCCGACTTTTGGCAACGCTCAAGCATCCGAATACGAAGGATTTTTTCATCTATTTGCATCATTATTACGAATCGAAGCAATGGGAAGAGACGCTGGTATGGCTCCGTTATCTGCTGCCTACGGTTGATCAAGCGAATCACGAGGATTTCCGCGTGTTCTGCCAGTATTGGCAGGATACCGCCAAGCATTTGGATTCCGACGCGGAATGGGTGCAGGTGATGGAGTCCCTTCTCCCGCGCTCCTACTACTATTACACGGCGTACCTGCTCCACACGAAACGGTATCGTCAGTGGGTCGATTTACAGCTCGCTAACCGGATTTCTCCGCTCAGTCTCTACGCAATGGAGCTAAAGGCGATTGAGGAGCACGACGCCGAGCTCCTGCTGCCGCTCTATCATCAAGCTGCGGAGCGCGCCGTTCTGGAGAAGAACCGCGCGTCTTATACAACGGCTGTTCGTCTGCTAAAAAAGCTCCATGCTTTCTACAAGCAGCTTGGGCAGGAAGACCGATGGGAGCATTATGTATACCGCTTATCCGATAAATTTTCCCGTCTGCGCGCCTTCCAGGAAGAGCTGAAGAAAGGAAAGTGGATCCGATGATTGAAACTAGCAGACTCACTGTTCATCTCAGTTCGATGCCGAGCGGCAATCTGTTTATCTGGGGTGCGCGCGACAACGGGGGCGTCTGGGATGCCCTCGATTTGAAGCACCTGCTGTTCGCTTGGCATCGGGCCTCCTTCTACGGCACGTTCTACGAGCCGAGCGAGTGGCAGCACCGGGAAGGAATCGAGCTGCAGCCGCTCGAGGCGCTGGATTATTTCAGCAGCCCGCGGGCGGCGCAGCATCTGGATTTGGAATGGGCGCAGGAATGCAAGGATTTGATGCTGCTGGCTCCGGCTGTGAAGGAAGCGCTCGCAGAAGGGCGGTTTATGCCCGATTACGATAAATGGAAAACCGGTCAGATCGGCTGGAAGCTGCAGCTCCCCGAGGAGCTGCAGTATCTCGAGACGCCCACGAATCTGGCCTGGATTCACTCGCTCATTCCCGAATGGGTTGAATCCGACGGACTCATGAAGGACAATCTGCGCCAACTCGAGACCGCTTACCCGCTCATGCGGCGCGGCGAGCTGAGCGCCGATCTCTGGCTCGACGAGGAAGATTGGCTCGTCGCCATCGGCTGGCGCCAGGACCGCTCGCCGATGCGCACCTGCCTGCAGCTCGTCGAGCCCGACCTGGCCCGCAGCACGCCCGGCTGGCAGCTGCGCGTCGTGCTGCAGGACCGGCTGGCGCCGGACGTGCTGCGCACGGTCACGCCGCAGGGCGAGCCTGCGGCGGGCGAGCTGCCGCTGCCTCAGGCGTGGCAGCCGGAGCTGGGCCGCGTCGAGCGAGACGCGGCGAAGTGCCTGCGCATCCTGCCTTGGCTGGATGCGGGGGACGGCACCCTCCGTCAGCAGCTGACGGAGGAGGAGGCTTGGCGCTTCCTCGCCGAGGGAAGCGTCCGGCTGGTAGAGGCCGGGACGAGCGTCTTCCTCCCGGCCTGGTGGGACCGCATCCGCAAGCTGAAGCCGCGGCTGCGCGCGAAGATCAAGTCTTCCCGTCGGCGCAGCCCGGGAGACGATGTTTGGGCTCGGCCAGCTGATGCAGTTCGACTGGAAGCTGGCCTTAGGTGACATTGAGCTGACGGAGGACGAATTCCGTCAGCTGCTGGAAGAGAAGCGCAAGCTCGTGCAGATTCGCGGCAATTGGATTCAGCTCGACCCGCAGTTCATGGCGCAGGTCGAGCAGATTATGAAGCAGATGCAGAAGAAGAAGGGCCTGTCCTTCCGCGATGTATTGGAGCTGCATCTCTCCGGCGATGTGTCGGGGCTGATACCGGAAGAAGACGACCCGGACGCGATGCGGTACTTGGAGATGGAAGTCGAGCTGAACGAACAGCTTCGGCACATGATCGACCAGCTCACCCAGACCTCGACAATCCCGCGTACCGAGCCGCCGCTTAGCTTCCGCGGCTCTCTGCGCCACTATCAGGTGGACGGCATCTCCTGGCTCCTGTTCCTGAGACGCTTTGGACTCGGCGGCTGTCTGGCCGACGACATGGGTCTCGGAAAGACGATCCAATGGATTACCTATCTGCTCTCCGTCAAAGAATGGGAGAAGCCGGAAACCCCTTCCCTTCTGGTCTGCCCGACCTCCGTGCTGGGCAACTGGCAGATGGAGCTCAAACGGTTTGCCCCGACGCTGAACGTGCATCTGCATTACGGCCCGCAGCGGTTAAAGGGGGACGCCTTTAAGGAAAACCTCAAAGACATCGACCTTGTCCTGACTTCCTACACGCTGTCTCATCTGGATGAAGCTGAGCTGTCCGCCATCTCTTGGAACTCCATTTGTCTGGATGAAGCGCAAAATATAAAAAATGCCTACACCAAGCAGGCTTCCGCGATTCGCCGACTCGACGGTTACCATCGCATCGCGCTGACAGGTACGCCGATTGAGAACCGATTGACCGAACTGTGGTCGATCTTCGATTTTGCCAATCCGGGGTATCTCGGCACGATCCGGGAATTCACGCATCGTTACGTCAACGCCATCGAGCGAACCCGCGATACGGACACGATCAACAAGGTGCAGAAGCTGATCCGGCCCTTCCTGCTTCGGCGCGTCAAGAAAGACCCAGCCATTCAGCTGGATCTGCCGGAGAAGAACGAGTCCAAGACCTTCGTCTCGTTAACAGCCGAGCAGGGCTCGCTCTACGAGAACTACATCCAGGACATGTTCGAGCGGCTGGATAAGCTCTCGGCGATGGAGCGGCGCGGCCTCATTCTTGCCGCGCTCACGAAGCTCAAGCAGGTGTGCAATCACCCTGCTCTTATGCTCAAGGAAGGGCTCGCTGCCCCGTGGAGCGGCTGCTCCAACAAGCTGGAGCGCCTGCTCGAGATGGTGCAGGAGCTCCGCCAGGAGGGCGACAAATGCTTGATCTTCACGCAATTTGTCGAGACGGGCCATCTGCTGCAGCACGTGCTGCAGCAGGAGCTTAGCGAGCCCGTACTGTTCTTGCACGGGGGCACGTCCAAGACAGCGCGCGATGAGATGATCGCGCACTTCCAGGATGCCAGCGTGCCGGCAGCTGAGCAGCGCAGCATCTTCATCCTGTCGCTGAAGGCCGGCGGCATCGGGCTCAATCTGACGGCGGCGAATCATGTGTTCCACTACGACCGCTGGTGGAACCCCGCCGTCGAGAACCAGGCAACGGACCGCGCCTTCCGGATCGGGCAGACGCGTCATGTGCAGGTACACAAGTTCGTGACACTCGGCACGCTCGAGGAGCGCATCGATGAGATGATCGAGCGCAAGCTCGGCCTCAGCCAGCAAATCGTCGGCACCGGGGAGAACTGGATCACCGAGCTGACGACCGACGAGCTGCGCGATTTGTTCTCGCTTCGGCGTGAATGGGTCGAAGCCTAAACGGAGAGCTGCTCCACGACAATTGGAGCCAGAATGTTGCTAAGGTAATGTGGTCTCAGCAGTTTTCGGAGATCTAATGCAAAGCCTAGTCATACAACATATACTTTCAACTAAAAGAAGCCTTCTGTTTGCAGGCGATACCCGCAGGCAGAAGGCTTCTTTTAGTTGATGAATTGATGGGGGTTTGAGCACCGCCATGCGTCGGTTACAACGCGCGCCCAAGATTCACGCTCGTTGGGTTTCATTTGTTCATCCAATCATCGACTTCTCATAACCCCCATGCCCTCATGACTGCAAATCCAAAAACACGTAGTATCCCTCCGCTAGCACGCAGGAAAACGTCTGGATGGAACGGGACGTCTCCAGATCGGTATAAACCTGCGATAATATCCCCTGCTTATGCATGTCCATGATCAATAGATTCGAGATAAAATACGGCCTCCAGATCCAGTTCGAGCCGCGATATTGCTCACTTCTTTCCCATCCGAGGGGACCGCGGAAAAAGTTGGACGAAATTTGATATCCATCTTCTTGGCAAATATAAATGCGGATACAGGATTCGGTAACTGCGCCGGTAATACCTTCAATTACACGGTCGGCATCCTCTGCATCATAAATACATACCGAAGCATCGACAACATGCACTAAGCTTTGTTTAATTTGAAGCAGTTGACTGTACCGCTGAAGTTCCCCATGGCTGTACAGATTCATTTCCTCTCGCAGCATCGGCTTGAAGGTGCCCTTAGGCTGAAAGTGCGCCTCGGCTCTGGAGAACAAGAAGCCCTGTACATACCTGGCTCCGCTCTGCAGCGCTTGATGAAGCTCCTGCTTCGTCTCTACACCCTCAAGAAGAAGGGATGCTCCCATTTGCTCCGCCAGCGAGGAGAAGGACTGCATGAGTGCCTTATAGCCTGCATGGGTGGCACTTTTTTCAAGATATGGAGATCAATCTTTAGGATTTTCGGCTGCAGGCTGGCTATCCGCTCGAAATCGCTGAATCCGCTGCCCACGTCATCAATGGCAATGGTGCAACCGGCCTCCCTGTAAAGCTGCACGATCTGCGTGAGCTCCTGCAGGTTGCCCTTGAACTCTTCTTCCGTGATTTCGATGACTATGCGTTCCGGTTTGATGTTATATTTTTTCAACAGCTCAATCGTAGGAAGCATACCGGTGCGCTGATACGTTTTATAAATCCAGGACGGCTTCAGATTTAGAAACAGCAAGGATGTCTCCTCAGCAAGGGCTAGTTTTTCAATGGCAAGTTCCCTGACATGCCTATCCACACGCAGCTGTTCCTCTCCTGAAATATCCGGATTTGTAAAAAAAGGACCCAAGCTCTCTACCTTCTGATTCCGCACCCTTCGTCCTAATGATTCATATCCAACGATCTCCTGGTTCTGCAGCGAAACAATAGGTTGAAAATAAGGTGAAACTTCACTTATCGACGGAATTCTGCTGTTTACGTCCTCTACCATGGTGACCTCCCCTCGCCGATACCCCTTCTGCCTAGGGTCCACAAAAAGCCCCCCAATCTAGCTGTAAAGCTGAATATATGCAAATATTGATTGACTGTATTGTAAACGACAATTTCATATTACGCAATTGAATGTTAGATAACCTGACACATATAAGAATTTGAAGGAATTTGACGGAACCTGTCGAATTTAAACACGATCATATGAAAGATATTAAATTTTAGTCAGAAAGTCAGGTGACCCCTTCATCATATGAAGCCCTTTTCGAGATCCCGTATCTCTATTTCTTATGTCATTGCCATCATCGCCCTGTTAGCTCTAGTGAGCACATCGAGCTATATTGCCAGCCGCAATATGGAGCGCGAGAACAATGCGATCGTCAACGACGCCATCCCTATTGCAGCGGCTATCAACAATTTGTTAACTGACTTGCTGAATCAGGAAACGGGCATCCGCGGTTATTTGCTGACTGCCGACGAACAATATCTGGATCCCTTCACCTCCGGTAAGGACCAACTGCAAAATGACCTTTACCACCATAAGAACCTATGAAGACAAGTATCCCTCCATTCGACTATTGGTAGAAGCCCAGGCAGTTCCAGCCATTAATAATTTACAGAACTACTATTCAACTCAAATTAGTCTAGTGAAGTCCGGAAAGATGGAAGATGCGAAGAATCGGGCTAGCAGCGGCAAGCTGCAGATGGATCGATACCGCTCCGTCCACGAAAACATTTTGAATGACATCAATAAAATTACGAGCAATGCCTCCAGCGCTTCCAGAAAAGCCGGGCTCTATGCACGAACCATTGCACTGTTCGGCAGCTTGGTCGCTCTGATCATCGGCGGCTTATCCGCTGTGATCTTCTCACGCGCCAACCGGGCCGAGACCGAGCTTCGCAAGAGTGAAGAAACCTATCGGTATATGGCGGAAAGCCTGGAAATTCAGAATGAGGAAATCATCGCCCAGCAAGAGGAGCAGCAGGAAACGCTCGCCAAGCTCTCCGAGCGGGAACGGGAGTTGGAGCTGATTAGCACCTATCAGGAGAAGCTGACGGGATTTGTGGAGATCAACGATTTTCTCGACCATTCCGTCCCGGCCTTACTGGACTCTCTTGCGATGGATGGCGCCTTGGTGGTGATCAAGCACGACGACCGGAGCCCTGTCCAATTTGAGGTCATTTATTCGGCAGGCTATCCCCAGCAGTACGTTTCTCGTCTGGAAACCTCACTGTTCGGTCCTGCTAAGCGGGTCTTTGATGAGGACAAGCCGATTAGCCGTCTTCGTGAATTGAATGGCAGTGAACGTGGACTCCACGATGGCTCCGCCCAAGCGCTTGATCAGTATTTTCCACTTCATGATGACAAGCAGCAGGTCATCGGTTTCCTGCTGCTTACGAAATACACGTCAAGCCAGGATACGAATGAGCGGCTAACTCGCGGATTGGTTCGCCAATTCGGCCTTGCTTTCTATGCGCAAGCACTGAACGAAGAACGCCGCCGGCAATCGGAGCATCTCGCCGTGCTGAACGAGCAGCTCTTAAAGGAGAAGCTGCTGATCGAAGGACAGCGCGACCTGATTGAAAGCATATTGGAGTCCGCCCATGAAGGCATGATGATGTGCGACTCGGAAGGCACGATCTTGTTCTCCAATCAGCGTATGAGCCGTTACTTCAACTTACATGAGCATATCGGAGACAACCTGCTGCAATGCTGCTACGCGATTTCAGCTGAACAGGTCAGCTTTACCGGCGCCACCTCGTCGATTCAAGCGATGCTCGAAGGCAGCCTGCCCTACTTGACCCAACGTTTTAGCTTTGAGCATGAAGGCGCACCGCAGCACACAGAATTATATGCTACCGCCGTTGGCGAAGACACGGATCACAAGGGTTTCCTCTTCGTATTCCGCGATCGTACGGAAGAAGAACGCGTGGATGAGATGAAGAATGAATTTATCAGTATCGTGTCCCATGAGCTTCGCACCCCGCTTGCCAGCGTGCTTGGCTTCATCGAGATTTTGCTTCATCGTGAGCTGAGCAAGGACAAGCAGATGAGATACATGAATACCATTCACAAAGAAGCGCTTCGCCTCTCTAATTTGATCAACGATTTCCTCGACCTGCAGCGCATGGAATCGGGCAAGCAGGTGTATCATTTCTCACCTGTCAACTTGGTCCCTATGGTGCAGGAAGTCGTAGATCAGTGGCACAGCAAGGAGCACCAGATTAACATTCATCATATGTCCCCAGAGCTTTGGGTACGCGGTGATGTAGACCGGCTGCGTCAAGTGCTGCATAACTTGATCAGCAACGCCATCAAATATTCCCCAGGAGCCGATCGGGTCGATGTGCATGTAACTTCGTCAGAAGGAAAAGTTTCATTATCCGTACAGGATTACGGTCTCGGTATTCCCGAAGATGCTCGCGAGCAATTGTTTACGAAGTTCTTCCGTGTCGATAACACCGACCGACGCCAAATCGGCGGCACAGGGCTGGGCCTGGCTATTGTCAAAGAGATTGTCGAAGGCCACTATGGCACGATCGGCTTCCAATCCGAAATGGGCGCAGGATCGACCTTTACGTTGGAGCTGGATGAGTTCGAGCTCTCCTCCATGGATGGAAAAATCGTCATCTTCGAGGATGACGATAATTTGGCCAAACTCATCCAGTTGCACTGAATAAATTCAACCTCCCTTCCATGCAGCTTCGCTCTGCAGAAGAAGGAATTCTCTCTCTGCAGCGCAAGCCGGGAGAACGCCCGCTGCTGTTTATCGTGGATATCCTGCTGGAAGGCGCCAAAACAGGATGGGATTTCCTGGCCGAGCTTTACCGCCATCCGGTATATGCACAAACGCCGGTAATCGTCTCTACCGCCCTGGAAGCGCCGCACGATTATCACGAGAAAGAAGTAGAGAAATATCTCAAAAAGCCATTCACCATGGAACGCCTGGTCGATGTCGCCAAGCATCTGCTCGAATCCAGAAGCCATCACGCCTACATCTTCCCGGCTCAAGACAAAGAGTTCCTCTCCTCCGCGCTGGAGCGAAGCGGCATCCAGATTTCCGACATGAAGGAAAACCTCGATATGATCGAAGTGGAAATCAAACGAAGCCACGATACGCAAGATACGGACGCCGAAGCCGAAGCCGAGTAAATTTGAGATAAACCTCTATCGAGGTTTTCCGAAAATAATTGACCTCCATCAGAGGTTAAGTTGACTTTAAAATTCCCGTTCTGCCGCAGCAGACGGGAATTTTTCTTTTTCGAGGCGAAGTGGGAGGAGTTTTTGCTGGCAGCGGCCAATATACTAGAAGGAGCGCTCCGCTGATCCCGTGACCGAAAACTGGGCTCCTCGTGAATGCGTTGCTCCAAGAGGGCGTTCAGCGAGTCCGCACAAAGAAAGGTGTGACCTGAGTGACACGTTACGAGCCTGCTTCCAATATCGCCTCAGCCCGTACGGCCTGGAGCTTGCTATTCTCTCTCCCTATTTTTTCTTGGGCCATGTACGATTTCGCCAACACCATCTTCTCTTCCAACATTGTGACCGTATTCTACCCTTTCTACTTATCCGGCGTCCTAGGCAAAAGTGAAGCCATGAAGCAGATCGCCAGCACATTTATCACCTACTCGAATTCGCTTTCAGCCTTGTTCATCGTCCTGCTCTCCCCGCTATTCGGCGTATGGATTGATCGGACCGGCAAGAAGAAGGCGTATCTCATTCCCTTTACTTTGATTTGCGTAGCAGCAACGCTCGTTATGGGGGCTTCCTCACTCTGGCATACACATCTACAAATTGCCGGGCTAAACGCAGCGATTCTAGGTGTTATTCTTTTTTTCATGATCGCCAAATTTTTCTACAACTCCTGCCTGATCTTTTATGATTCGATGATTTCGGATCTAGGCAATGCCCGCGAGCTGCCCGTAATATCAGGAATCGGTGTCGCGGTAGGCTATCTTGGAACGTTAGTAGGGCTGGTTGTATATCCATTGATCGGGGATAAGCATTATGAGAATACGTTCATCCCCAGTGCGCTGATGTTCTTGCTGTTCTCGCTGCCCATTCTTTTGTTCTATAAGGAAAAGGCTTCACTTGCACCCTCACAAGGGAATGCGATCGACCGAAAGCCTACCTCCCTCTGGAACGGCTATCTCGAGATTTGGACGACATTCAAGGAGGCTAGGCAGTATCAAGGCGCTTTCCTTTTTTATGATCGCTTATTTCTTTTTTAACGATGCGATTGCAACGGCGATCGCCGTAATGGCCGTCTACGCCAATACCGTGATGGGCTTTACGACCGGGCAGTTTATTCTCCTCTATCTCGTCTCTACCGTGTCCAGCGTTGTCGGCTCCTTCTTATTCGGTTACTGTGCGCGTGCATTCGGCTCAAAACGTGCTGTCGCTGCTGTTGCCTTCATTCTGCTTGCTGCCATCGCGATCGCGTCGCTTGCCACAAGTCAAAGCCTCTTCTGGATAGCCGGGAGCTTGTACGGGGTATCGATGGGGGCCATGTGGGTAACCTCCCGCACACTCATCGTCGAGCTGACGCCGGAGAACAAGCGCGGCCAATTCTTCGGGCTATTCGCTTTTTCAGGCAAGGTATCTTCGATCGTAGGTCCTGCTTTATACGGCTCCATCACATGGGCTCTTGCGGAGTCAGGCAATCACGCAAGCCGAGTAGCGCTAGGTTCACTCATGCTCCTCGTACTCGCGGGCTTGATCGTTCATTTCAGAGTGCCTTTCAAGAAGCCCAACTCGTAGTTCATCCTAGACTGGACATTTCCAGATTACCCTAGATTCCTCTACATTGCTCCGGACTGCTCTACTGCTCAGGATTACTCTAAAGCCCCGGATGCGGAAGTTGCTTTCCAACTGCCTTCTAGCTAAAATAGGAAATATATAAGGCGGAGAAGGAGAAACCCATGCGATACAAAAGAGTTCTGATCAAGCTTAGCGGCGGCGCTGTGGCAGGAAGCAGCGAATTCGGATTTGATCCGCGCAGTCTCGACCATATTGCTGAAGAAATCATGACCGTGATAGGCATGGGCGTAGAGGTTTGCATTGTCACCGGGGGAGGCAATATCTTCCGTGGAAACATGGGTGAAAGCTGGGGAATTGAGAAGGCCGAAGCCGATAACATCGGCACACTGGCGACAGTCATCAACAGCTTGATGCTGCGCGGCGTGCTGAAAGCGAAGACAGATGCCGAAGTCCGCGTAATGACCGCCATACCGGTCGCCTCGGTCGCAGAGCCTTTCATCCGCCTGAGAGCCATTCATCATTTGGAAAAAGGGTATATTGTCATCTTTGCCGGAGGCAATGGACAGCCCTACGTTACCACCGATTATCCTTCGGTCCAGAGAGCGATCGAAGTGAATTGCGATGCGATTCTGGTAGCTAAGCAGGGTGTAGACGGGGTGTTCAACAAAGACCCTAAGCATCATCAGGACGCAGTTCAGTATAAATCACTACATTACAACGATGTCATTCACCACAATTTGAAGGTGATGGATCAATCGGCCTTCATTCTGGCTAGAGATTATCATCTGCCGATTCATGTATTCAACTTCGACAAACCCGGATCGATGAAGGAAATCTGCGAAGGCCGAAACACAGGCACTTTGATCAGTCAGGAGTGCGAGCTTGCTTATATGTGAGTTAGTCCTTTTGTAAGGTTTACAAACATAAGAAGGATAGAGCTGCAGATTTGGCCTCTGCGCCCTATCCTTCTTTTACTTCCTAGTAGTATTACTTTTATCCAGATAATAGTCGTTCGCACTGACGGTTACAAAGCCACAGGATTCATAGAGCCCCAATGCGCCCTCGTTGTCCACAGCAACCTCTAGCTTGGTAGCACCTGTCTGCCCGCGTTTTATCAAAAGGTCAATTGTCTCTCGCAGAATTTGGCGTCCGTAGCCCTTGCCCCGCTTCTCAGGGAGTACGCAAAAACCATAAATGAACGAGGAACCGTCCATTTCCACCATAGCGCCAATCTTGCCGATCGGCTCATTGCTCTCCGCCAACTCCGCTATCCACGTACGCTCTTTACCGCCCTCCATCGTTTGAAGCACATATTCCCGGGTGTCGGATTCACTCATACCAAAACCTTGCATGTTGAGATGGACCAGAAGCTCTATGTCATGCCGCCCCGCTTGCCTGAGCTTAATGGAGTGCAGCACCAGGCTGTCTTCGTAAGTCTTCTTGGTTTCAGCAGCAAGTTCCATGACATATTCAGAGAAGCTGTAGGCCGCTTCTATACGCATGAGAAAAGCTTTGCCGCTAGCTGAACCGCGTTGGTTGATATAGATCACGTTCGGTATGTCACGGCGGCTGCATTCAGCAATGGCGGCTTGACGCAGACCGCTGAAGATGCCGCGGCGGCGATAGTCGGGATGGACCATGCCGGTGAGCTCAGCCTCACTTGATTGAAAGCTGAATACAGCCAGGAAGCCTACAAGACGGCCCTGATCGTAATACAGAAAATCATTCGGACCCCCGATTGTTCCGAACGATCCGTCAGTACACCCCAATTTAATTTGATGTCAATGCCCTCTTGCAAATTGCATATCTCGGCTAGAGCTTTGATCTCTGCCAATTCTTCCGTGTTTAATCTTTTCCGCTGATGTATCCCTTGGTTCAAACCATTCACTCCATTCCGTTGGCACCGAACTCCCATAGGGAGCGGATACGATCCGACGTCAGGACCAGCTGATAAGCAGCTCAGTTTGTCGATAAAGTAAGGTCGAAAACTACGGAGCCGTTCATTTCCCTTAATCGACAGTCTCAGCTGCTGCAAGCCGCTAATCCCCTCACGTTTACAGCACTACAATTAACCTTTGGTCATTAAAATCCATTATACCTGCCTTTCTTTGGAGGTGTGAAGTCTTGCGTTATACCCTCCCAAGGAAGGAGCCTTCCCCCGCCTTAAGGCTAGGAGCAAAAACCGCCATCAGTCCGTTTTGGCCGCGAGCTCCTCATACTACAATAGATTCATGAAGCAGCGAACCACATTACCAACATCCAAGAATCTATTCGTCAATATCACATACACAAAGGAGAGCATGACAATGAATAAACTTCGACGTTCGATTACAGACAAATGGTTTACCGGGCTTTGCGGAGGGCTTGCAGCGTTTCTTGGAATTAACGCCACCGTGATTCGAATCCTCATGGTCATCGCCGCATTTTGCAGCTTTGGCACCACCTTGCTCGCATATTTCATTGCCAGCTGGATCATCCCCAAAGATAGCTACATGTCGTATTTATAAATGTTCGGATGAAATGGAACTCAATGGATCACACTAAAGGAGGCTACCTATATGGGAATTTTACAACGAATCATGGACGTGTCCAAAGCAGCCATGAATGAGGCGCTCGATAAGCTGGAGCAGCCTGAAATGATGATGAATCAGTACTTGCGAAGCAGCAAAGAAGAGCTCGAAGCTCTGCAGCAGGAGCTTGTAAAGGAAGCCGCAGCGCAGCGGATGTGGGAGCAGCAAATCGCCGGCAGCAGCCGCTTGGCGGAGCAATGCGAGGAGAGAGCCGGCGCAGCCATGGCGGACTACCGGGAAGCTGAGGCGCGGAAGCCATTGAAGCGAAGCTGGCTTACTTGGAAAAAACGGCGGAGTACACGCAGTGCTATGAAGCGTCCAAGCTGCGTACAGCCGTGTTAGAAAAGCAGCTGAAGCAAGCGGAAGCGGAATATGCCGCCATGCAGGCAAAGCGGGAGGAATTGATGCGCCGGTCGCAGAAGATGGAGTCCCATGCAGCCTCACGGAGCTGTTCCAGCTCAAATGCCTTCCCAGGCTTGGAGACAGGCTCAGCACTGCGCGGATTTCAGCGGATTGAGGATATGATCAAGCATAAAGAGGCTCAGTTTGAATTGGAGCAATCCATGAAAGCGGAAGCTGCCGCAGCCCGCGAAGCGCTTGTACTGGAACAGCTGACTCGTCTGCGGAGTAATGCGAAACAAGGATAACTACCTAGTTATCCACAAACTTATACACATTATATACAGAGGTCGGGATAACCCTGTGAATAAGGTATGATTTTCGGGCGAGTTATCCACAAAACTTCGTTACTGAATATGAATCAAACGTGATGAACCGTGTCAGATGATGCACTTCCATATGCAAAACCAAGGCCACTACCGTGTACACCTACGGTTCATGGCCTTGGTTTTTTAGGTACAGCCTTTTGTGAACATTTTCTTACTTCTGCCTGACAGCCGTTCATTACTGAATTTACCGTCTTTTAAATCAAAACTAACTATCATATAATAGTAAATATATGAATCTACTTGCATTAGTGATACACTATGTAAAGGTTTTTGATCGATCTAGACAAGGCATTGATGAGGCGCATCCCGGCTTGCTGCAACAAGCTTGAACGGGAGCGCCTGCCATCTTTCCTTCAAATATTAGCGTGTTAGGACGGTAAACATGAGTAACAGACAAACACAATCAGACGTTATCTTAATTGGTGCCGGAATTATGAGCGCAACTTTAGGGGCTCTGCTGAAAGAATTAGTGCCGGACTGGAAAATCACAATTTTTGAAAAGCTTGAAAAAGCAGGGGAAGAAAGCTCTAACGAATGGAATAACGCGGGTACTGGACACTCCTCATTGTGTGAGCTTAACTACACCACGGAGAAATCGGATGGTTCCGTAGATATTTCCAAGGCAATCAAGGTCAACGAAGAATTCCAAGTATCCAGACAGTTCTGGTCCTATCTGGTGAATAGCGGGCTGATCTCGAATCCGCGGGACTTTATCGCATCTGTGCCTCATATGAGCTTTGTACAAGGAGAGAAAGACGTTACCTTCTTGAAAAAGCGCTTTGAGGCTTTGTCTACAAGTCCACTGTTTGACGGGATGGAGTATTCCGAAGACCCGAGCAAACTCGCGGAATGGATTCCGCTCATGATGGAAGACCGGGAACTTAATAAACCGATTGCGGCTACAAGAAGCGAAGCCGGGACGGACGTTAACTTTGGCGCTTTAACGCGTAGATTGCTTGAACACTTGCAAAGCAAAGGCGTCGATATCAAATACAAGTACAGCGTAGATGACATCAAACGCGCCAGTGACAGCACATGGAAGCTGAAAGTGCGCAGCGGCAGCGGAGCTGTGGAAAGCCACTCGGCTAAATTCGTCTTTATCGGCGGCGGCGGCGGAAGTCTGCACCTGCTGCAGAAGTCAGGAATTATCGAAGGCAAAGGCATCGGCGGCTTCCCTGTTAGCGGTCTGTTCATGGTGTGCAAAAATCCGGAGGTTGTGGCCAAGCATCACGCCAAGGTATACGGTCAGGCACCGGTTGGCGCGCCTCCGATGTCCGTACCGCATCTTGACACCAGATTTATTGACAACAAAGAATCGTTATTGTTCGGACCTTTCGCTGGTTTCTCACCGAAGTTTTTGAAAACCGGGTCCATGCTCGACCTTATCACTTCCGTAAAGCTGCACAATCTGTTAACCATGATTGCCGCAGGCATGAAGAACCTTTCGCTTACCACTTACCTGATCAAGCAGGTTATGCTTTCGAAAGAGCAGCGCATGGAAGCTCTGCGCGAATTCGTTCCGGATGCAAAAAGCGAGGATTGGGATCTGCTCGTTGCCGGCCAGCGTGTCCAAATCATTAAAGATACAGCTGCCGGTAAAGGAACCCTTCAATTCGGCACAGAGGTTATCAGCGCAGCTGACGGCTCAGTAGCCGCGCTGCTGGGGGCTTCCCCGGTGCTTCTACCGCAGTTTCCGTTATGCTCGAAGTGATGACCAAATGCTTCCCGCAGCAGATCAAAGAGTGGGAGCCTAAGATCAAGGAAATGATTCCTTCCTACGGTGTGTCGCTGCAGAAGAATCCAGATCTCGCTCGTGAGCTCCAAGCTTCCACTGCGAAGACGCTTGGTCTGATCAGCCCTCAACCGGCCGTAAAGTAACAATGAGCTACCGAACGTTATGGTCCTCATCCCTAAATTCCAAGGGATTGAGGACCTTTTAGATACTTCCATGAGATGAGATGAGTTAAGGAGAAATGTCCCCTATCTTTCCGACATGTTCCTGTAAACAAAATGAAATGTGTTTTTCATCTGGCTTTAAGGTTCGAGGCCTATAATAAATCTCGACCCCCTTTAATCATATATACACTTAAGGCCCGTAGCCCGTTGCTGCGGGCCTCTTTGTTTGTCCAAGCGCGCTAGCTGCACCATCCCCTGATAAATGGAGCTTCCAAAAGCGAGGTCCGCCCTCCATGCATCACGCTCGAATTGACTGAGTAATTTGGCCGGCGGAGCCCCCGACTTCGGTTTCTTCCTACAGCAAAAAAGCCCGCCCGCCTATATGCGCGGACAAGCTTAGACTAATAAACTTATACAATTTCGCCGATTAAAATACTTTCGTCGTCCAGGATTCGCAGTTCCAAGTATCCGTTACGACATCGCGGTAAAATTCAGGCTCGTGGGAAATCAACAGAATGCTGCCTTTATAGGCTTTAAGCGCACGCTTAAGCTCATCCTTAGCATCCACGTCAAGATGGTTCGTCGGCTCATCGAGTACGAGCAGGTTTGTCTCGCGGTTGATCAGCTTACACAGACGAACCTTCGCCTTTTCGCCCCCGCTGAGGACGGCAATCTTACTTTCGATATGTTTGGTCGTCAGACCGCATTTGGCCAACGCCCCGCGCACTTCAAACTGCGTGAAAGATGGGAACTCGTTCCACACCTCTTCGATACAGGTGTTGTAGTTAGCCTCCTTCATCTCCTGCTCGAAGTAGCCGATATGCAGGAACTCACCCAGCTCTACAGAACCGGAGAGCGCCTTGATCTCGCCCAGAATGCTGCGCATAAGGGTCGTTTTACCGATCCCGTTGGCCCCGACGAGGGCAATCTTCTGGCCGCGTTCCATTCGCAGGTCCAGCGGTCTGGACAGCGGAGAATCGTAGCCGATGACAAGCCCCTTCGCTTCAAAGATCAGCTTGCCGGATGTGCGAGCCTCCTTGAAGTTGAACTGCGGCTTCGGCTTCTCCTTCGCCAGCTCAATCACATCCATCTTATCCAGCTTCTTCTGTCTGGACATCGCCATGTTCCGAGTTGCTACGCTGGCCTTGTTGCGGGCTACAAAATCCTTCAGGTCCGCGATTTCTTGCTGCTGGCGCTTGTAAGCGGACTCCAGCTGCTGCTTTTTCATCTCATAGACCTGCTGGAAGTGCTCATAATCGCCTACGTAGCGATTCAGTTCTTGATTTTCCATATGATAAATCAGGTTGATAACGCTGTTCAGGAACGGAATATCGTGAGAGATCAGAATGAAAGCATTCTCATACTCCTGGAGGTATCGCTTCAGCCATTCGATATGCTGCTCATCCAAATAGTTGGTAGGCTCGTCAAGCAGCAGAATATCCGGCTTCTCGAGAAGCAGCTTCGCCAGCAGCACCTTCGTCCGCTGACCGCCGCTCAAATCATGTACATCTTTCTCGAGTCCAATGTCGGTCAAGCCCAAACCGCGGGCCGTTTCCTCCACCTTCGCATCAATCATATAAAAATCTTGATTCGTCAGCGTATCCTGAATCGTTCCTACATCCTCAAGCAGCTTCTCCAGCTCTTCCGGCGATACTTCGCCCATTTTGGCGTACATATCGTTCATTTCTTGCTCCATATCGAACAAGTATTGGAAGGCTCCCTTCAGAACATCGCGGATCGTCTGTCCTTTGCTCAGCACAGCATGCTGATCGAGGTAGCCTACGCGCATCCGCTTCGACCATTCCACCTTGCCGTCGTCCGGCTGAAGCTTGCCTGTAATAATATTCATGAAGGTCGATTTACCTTCACCATTCGCCCCGATAAGTCCGATATGCTCGCCCTTAAGCAGGCGGAAAGAGACGTCATTGAAGATCGCGCGGTCTCCAAAGCCGTGACTGAGTCGTTCTACGTTTAATATACTCATGCATGACACCTTTTCTTTTAGCTGTATTATTCTTATATTATAAGCGTTAAACGGCCCGGAACTCAATGGAATAAGATGTTGCGGCATACCCATTATATAAATATTACCTAATGGAAAGAAATTTTATTGAATAATCTCGTTCTCTTTCCTAAAATAAGTTAAGTACTCATTTTCTTCTAGCTTATTTTTCTCAAGCAGCGCTTGAGCTATGGTTTCCCATTCACAGCAACTCAGGAGAGAAGATACATCATGACCATGAACCCATTTTATAACCAATCAGAGTTATATGAATATGCTTTTTTTCAATCGCTGAGCGGCAAAGCATTACTTACCTTAGAAGGTAATTTCGTTGAGGTGAATCCCTCGTTCTGCCGTATGATCGGTTATACAAGAGAAGAGCTGCTTCAGATGAGCTTTCGGGATATCACCTTCCCCGCCGACCTGGATCTGAGCTCTACTGTCAGCCAGCGAATCGCAGAAGGCACCTTTGCTACGCACCAAACCGTCAAGAGATATATCCATAAGGAAGGACGTCTGATCTGGGCGCTTATTGAATTAAGCCTCCTGTCTGATTCAGACGGCAAGCCGCTCTTCATTGTCTCTCAAGCCATCGATATCACCGAAAAGAAAGAAACCGAAAAGCAGCTTCAGGAAAGCGAGCAAAAGCACCGTTCCTTGTTCGAGAACCATCCTGATCTTATTTTTATCGTATCGTTACAAGGCAAGCTGCTCAGTATGAACAGCTCGGTAGCCGACGTACTGGGTTGGTCCGAGGAAGAGCTTTTTCAACAGCAGCAATTTTGGGGGAAGGAAAGTTTTGCTCCGGGAAACTACGCTACTTATACGCTGCACTTTGGTTGGGCTCTGCAAGGCGATTGCCAAGACTTCGAGGTTCAGGCTTATCATAAGGACGGATCCCTCCAGTTCCTCCGCATCATCCTCATTCCCATGATCATAGACGGGCGTATGGAGGGCGTTTACGGTATCGTAAAAAACATTACGAGGTTCAAAGAGAACACCCAAAAACTCCGAAAGACCGAGGAGCTCTACAGGCTCATTTCTGAGAATGCGCGGGATTTGATTGTATTTATGAGTCCGGACGGGACCCTGCGATACATATCGCCGAGTGTGAAGCAGCTGTTGGGCTACACACCCGAGGATGTGGTTGGAAAACCGGTCACGCATTTTTGGCATCCTGACGATGTCACGTATATGCGGGAAAGCAATTTTTTGAACAAATCGGAACCCTCCTCCCTCATATGCCGCATTCAGCATCAACACGGTCATTATGTCTGGGTGGAAACGTTAATTACTCTGCTTCGCAACGAGGAAGGGGAATTGCAAAAAATAATTGGCGTAGGAAGAGACATCACTGATCGAAGAAACGCAGAGCAGGACATCATGCAGCGTGAGGAGATCTACAGACGTCTTGTAGAAGATTCGCCGGACGCAATCGCCATCTCTGTTAATCGCCAGTGGACTTATGTGAATAACACCTTAGTCAAGCTACTTGGCGGCACGAGCAAGGAAGAATTGATTCAGATTCCTTCCTACTCTTTTGTCCATCCCGATTATCATGATATGAACAAATCCCGTATCACACAGGTAGAAGAAGGTCACACCGCCGACCTGGCTGAACAAGTTCTGCTGAAGCTGAACGGCGAAGCCTTCATAGCAGAAACTTTCTCCATCCCTACGATTTATCAAGGCGAGAAAGCCGTGCATACCATTATCCGCGATGTCTCCCATCGAAAAAAGGAACAGGAGCATCTGGTCAACTCCGAAAAGCTGTCCATCGCCGGCCAACTGGCCGCGGGAATCGCTCATGAAATTCGAAATCCGTTAACTACGATTAAAGGCTTCATCAAGCTGATGAAAACCAGCAAAAAACCGGAATATATCGACATTATCGCCGAAGAAGTAGAGCGGATGGAAGGCATCGTAACCGAGCTGCTCCTATTGTCCAAGCCAAAGAAGGAAAAGTTTGAAAAGAAAAATATCGTCAGTGCCCTGCAGCAGGTCGTTACCTTACTTAAATCGCAGGCCCATCTGAAAAACATCGAGATTGAGGCGTCCTATGCGGCTGAGCACATCCATATCGAATGCGACGAGAATCAGCTGAAGCAAGCCTTCATTAATTTTTTGAAAAATGCCATAGAAGCCATGCCGGGGGGCGGTGTCATTCAGATTCATCTGACCTTTGCGGATCAGGTCCTCAAGATCTCCTTCAAGGATCAAGGAATCGGAATGCCGGAGGACATGCTGCAGAAGCTGGGAGAGCCTTTCGTTACAACAAAGGAAAGCGGCACAGGACTCGGTTTTATGGTGAGCAAGAGCATTATTGTCAGCCATGGCGGCACACTTCATGTTAAAAGCGCCTTGGGTCAGGGAACGACGGTGGAAATCGAATTCCCCTTTGCCGGTGAGGCTAGTTGATTGTGTTAACTAATCTCGTATCCTGGGAAAATTGTAAAAACGCTACTGACAGGCAGTTGTCAGTAGCGTTTGTTTATAGTAAAGCTATCCCAAGGAAAATGAGGAGTGGCGCCCATGAAAAGATCAGCTGATGCAGTACAGGAGTTTGTAGCAAGTGTTGAGCGGTATTTACTTGAATCGGAACATTCAAATGAGAGCATAGCCAAGGTTAAAGACAATCTTCAGCACAGTCGCTACTGGATCGGCGTTGTATCTGCCTCCCATGTACAACGAGGTGTAGAAGGCGGGTTTTCGCAGCTCTGTCATGGTAAAGCCGCGCCCTTACGCCGGATGAGCCCTGGAGATTGGCTCCTCTACTACTCCCCAAAGACGGACATGTCAAATGGAGCGCCGCTGCAATCTTTTACAGCCATTGGACAGGTTGTGGATGACCTCGTCTACGAATATCGCATGTCGGACTCGTTTGTACCCTTTCGCAGGAATATCCGCTATGTTCCGTGTCAACAAGTGAAAATTGCTGATCTCTTAGAACAGCTCACCTTTACGCGCGGAAACCGCAATTGGGGATATCCATTCCGCTTTGGTCATTTCGAGATTGAAGCTGAAGACTTTCTGACTATCGCTAGTTCCATGATTACCAATACAAATGAGCTCCTTTGCAAATAATAGGTCATAGGTTTACGACCTGAAGGGAGCTTACTAACTATGAAGAAGCTTTTGCTTGTCCATTTCTTTTGCATGTTCCTCCTAATTCACACTCCATCGGTTGAAGCGTCAGAACGTACCCCGAACTCCATGCCCGTAGACTCCTCCCTACTACACGCACTACGTAAGGGTGGCTATATTCTTTATGTCAGACATGGAGAGACAGCGGCGGGAGAGGACTTACCGAATTTCGATTTCAATCATTGTTCCACACAGAAGAATCTTTCTGAGGCTGGCAGGAGACACGCTGTACAGTATGGCGAGGAGCTGCGCCGTTTGCAGATTCCAATCCACATTCCTGTACAAGCAAGTCCTTTTTGCAGGACAAAGGAAACTGCAGCGTTAGCCTTCGGAGGAGGAAATATTCAAATTGATCCGTTCTGGGTTCGCATCTATCAGTTAAGCGGCCCCCTGCCCTCTTCCGAGCAACAGTCCACTCTAGACCACTTAACGTCTGTACTAGAAATCTTACCGCCCCCTGGAACTAACAAAGCTATTGTTGCACACGGCTTTCCTCAAGGAGTTGGTCTAGGTGAAATCACAAATCTAGGTACCGTCATTGTAAAACCAAGAGGACCCGACAATGGCTTTGAAGTTGTAGGGCGATTCTCTTTACAAGATCTTGCAGGTACAGAAACCGCGGAGAACTAGAATCACACGAATCATCGCTTCTTCACTTTAATCGAAGCCAAGGTCCTGTTCTCTACAGCCCCGTGCAGGCGGGACTTGGATACGCCAATTTGTTGGGACGTGTAGATGCCCGTGTGCCCGGAGAACAAGAAGCTGATGATGCTGGCAAGGAACAGGTACACAAGTCCCTCCGAACCGAACATCTCAATACCTAGCACAAAGCAGGCAATCGGCGTGTTCGTCGCGCCGCTGAATACCGATATCAGACCGAGAGCAGCCAGGAACGGAGCCGAGAGATGCAGCCATTCTCCTAGTGAATGACCCAAAGTTGCTCCTACGGCAAACAGCGGCGTCACCTCACCTCCGAAGTAACCGGCACCAAGCGTCAAAGACGTGAACAACGTCTTCCACAAGAAAGCGAATGACGGAACATCGCCGTCAAACGAATGCTGCAGAAGAGGAATCCCCAGTCCCAGATAATCTCTAGTTCCAAACGCGTAGGTTAAGCCGATGATCACAATCCCGCCCACTAGCGACTTCCATACGGCGTTAGGCAGCAGCTTTGTATACAGCTTTTTGAAGGCGTGGGTCAGTTCACTGAACAGGATACTGGCCAGACCAAACAGCACAGCAGCAAAACTAACCTTTAACACAACACTTAGCGAGAGCTCAGGGACGGCCCCCATATGATAATGAAGATGATGAATACCCCAAGCTGTAGTCACTAGATTGCCCACAAAGCTTGCAATGAAGCATGGGATCAGCGCCTGATAACGAATCAAACCAAGAGCTACAACCTCCATACCGAATATCGTTCCTGCCAGCGGAGTTCCAAACACAGAGCCGAAGCCGCTGCTGATTCCGCACATCAATAGGATCTGCCGGTCGAAGCTGTCCACTTTAAGGATTCTGCCGAGCCACTCCGAGAAGCTTCCTCCCATCTGAACTGCCGTACCCTCACGCCCCGCCGAACCTCCGAACAAATGCGTAATGATGGTGCCAAGCAGCACCAGAGGCGCCATGCGAAGAGGCACCGTTTCCTGCCCTCCCTGGATTTGCTCGAGAATCAGATTGTTCCCCTTCCCTGAATTGCGCCCCCACTTGAGATATAAGAAGCTCATCATAGCTCCCCCAAGCGGCAGCAGAAACAGCAGCCAAGGGTGGTCCATTCTCTGCTCCGTTGCCATATCCAAGCCCGCTAAGAACAGAGCCGAAGCCGATCCTGACAAGATGCCGACAAGCCCCGCATAGACAGCCCACTTCAACACGAAACCCGCTAAGGCGGCGTGCATATACCTCTCTCCGAATTCAACAGCTTTCTTCCCTATACTCAACCTAAGTCCCTCCGATCAACTTCACGCACACATATTCCATAAAATAAACAGACCCCTACCAGCGCACCGTTCCACTGGTAGGAGTCATTAGCCCAAGGGCGGTTATGGCGAACTCCATCGCCTTATGAACACATTGATTTCACTTTAGAATAAAACGTATGACGTGTCAATAGAGGGAGCCCTTTAGAAATAAGGCGCCTAGTCTTCGAGTGTGGCTCTCAATGACCCGCTTAACGTAATTTCTAATGGCCTTTTTCTCAGTACCTCAATAAGAGATCTATCTTTTAGTACTTCAACAGCTTTTGAAATAACGTAACTAGAGTCCCCAGAAATAGCTTCTAGCTCTTTTTTCAATAACCCTTTGCCACTGATGCCAAAAATATAGTTTTGTCCAAGGTAGAACAAAATTTTACTGCAAATCTCATCCTCGATAGGCAAAACGCTGATCAATTGCTCTAATTGTTTTATTTTAATTTGTTTTTCCGAAAGTTCAACTAGGATATCGTTTTGAGCTTTGTGTATGATT
The DNA here is from genome assembly GCF_021513275.1 of Paenibacillus hexagrammi. Lineage (NCBI taxonomy): Bacteria > Bacillati > Bacillota > Bacilli > Caryophanales > Paenibacillaceae > Paenibacillus > Paenibacillus hexagrammi. The sequence continues at coordinate 6,420,265 of NZ_CP090978.1, read as the reverse complement.
TCAAAGAAAGCTTCACAAAAAAACGTAAGTTCACCTTGGTTATGAGGGTGATTGCTTTCGGAAAATGCATCATAGTAAAGGTTTCTATGTTTATTGGTAGAGTAAGAAAGTGTCAGTGCAGTTAATCGGTCCAGTTCACTCAATAAGTACATACTGCTTATATATCGGGAAGTACGTCCGTTACCATCATAGAATGGATGGATATAGCCAAATAGGTAGTGACTAATGGCAATTTTGTAGAGCATGGGAGTAGGATGTTCATTTAAGTACTCAATCATATGTTTTAAATAATTGTAAATAGAAGACTCCGGGTATACCCCTTTATGAATAACCTTACCTGTGGCCGTAACCACATCGACTGGCTGTTTTCTAAATACCTTCCCGTCCAAATGATCCTCTGCCTTCATTTCTTGTCGAACCAAGTGATCATAAATTTCACGCACTTGCTCAACTGAAGTTAAAAACGAATGTTTTTCTGAAAGCAGGCTTACATATGATTTCATCAGGCTAAAATGTCTAACATTTTTTTTCTTAGAATTTTCATTTCTAATTACAACCTCAAGAACAATTTCCATTTCAGCCTTCGTACTGCGTACTCCCTCAATCTCATTGGTGCTTAATAGTTCATCGATTAGCTTCGCGCGAATATATTGGTCTATAGCAATTTCTGGCAATTGATCTGCAATGAGTCTAATTCTTCTGCTTTGATGTAGAATTTGGTCATGCATCAAATCTAACTTTGCATGATTGACATAAAAACACGAAAACTCCTCATTACTTTTAAACGGTTTTATTGAGAAAGGGAGTTTTATCGTTCCATAGCTATTTATACGCCGCTCAAATTCAAAACTATATGTACCAGGATCTTTGTAATATAACTTAGATAATAACTCATACATCGGCTTCACCCCCCTCAACAGTATCGACAAACTCTTGTTTTTTATAATTATAGACTAAATTTTATTTTTGATAAGATTTATTTTCATGTAAAATTAAAAAAACAACCTTTTTTACAAAATAAAAACCCCCTTTGATGAAATCTAAGGAGGTGTGGCATTTATTTAATGAACACTACAAAGGCAATAACGCTACATCCTTACTATGTTCCAGCTTCTCAATCATAGCAACCCATGCAGCGGGCTTGTTTGACAAAACCGTATAGTACCGCTTTAGAAACTTAACGATAAGCTCCGATGAAAGATGCGCAGCATCTTCGTCAGCAGGAAGGAAGCACAAGTCCAGTTCTTCCACGGCCTCCCCGTTGTTCTCCCAAGACGGATGTACATACGGGAAATCCAACCGTTTATAGCCGAGATGTGACAGTACCTCGCGTCTTACATAAGGGTTCATCGGCTTCACCCCGCCAAACTCATGTTCAATCCCGCGGTATGGATTGTAGATCTCGGCGAACATACCGAGCATCGGCTTGCCGGAGGCGGCAGCCAGCTCCTTCAGATCCTCGGTTCGTTTACGCGCCAGGAAACGTCCGATGCCGAGACCCTCGCGACCGATAATCGTAAAGTCAGTCATCGCCACTTGAAAATCGTCGTAATAGCGATACTCCGTAGCGCCGACTACTTCGCCCTCATGAACAGCAACGAACACGCGAATTCCCGGGTCCTCAAGCGGCTCTTTCCACAGCGAGTACTCGAGCACCTCCTCTGGAGGGAATACTTCCTTCATGAGATCGTGCATGGAGCGGAACAGCGGGTTTTCGATACTTTGAATACGGATATAGTCCATTGGTAAACACCTCTATTGTCGAATAAATGGGTTCCGCCACTCCATTAGGAGCGCGTAATTACAGGAGTCTTCATCCTCCAAGTACTGCGCGACTACTTGCACAGGTGTACGACCGCAGCGGAGGAGAAAGGTAATTACCGGGTCCTTGATTGCGCCGTTCAGGACGGCTTGGACGTATTCCTGCACGCTGAGCGTATCCACGGCTTTATGGTAGCCTGGCATCCGTCCTCCGCCAAGGAGTCTGGTCATGCCCAGCCCGACCACCGTCTCGTACATCGACTGCATCAGCCATTTTCCCAAGCCAAGCTTGCGGTAGGAAGGTCGGATACAGATGTCCACGATGTAAAGCGTGTCTCCATCGGGACGGTGTGTACGAATGTAGCCGTTATCCGTCACTGTCGCCCAGCTGTGATCCTCTGCGCTGGGGTCAAAGTGAATGCGCAAGCCCGTCATGGATCCGGCTATTTCCCCTCCGATCTCCACACAGAGCGCCCCTTCCGGGAAACGAGTTACATGCTCATGCAGCTGTCCCTTGTTCCACCAAAGCTCCGAGGGAAAGGGCGGAGGAAAGCTCTCTCGCTGCACGTCAATCAGCGCTTCGAAATCGTCATGCGTGTAGTTGCGAATGATAGCCTCCACGGGGCGGTCCCCGTCGAAGACGTACATGCTTTTGAAGTATACGTACTTATCTCGCTTGCTGTTTGCAGATATTTGCGGTTCCTTCATCCCACGATGACCTCCTTCAAAACGAATGGATTACGACCAATCTGTGTATAAATCCGTGCGGCGATCCCGCCAAGTGGTAACCGACCCGCGTTCACGCACTTCCGTCAGCAGCGTCAGGTCCAGGTCTGCTGTGACGACCATGTCGCCATTAATTTCGCCTTCCACCAGAATCCCTTTGGGAGGAAACGGAACATCATTGGGCGTAATAACCGCCGCCTGGCCGAAATTGCCCCGCATGAAATCTACGGTCGGCAGCGCTCCTACGGTACCTGTCGTGACGACGTAGATCTGATTCTCGATCGTTCTCGCGTGACATGTATAACGAACCCGATGGAAGCCGTGGCGATCGTCCGTGCAGGACGGACAGAATAAGACATCGGCACCTCGGGCACGCGCCATGCGCACGATTTCCGGGAACTCCACATCGTAGCAAACCAACACAGCGATACGGCCCTTGTCCGTATCGAACACCTGAAGGCTGTCGCCGGCTCCCATGTTCCATTCCTTCACTTCCGTCGGCGTAATGTGCAGCTTCTTCTGTTCTCCGATACGGCCGTCCGGATAGAACAGATGGGCGGTATTATACAGCCGATTTCCCTCTGATGTGATGTGTGTACCGCCGATAATATGCATGCCTGTCTGCTTGGCCAAGCCTTGGAACAGGCTGCGGTAAGCTTCTGTGAAATCCGGCAGCGCTTCAATTGGAAGCGCCTTACCGCTCCCGCTGCCGTCGCCAATCGACATCAGCTGGGTGGTAAACAGCTCCGGGAACAGCACAAAATCGGCGTCAAACTCCTGCGCCGTCTTGACATAATGCTCCACCTGAGCAGCAAATTCTTCAAAGCTATGTATGGTATGCAGGCGATACTGCACGGCTGAAACTCTCATTTTCACAGTATGCTTCCTCCTATCCTGTGTTTTGCTGATATCGCGACGGAAAGCTTCATAATGGTGGGTTCGTCCCGGATCCGACGATCCGCGCATCTTCGTCGCCTCGTTTAGTATCATACTCCTAACCGCTCATAGTGCCGCATTCACCGGTCACACTAAGTACATTTCATGCTGCTGACGCATTGTGCCGATTCAAAACGTCCATTGCTCATCTGTCTCTGCGGCCCTCAGGAGAGCCGAACAAGCACGCGTCCCCGAATCCCGCCCTTCAGCAGCTGTTCTGCCGCTGTGGGGATATCCTCCAGCCCAATCTCACTATGAACCATGCCGTCCAAGCGGGCAGGCTTGATTGCCGATGCCATCTGCTTCCACAATTCCTCACGAAGCGGCATCGGACAATAGACTGAATCAATCCCGATCAAGCTGACGCCGCGCAGGATGAAGGGATATACCGAAGCGGCGAAGTCCGCTCCTCCTGTGAGGCCGCTCACGGCTACCGCGCTGCCGTAGCGCATCTGGCCCAGCAGCGGCGCTAGCGACGCGCCTCCCACCGGGTCCACGGCCCCGGTCCAGCGCATCGCCTCGAGCGGCTTGCCGGACGCGGGCGTCAGCTCCTCCCGCGCGAGCACGCGGCTCGCGCCAAGCTCGAGCAGGTAGCCGTGCTCCGCAGGCTTCCCCGTGCTCGCCTCGACCTCGCAGCCGAGGCGGGCCAGCATCGCCACCGCGTGGCTGCCTACGCCGCCGGTGGCGCCGCGCACAAGCACGGGCCCTTGCCCCGGGCTGAGGCCGTTTTGCTGCAAGCGATGGATCGACAGCGCCGCCGTAAAGCCGGCCGTGCCGAGAATCATGGCCTCGCGGTGTGTGAGGCCAGGGGGAGAGGCACGAGCCAGTTGGCAGGGAGGCGGACGTACTCGCTGAATCCGCCGAAATGGCCCGTGCCGAGCTCGAAGCCGGTCACGAGCACGTCGTCGCCTTCGCGGTACCGGCTGTCGCTGGAAGCGACAACTGTGCCCGCCGCGTCGATGCCCGGCACCATCGGGTAGGTGCGCACAACGCGGCCTTGCGGGCTGCAAGCCAGTGCATCCTTGTAATTCACACCAGAGTAACGGACCCGGATGGTCACTTCGCCTTGCGGCAGGTTATCCAGCTCCATTTCGTTCACCTGCAAAGAAAATTCACTCTCAGATCGGCTTGCTTGAAGCGCCCTAAATACCCCCACCTGTACTCCCCCTCTATTCAATTGCGAGACACATGTATACTTTCAGTGTACTAAAAACAATCCGTGGTTTCCAATTCACTGGGGGGGGTCACAGCCCTTCGTTCTTCGATCTATCCAGCACTTCCAGATAGAGCACCTGGATGAATTTCTTGATATTCACTTTGCCCTTCTCCTGCTTCAAGCCCTCGTCCATTTCTTTCATCTTCATGCGCACATCCTGAAAATCAAAATAGAGCGGAGCATAATGCTCAAATTTGGCGTTGCTATAGTCTGTCAATCCAATACCCGCTATATTGGATAGCGCTGCAGACACCGTTCGACGAATCCGCTGCTCTACGGCTTTGCCTTCCTTCTCAATCTCCTGCTCCTCGTCTCTATGCATGCGCGCCGCAGCCTCATACAGCTCTTTAAGCGAAGGTATACTGTCATCCTTATGCCAGCGAAGCAGATGCTCGATAATTTCCGTCAAATCGCGGCTTCCGCTCTCGCCGACAATGCCCATATCCATCAGAATAGGCTGAATCCATTCCCGCGCCGATCTTTTCCTCCTTCCGGCTGCTTGCGTTCCTGCGCCCAAACCGCCCAGCTTTGTCAGCGATTCTTTAATCTCATTCAGGGATCGGCTGATGGTACACTGCTCGTTGATCTTCGTGAGTACAGCCTCTACTTCAACACGGTTGATCGGCTTCTGAATATAGAATTCAATACCGGCCAAATAAGCCTTACCGATCATTTCCTTGTTCTCGATTTGTGAGATCATCACGTACTTCCCCGCATAGCCGTGATCCTTCAGCCGCAGAATCGTCTCGATCCCATCCTGATCCGGCATAAGCAAATCAATCAGCACTACATCCGGCTGCGCGTTCAGAATCGCCTTCTCACCTTCTCTGCCACTTCCAGCCGAGCAGACGACTTCGCCAAGCTCTGCTTTCTCGATAATCCGCTGCAGCATCACCCTGCTGACGGCATCATCGTCGACAATTCCATATCGCTGCATCCTCTTTACTCCCCTTTCCTGATGACATCCGTCCTCAGCTCGACGGCGAATATCGTCTCCTTACCCGGGGAGCTCTCTAGCGAAATCCTCCCGCCAAACGACTCCACAATATCCCGGACATGAGACAAGCCAATTCCAGTTGCCGCAATTCCCTCTATGTTGTATTTCGTGGTATAGCCCGGCTCAAAAACGAGCGCCTTCTCCTGCTCCGCAATGCCGTCGCCGTTGTCAGCCACGATCAGAATCGTCATATCCTCACGCTCATGCGCCTCGATCCGAATCGCCCCCTGCTCCTCGACGGCTTCTACGGCATTCGCCACCAAGTTATTAAGGACCGTCAGCAGCGGAATATGCTGCAGTGTTCCATAGTCCGTCTGCAGCTGCATGTGAAATTGAATCTTCTTGCCAAGCATACCGCTGTACTTCTTGTTGGAGCGCACCACAAACTCCAAGACCTCGGAAAGCCTCATATCCGGAGCGGTTTCTTTGTCGAACAATTTCAGCAGTCCGGCTAGAATTCGTTGGGAATCTTTTTTCACTTCATGAATCTGTTGTGTAATTTCCAAAATAGAGCGTGCCACTTCGCGATCTCCTGCTTTTCCGGCCTTGCCGTAAAGATCGTGGCTTTTCGCAGTGATTTGTTCAATCGTATTCATCGATTTACGCAAATAAAACACTTCGCCGTACAAGCCGCTGTTCGTGCTCAGCAAATGCTCCAAATGCTTCTGCTGCTCCGCATGCAGCTCTCTCATCTGACTGATCGAGATGCTGCTGTAAATCCCCACTACAAAGAAGCTCCGCACCACAGCAGTAACCACGATCACCAGCCATTGGCCCGGGTACATAAACGGCAGATGGAAGATCAGGCTTCGCACCAGAAGCTCAGATTCATTCGACAGCAGGTCCGCTACCGAAATAAAAGTGCCCAGAATCAAGGGATGCACACGATGAAGCGTATATTTCATAAAGCTTAGGATAGCTGCAAACACCACATAATAGAGCGCTGCCGAAAAATGAACCTGAAGCGCATGATTCGACTCGAACTTGCCACCCAATACAACGGCATCCTCGCATGTCCGAAATAGAATCACACTGATTCCGGTTACAATCCCCGTCAGCACATACGGCAAATGCTTCAGCAGCAGCAAGCATAATAAAAACGCGCTGCTCCCCAGTCCGATGCGAAAGACCTCCCCGCTAAAGGGCATGATCTTAAACTCGCCTGCAATAGCTGTCAGGAGTGCGACGAGGAGCATTTGCATGCCGTCTTTTTTCAAGTAAATAGACACTGAATATCCCCCTCCTCTACGACTCTATTGACCTATGGGCAATAAAGGGCTGCATGCATCGCCCTCGTCCTTCGTCCTCCCTCTATTGTAACAAGGTTTGCCTTGAAGAGGTGCAATGATTTCTCGCAAAATAACACCACTTAATGCCTCGACTTGGAGGCGGATTTGACTCTATTTCAAGGGCCTCCTACGAATCATAAAAGAAAAAAGCCAACGCCTTCTACCGGCGCCAGCTTGTTATTCAAATAAGGTTCGTTGCATCCAAGGAAGGATTAGCAAGGCTTTCTTCAAGCTTCACGCGAATTTGGTTTCCATTCTTCTCGCAGCAAGCGACAGCAAGTAGTTCACTACAAAGTACAGACAGGCTGCCATAGCGAGAACCGGAATGGTGTAGCTGTAGCTTTGGCCGATGACAATTTTGGAATGATGCATCAGCTCCGGAAGCGAAATGACAATCGCCAACGAGGTATCCTTCAGCAGTGAAATAAATTGACTGACGAGCGGGGGCACCATTCGCCTCAAACCTTGCGGAAGCACAATATGCCAGAGCGTCTGTGTATAGCTAAGCCCCGAAGAGCGCGCCGCCTCAATTTGGCCTTTATGAATCGAAGCCAGACCGCTGCGGACAATCTCCGATATCATGGCGCCTTCAAATAAGGTTAACGCAACGATCGCCGCATTCATCGGCCCCAGCTTAATGCCAATATCCGGAAGCGCGAACCGGGCAAAAAATATAATGAGCAGCAAAGGCAGGTTACGAATCAGCTCCACAAGTACGCCCAGTACCTGCGAAACAACCGGCAGCTTCGTATAGCGAAGTGTCCCGACAACGCTTCCAAGCACAAAGCTCAGCACAATGGAAATAAAAGCGACTTCTAACGTAACCAGAAATCCTTCTAATATAAACTTGATATTATCACTGGAAAAAGCGTGAGTGATGTCCACGGAAACTCCCTCCTCTCTTCATTACGCGTATTCAGCTCGCGCCCCCATGCTGATGCATCAGGCATATCCATCGAGCGTGCGCGCTGCTCTGCCTTCGATCGCCACAGCACTGCCGCCGCATTGCCGATTAACTTCACGTTGTCTCAGCCTTCGTGAATTCCGAGCACACGTTCTGTCGCTACGATTTGGCGGTTTTCAGAGCCCCATAAGGCGTACGCTTTGAACACTTTGCACGGTTTACACACGTCGCACGTTTTGCATACGTCACACGTTTTGCCCAGTTTGCCTACTTAGCATGCTCTGCACGTTTGCCCCATCCAGGACGGTTCGCCCCCTTAGTTGGTTCGAGCCAACCGACGTTCCAAACGGAGCGCTCCATAGCTTAGTGGAAGCGTAAGAACCAGATACAGCGCCGCAACAAAGATGTAAGTGTCAAAGGTTGCGTAAGTATCGCTGGCCACCTGGTCGGCGAAGTACATCAAATCCATGCCCGCGAACACGCCGAGGACGGAAGAATTTTTCACCAGATTAATGAACTGGTTGCTGAGGGGCGGGATCACAATCTTGATCGCCTGCGGTAAAATGACATACCTCATCGCCTGCACATAAGTCAGGCCTGAAGACTGAGCCGCTTCCATCTGCCCCTTGGGAACGGACATAATGCCCGCTCGAATCGCTTCCGCGATAAAGGATGCCGTATAGACGGCTAGACCTGTTGTACCGCATACAAAACCACTTAACGTTACTCCTATGGACGGAAGCCCGTAGAAAAAAACAAACACAACCAGCATCAATGGAATATTGCGGATAAACTCTACATAAATCGTACCCAGCCAGCGCAATGGCTTAACGGACGAGATACGAAAGACAGCAATGATCGTACCCAACACAAAACTCCCCGCCAAAGCGATGATACTGGACAGGATGGTATTGCCGAAGCCCTTCATGTAGACATCCCAATATCCCGTGAAAATAGAGAAATCCGGCATCTGCCTTCCCTCCTTATCGGTGTATATAGAAGAAGGGCGGCCTAAGCCACCCGACTCCTCCTGATTACCCGCTTATTTCGTCGGCTCAGCGCCAATCCACTTCTTATAAATCTTGTCATATTCGCCGTTGTCGTGCAGTGTCTTAAGTCCTTTGTTGACCGCATCCACCAAAGCGCTTTCGCCCTTTTTCATCGCGATGCCGTAAGGCTCATCCGTGAACGGCTCACCTACAACTTCATAGCCAGGATCCTGCGCCATCATACCGTAGAGAATCGCATTGTCCGTAGTCAGCGTGTCTCCTTGACCGGCTTTTAATGCGCTGAATGCATCCTGATAGTTGTCAAATTCCAGAATCGTTGCGTCCGGGGACTTTTCTTTGATGTTCTTGACGGAAGTGGAGCCTTTAACAGCTAGTACCTTCGTGCCTTTTTTCACGTCAGCTACGCTTTTGATCGGGCTGCCCTTTTTCACGAGCAGGGACTGTCCCGCTTTAAAGTAGATATCAGAGAAATCGACCTGCTTCTTACGGTCCTCCGTAATGGTCATGGTAGCCACGATCATATCGATTTCTTTATTATCAAGCATAGGAATCCTTGTTTTAGAGGTTACTTCTTTAAACTCGATTTTGTTCTCATCCCCGAGAATTTGCTTCGCTAGAGCTTTAGAGATATCGACATCGAAGCCTTCCACCTCACCGCTAGTTGGGTTCTTCAGACCAAACAGCTTCGTATCGTATTTCACGCCGACAACCAGCTTACCTCTGCTTTTGATTTCATCCAGAGCGGATGCGGAGCCTGATGCCTTTCCGCCGCTTGGCGTGCTGCTTGCCGCCGGACTGCTAGCCCCAGCATCTTTATTTCCTGCAGTAGAGCTGCTACCGCAACCCGAGATTACCATGACCGCTGCGCATACGAGCGCCAAACTGCCTGCATACCATTTTTTTCTTCATCATCTACCTATCTCTCCCCTATGTATAAATTAGTGCTGCAAAACACGCTGTAAAAACAACTGGGCTCTCTCCACCTTGGGATTTGAGAAAAATTCCTCCGGAGGAGACACCTCCATGATCTGTCCCTTGTCCATAAATACCACTTTATCGGCAACCTCACGGGCAAATCCCATCTCATGCGTCACTACGACCATCGTCATGCCTTCCCGCGCCAACGTCTTCATGACATCCAGCACCTCTCCCACCATCTCGGGGTCAAGGGCTGACGTCGGCTCGTCAAACAGCATAATCTTCGGCTTCATCGCAAGTCCCCGGGCAATCGCCACACGCTGCTGCTGTCCGCCGGACAGCTGGGATGGGAAGCTATGTGCTTTTTCCTGGATACCGACCTTTTCCAAGTAATGCATGGCAATTTCTTCGGCTTCCTTCTTGCTCATGCCCCGCACCTTCATCGGCGCTAACGTAATGTTGTCTATCACTTTCATATGCGGGTACAGGTTAAAATGCTGAAACACCATGCCGATATCCCGCCGCAGCTGGTTGATATCCGTCGACCTGTCATTCACCTTGCACTCGTCTACGATGAGGTTCCCGCTTGTGATCGTCTCCAGCCGATTGATGCATCGGAGCATCGTACTTTTGCCGGAACCGGAAGGTCCGACCACGACAACGACTTCGCCCTGCTTGATCTCCAGGTCAATCGTTTGGAGCACATGGAAATCACCGTAATGCTTCTCTACTTGCTGAAATAAGATCAATTGCCTTCCTCCTCTCCGTATGAGCGGCCGCTTGTATTCCGCAAGCCGGCTCATCCTTTTCAGTAAACTTGTGGTCAAGTTATATAACAGTTTATGTTTTTAAATATTACATATTACCTATGAAAACCTATACAATCCTACAAGATCTACTTGAAAAAATATTTAGATTTTTTACAATTTTTTAATATTTCCGATTCAACGTACGACAAGATCGCCCATTGAACCCATCCGAGCAATAGGAATGGCGCGAAACGTGCGTATTCATACTTATGTTGCATGGTGGGGTATTATGTGGGGCCGTGCTGCTTTAAAAGAGGGATTTACGAAAGGGCACACTCATTACTTCGCTGCACTAAAATAGTTTCTGCATATGCTAGCCGTAAAGACTAACCCCATATAATGACGAGAGGCAGTCTTGACTTAGAAAATAAAGTCGTAGACTGCCTTTTATTATGGAGCTATCGTTCTCCGTAGCGTATAAACCTCTGTCAAATGCCCATCCGATATTTCACTTAACTCATATTACGAAAAACCATCCTCGGGTTCACCAACATCAAAACCTAATACTTTTGTTGCTTCCGATTTAAACCTCTCAATCCAAGAATTCCAGTCGCTATTATTCAACTGTGCATAAAATGATAATCCGCTCGGTTCGACTGAAGCTGTAATAAATATGTCATCTTCTTGTCCGAACCAATATGCAGCTCCATTTTTATACCCTATCCAGCCTGGCATACTTTCATATAACTTAGAAAGCTTACTCCATTCTTGGTCAGGTAGATAGTACCAAATGTTTAGGTTGCAACTGTGAGGGCTTTTATTAATCAATGTTTATTCTCCCTTACTTTGAGAGTTATATGAAATTATTCTCCTGTTGATGTCGTATAACGTTCTTGGATTCACGAACCCACACAACCTTAAGGCACATAGTAGTAGTCCCAGCCGTGATGCGGTTATGCGGTGCAGGGTTTGTAAGGTTCTTATTCAGGTTCATTATCGTGTTTTCTTTGTCTTTTAGTTATGGTATGATTTCTATAAGAAAGACCGAGTGCTACGAACACTCGGCCATACAATTGGCTTGGATGGGGTTATCCCTTCTAGTCAAAAGGACAAAGACCCACCTCCGGCGCTGAAACCTTGGGGTGGGTTTTTACTTTCTCTTGTAAGTAATCGCGATGTATGTTAAAAGTGCAAGGATAAACATTCCAAACTGGAACATGGTCTGCAATGCATCTTTAACTTCCACGGCCTCACCTCCTTTCGAAGGGAAACCATGCCCACCCAAGATTCAATTGTACTTTACCATTCTACCATATCATTCCAATATTAAATAGAACTTTTGTTCGTATTTATCTTTATACAATCTCTTGTCGGAATTTCCTATAAAGTTGTTGTTGCGAACTTCGTAAGACCCGTCCACCTTATGTATTCCGTGAAGTGATTACACTATCCTACATTCGCTTAATGCCGCCCCAAGTGTCTAAAGCTATATTCTCCTAGTTTATTAATACCTCCATTTTGAAGAGACAGATATAATAAAGGGCTCCACATATTAGACATGTACAATATGTAGAGCCCTTTATGTTTTACCAAATTATATTTATTCCTTAAATGAGTGTTTATATAACTGCCCATTAGGCGTCTGTTACCAGACTACAACTGTATTTTCCCAGTCTAAACCTTTAGCTTTAAGACATCGATTTAAATTCCTTCTACCACCCAAGCAAATGGGACCACGCCAAAAAAACCAACCCACCGCCAATAAAGCGGTTCAGGTTGGTTCTTAATCATGCTGCGATTAGTTTTCTTCAAAACCAGCCGAAGCCAGGAATCGGCGGAAGGCCTGCTGGCCGGCTTCCGTGCGCTTGAACACACCGGCGTCCAGAAGGACTTCCAGGAACTTGGCGCCGACTTCCTCCTGCAGCGCAGCGTCAGCCGCTGCGGCTGTCATCGCTGATCCGTGCTTCGCGATCAGCGTCTCAATCCACGCTGCATGCTTATGCAGCGGATGCTCTGCGTCCTCGCGGATCTCGCGGCCGAGCTCGGCTTCGCCGGCGAGGAGCTGCGCAATCTGCGCCAGCTCTTGCTGCAGGCGGCCCGGCAGCACCGCCAGCCCCATGACCTCAATCAAGCCGATGTTCTCCTTCTTGATGTGGTGCAAGTGCTGATGCGGATGGAAGATGCCATCCGGATGCTCGCTGCTGGTGCGGTTGTTGCGCAGCACCAGGTCCAGCTCGTACTCGCCCCTTGCGTTGTTGCGGGCGATCGGTGTTATCGTGTTATGCGGGATCTGCTGTCCGTCCTTCTTGCTGAAGGCCAGGACGTCCGCTTCCGCATCGCTGTAAGCACGCCAGTCGTCCAGCAGCTTGCTGGCCAGCTTTTGCAGCGTTTGCTTGTTGTGGCTGCTTAGACGAATGACCGTCATCGGCCACTTCACGATGGCCGCTTTCACGTTCGGGAAGCCGCCGTGCGTGAATACCGCTTCGCTCGGCGCCTTTTCCATCGGAAATTGATGACGTCCGCCCTGGAAGTGGTCATGGTTCAGAATGGAACCGCCGACGATCGGCAGGTCGGCATTCGAACCGATAAAGTAATGCGGGAACTGATCGATGAAATCAAGCAGACGCTGGAAGGTCTGTGCCGTTGTCTTCATCGGAATATGCTTCTCATGGAAAATGATGCTGTGCTCGTTGTAATACACATACGGCGAGTACTGGAAGTACCAGTTCTCTTCATCGAGCCGCAGTGGAATCACACGCAGGTTCTGTCTGGCCGGGTGATCTACACGTCCTGCATAGCCGAGGTTGTCGGCGCACAGCAGGCACTTCGGGTAGCTGCTTTGCGGCAGCGTCTTGAGCAGTGCAATTTCTTTTGGATCTTTTTCCGGCTTGGACAGATTGACCGTAATTTCCAAATCGCCGTATTCCGTTCCTGCGAGCCAGTACGCATTCTTACGGATGCGATCCATGCGGATATAGTTCGAGTCAATCGACATTTTATAAAAAAAGTCCGTCGCCGCTTCCACGTTCTGAAGCTTGGCCGTATTCCAGAACTGATGTACAACCTCGGATGGACGAGGCAGCAGCAGTCCCATGATTTTGGCGTCCAGTAAATCGCGGTACGTCGTAATATTGTCCTCCAGAAGGCCTGCCTCATAGGCATCATCGAGCAGAAGCTCCAGCAGCTCTACAGGGCTTTCCAGCTGCTCAGCAGGCACTTCGCCGGCATACGGCTCAGCAAGACCGAACAGGTCCAGCAGCGCGTTCCGTGATGTGTAGACATCCAGCGCTTCTATCAGCCCTTGCTGTCTGGCGAACTGCAATAGCCTCTCGATGGTAAGAGCCGCGCGAGGCGGCGTTTGTCCGTTGCGTTCCATATGTTCCTTACCTCTCTTCCGATAACTCTAAGTTGAACGTGTGAATGGCGGCTTACAGCCGGTATATTTATCGTTATAGCCGCCGGGGCAGCTTACATCTGCTTATTTATCGTTATAGCCGTCAGGACGGCTTTGATGCCAATTCCACGCGCTCTCAATGATCGCTTCCAGCGAATCGCGAGTTGGCTTCCAGCCAAGCTCCGCTCTGGCCCGCTCGGAAGAAGCGATCAGCACGGCCGGGTCGCCTGCACGGCGAGGCTCAACCACCGCAGGAATCGCATGCCCCGTTACCTTGCGGGCAATGTCGACAACTTCTTTAACCGAGAACCCTTTACCGTTACCCAGGTTGTAAATGGCGCTATCCGCACCTTGACGGAGCTTCTCAACAGCAAGCACATGCGCGCTAGCCAGATCGCTGACATGGATGTAGTCGCGGATGCAAGTGCCGTCTTCCGTCGTATAGTCATCACCGAAGATCGAAATGTGCGGTCTTTGACCCAGAGCCACTTGAAGGATAATCGGAATGAGATGCGTTTCCGGGCTGTGATCTTCACCGATTTTACCGCTGGCATGAGCACCGGCCGCATTGAAGTAGCGCAGCGACACGTATTTGATACCGTGAGCTGTATCGAACCACTTCATCATTTTTTCCATCGCAAGCTTTGTTTCCCCATACGTATTCGTCGGCAGGGTCCGATCCGTCTCCAGAATCGGGATGTTCTCCGGTTCTCCGTAGGTAGCCGCCGTGGAGGAGAAGACGATTTTTTTCACGTCGTATTGATTCATTTTCTCCAGCAGGCAGAGCGTTCCGTACACATTGTTGTGGTAGTACTTCGCTGGATTCGTCATGCTCTCGCCCACCAAAGAATTAGCTGCGAAGTGAATGATCGCATCGATTGAATTTTCTGAGAACACCGTATCCAAAAACTCGCCGTCGCGCAAATCCCCTACATACAGCTTACCGCCTAGAACCGCTTCGCGGTGACCCTGCTGCAGATTATCTACAACAACGACCTCTTCTCCTCTAGCAAGAAGCTCCGCTACCGTATGGGAACCGATATATCCGGCTCCACCCGTTACCAAAATCGCCATTTACAACGCCTCCCCGACTTGTTCGACCCCGTTACCGATATCACATACATAGAAGCTTGGAACCAGACCTGTTTGCTCTGTATATTCTTTGCCTACTTGATCGATGAATGTCTGTACGCTATCTTCATGCACCAACGATACGGTACATCCGCCAAAGCCCGCGCCTGTCATCCGCGCTCCGAGCACACCTGGAACCTTCAGCGCCGCAGCAACCATGGCATCGAGCTCCGCTCCGGTTACTTCATATAGATCGCGGAGGGAATCGTGGGAGCCGATCATCAGCTTGCCGAATGCCTCCAGGTTGTTTGCCTTCAGCACCTCGATCGATTGCAGAACGCGGTCGATTTCTTCCACAACGTGCTGCGCTCTGCGGCGTACCGTTTCATCCGTAATTAGATGCTTGTATTCATTGAACTGAGCCAGCGAAATTTGTCCAAGAAGCGTGATGTCCGGGAACTGCTTTTGCAGATCGACTACCGCTTGCTCGCATTGGCTTCTTCTCTCGTTATAGGCGGAATCCACCAGACCTCTGCGTTTGTTGGTGTTTCCGATCACCAGCTTGTAGCTGCCGCTTTGGAATGGAACATGGCTGTACTCCAGCGTATCGCACATCAGCAGAATGGCATGATCCTTCTTGCCGTTAGCGACAGCGAACTGATCCATGATGCCGCAGTTAACGCCGACGAACTGATTCTCTGTTTTTTGCGCAAGAAGCGCGATCTTCACGGTATCTGTAGGGTAACCTTCCAGTGTCATAAGCCCGTATGCCGTTACCACTTCGATGGATGCGGAGGAAGAGAGGCCTGCACCGTTCGGGATTTCCCCGTGGAACAACAGATCGTAACCCTTGGTCACAGGGAAGCCTTCCAGCTGTAGGTGGCGCACAATGCCTTTCGGATAGTTGATCCAGTCGTCCTCTTCGGTGTATGCAATGTCCGCTATGGAAATTTGTTTGCGCAGCTTCATATTGGTGGAGGCAAAGCCGATGCTCTGGTCTTCTCTCGGACGTGCCAGCATCGTAGTTCCGAACGTAAGCGCCGCCGGGAATACATAGCCGCCGTTGTAGTCGGTATGCTCACCGATCAAGTTCACCCTGCCAGGCGCATGAAATGCCGCAATCGGAGCTGCGGATTCGCCGTAAATTTCTAGAAATTTTTGTTTGAGTGCTTGTAAGTCTGCCATGATGGCACCGCCTTTGTATGAGAATGAAATGCATGTATTCGTCTGTTTGTACTTTCAGTATAAGAGATCGAGCCCCTATTTACTATGGAGCGATGTTATCTCTACATGGAAAAATGTGATTTTTACACCGGTGATGTTCGGTGCCGTTTATGATAAAGTAAGCATGTGGAGATTTCATCAAGTTGCAAAAGAAAGGGAAGCAAAGCCATGACCAAGCCTGACAGCTACTACGTCGTATCTAACCCTCTTTCTGCGCATGACAGCGAGCTGACGGTGCTTTTTACAGGTGAGAGCCAAACGAAGCCTGAGCATCGGCTGGGACCGAAGGTATATGACTATTACCTTGTTCATTATGTCATCTCAGGGAAGGGCGTATTTACCTGCCAGGGCGTCGAGCATGCGCTTGGTGCAGGAGACAGCTTCATCATTGAACCCGAGCAGTTAATCAGCTATGTATCCGATTCTGATGACCCTTGGCATTACTGCTGGCTTGCATTCACAGGATCCAAAGCAGCTCCGCTAGTTGCGGACAGCGGTGTGAATCCGGCATATCCGATTATTCGCATGCGACGAAGCCGGCATATCCCGGTTCTTTTTCATCAGATTCGCCATGCCTTCCGCGCACGGAAAGCGAATGCCCAGCTCAAGGCAGCCGGCTATCTGCTGCTGCTGTTCGCTGATTATTGCGATAGCCTGTCATCTGGCTCCGCCTCTTCAGCTGTCAGCGACGCGGAAGGCGACCGCATTGTGCAGCAGGCTATCCACTACTTGTCCACCCAGTATGCGGAGCCGATCACGATCGAGCTGATGGCGGAAAGCCTCGGATATAATCGCGCCTATTTATCCCGATTGTTCAAGCGGCACACCAAGGTGACACCCGTGACCTTCCTGCTGAAGCTGCGGATTGATAAAGCCCGGCTGCTGCTGCGTGAGCGCGAGGAGCTGACCGTCGAGCAGATTGCCTCCTCTGTGGGCTTTCACGACCCTTTGTATTTTTCCAAGCAGTTTCGCCGCTGGTACGGCATGTCGCCAACGGAATACCGAAACCAAATGAAACACCTGTAATAGCGTTCGGCACATACTTTATCCATGTTTAATTTACCATAGTCTTCCAAACAACTAAAGCTGACAACCTTAACAATTCTAGCTCAGGCAGTTCCGTTTCAATTGTCAGCAAGAGACAGGATGGACTCCGTAGTTATCAGATCCTCCTAGCTGCGAAATGAACAATTTGAACTTCGCTTGGCGACTTTTATAGTATACTAGTGAAAACATCATTGACCGCGAATGGAGGCACAAAGCTATGACCACGGATCTACATTCACTTCGGGAAGAGATCGACCGGATTGATCAAGAGATTATTTCATTACTGGCCCGAAGATTCCAATGCACCGAGCAGTCGGCTTGTATAAAAAGAGCACCAGCTAGGCGCCCAGGATACCGCTAGAGAGTCTGAGCAATTTATGAAAATCCGCAAGCTAGCTGAAGAAAAAGGCTTGAATCCCGACTATGCCGTACATATATACCGCTGCATGATCGACGTCGTCATCTCCCGCCACCGGGAGCTGCAGCAAATCGGTTAGCAACGGCTCTGGTTGACGACCGTCATGGCGACGCCACACCCGCACGTTGGGGGGGAGCTTCCCGCGGCAAGAAATCAATAATAAAAAAACATGCATCCCATCGGCAGGTTACCCTACCGTCAAGATGCATGTTTTTTTGTTTTACCGCTTACCCGGATCGTACGGCTCGCCCAGCGCAGACGGCGCTTTCGCGCGTCCTACCGCCCCAGCAAGCACAAGAATAGTCAGCACATACGGCAGCATGAACAAGAATTCTTGCGGGATTGCTTTCGAGAAATCGAACAGCTGCAAGAAGTTGTTCAGCGCTTGCGCCATACCGAAAAATACGGCTGCGCCTAAAGCCCCCACCGGATGCCACTTACCGAAGATCATGGCTGCCATCGCAATAAAGCCTTGTCCGGAGATTGTATTATGCGAGAAGTTACTGGTTGTAGTGAGCGTAATCGTCGCTCCGCCCAGTCCTGCCAAAGCACCGCTGATCAGTACGGCCATATAACGGATACGCTTCACCTTGATCCCTACGGTATCGGCTGCGCTCGGATGCTCGCCCACAGAACGCAGGCGAAGACCGAATGGCGTTTTAAACAACACATAGTACGTGACCGCAACCAGTATCAGTGCGAGATAGGTAGTTGGATACGCATTGAACAGCGCATAACCGAGATAAGGAATTTGGGATAACCCCGGAATGGCCACTTTACTGAACACATCGTTCAGCGTCTCCGTCTGCCCCGCTCCTTCGAACAAGATTTTCACCAAGTATACGGTCGCGCCTGCAGCCAGAAAGTTAATGACAACCCCGCTGATGACTTGATCTGCTTTGAAGGTAATGGAGGCTACCGCGTGGATCAAAGCAAAGATAAGAGCAAAGGCCACCGCCGCCACCAGTCCAATCCAAGGTGACCAAGCTCCAAGCCCGGCTTCCTCCGCATAATAAGAGCCGACAGCCGACGCGAATGCTCCGGAGACCATCAACCCTTCAATGCCGATATTGACCACTCCGGACCGTTCGGAGAAAATGCCCCCGAGCGCCCCGGAAAATAAGTGCTGTCGAGAACACAAGAGTAGTGTTGATCAGCTCACTGCCTTTGGAAAGGGTCGCATCCAATATCGATAGAAAACTCATGTTACAACGCCCTCTCTTTCTTGCGTTTGGCATAGAACGGAAGCAGGACCCATCTCACAATCCCTTGTGTAGCGACGAAGAAGATCACGGATCCGATCACGATTCGAATAATTTCCGGCGGAACATCCGCACCGAAGCTCATCCCGGCCGAGCCATAGGTCAATCCGCCGAACAGCGCGGCGCCTAGGATAATGCCCCAGGGATTGTTCGCTCCAAGCAGCGAGACCGCAATGCCGTCAAAGCCGTAGCCCGGCGATGCCGCAGCCACCACCTGATAATGGAACACGCCGAGAATTTCAAATACGCCGGCCAGTCCGGCAAAAATACCGCTGATAAACATCGCCTTCACGATGTTGCGACTCACATCCATGCCCGCATACTGCGCTGCGTGGATGTTGTAGCCTACGGCGCGCAGCTCGTAGCCCATTTTTGTTTTCCACAGAATGATATAGAAAACAACGGCCGCAAGCACGGCGACTACAGTCCCCCAGTGAAGCCGGGCATTATCCATCAATGCGGATAGCGAGTCGAGGCTCAGAGAGGCGGTATCCTGAATCATATAAGAACGCTGCTGCTTCGGCTCAAGCAGGAACGTGTTCACGATGTAGTTGGACAAGAAAAGCGCGATCCAATTGAGCATGATCGTCGTGATGACCTCATTCACGCCGCGCTTCGCCTTGAGATATCCGGCAATCGCCCCCCACAGTCCTCCCATCAGCGCTCCTACAATCACAGCAAGCGGAGCATGGATGATCCATGGCAGGCTGTGGATTTTGACACCAATCAGCGTTGCGCCTGTCATCCCCATGATGACCTGGCCCTCAGCGCCGATGTTGAACAACCCCGTACGGAATGCAAATGCAACAGATAGCCCGGTAAAAATAAGCGGTGTCAGTGCGCGAATCGCCTCGCCAATATCATAAGCGCTGCCGAACATCCGCTCAAATAGCGCCGCATAAGCATCAATAGGATTATAGCCCCCGACCAGCATGACAAGCGCGCCGAATAGAAGACCAAGCAGGATAGCTACCAACGGCGTGATGAGCGAGTCAGCCGAAAACACTTTTATAGCTTTATTCATGTGTAGCTCCCTTCTTCACGCTGTTCACGCTGCTGCCCGCCATCAAGAGCCCGATCTCCTGATCGTTCGTCTCGCCAGGCAGTACCTCACCTACAATACGCCCCTCGTAGATGACCGCAATGCGATCGGATACGTTCATGATTTCATCCAGCTCAAAGGAAATGAGCAGGACCGCTTTCCCCTTGTCCCGCTGCTCAATCAACTGACGGTGCACGAATTCGATTGCTCCCACGTCAAGTCCGCGAGTAGGCTGAGCTGCGATGAGCAGGCTCGGATTCTTATGTATTTCCCTGGCAATAATCGCTTTCTGCTGATTACCGCCAGATAGAGAACGCGCTTTGTTATAGATGGACGGCGTACGCACATCAAACTTTTGAATTAACGCCTCGGCATGTTTGTCAATTGCTTTGTAGTCCAGCAAACCGCTTCGGTTGAATTCAGGATGGAAATACGTCTCAAGCACCATATTCTCACTCATGGTAAAATCAAGCACCAAACCATGCTTATGACGATCCTCCGGAATATGGGACAAACCCGCCTCCGAAATCGTTCTGGCAGACAGTCCTGTGATGTCTTTGCCCTCCAGCAGCACTTGCCCACCATCTACCGGACGCAGGCCTGTCAGGGCTTCGATCAGCTCGCTTTGTCCGTTCCCGTCCACACCTGCGATACCGAGGATCTCCCCGGCGCGCACTTCAAAGCTAAGCCCTTTCAAAGCCGCAAGACCCTGCTGATTACGGGCTGTAAGTTCCCGCACCTGAAGGACTGGAGCTTCAGGCTTCGCTTCCTTCTTATCTACCTTAAAGGAGACGTCGCGTCCTACCATCTTCTCCGCCAAAATTTGCGGATTCGCCGATGCACAGGCGAGCGTATCAATGACCTTGCCTCTACGAATAATTGTGACCGTATCGGCGATCTCCATAATCTCCTTGAGCTTATGGGTAATCAGAATGATCGATTTGCCCTCTTTCACCAGGTTCCGCATAATCTCAATCAGCTCACTGATCTCCAGCGGCGTTAAGACCGCGGTAGGCTCGTCAAAAATCAAAATATCCGCTCCGCGATAGAGCGTTTTCAAAATTTCTACGCGCTGCTGCATACCGACGGATATATCCTCGATTTTCGCTTTGGGATCTACTTTCAAGCCATACTGCTCGGATAATCTGCCTACCTTCTCCTGAGCAGTTCGGTAGTCCACACGCATGCCCTTCTTCGGCTCCATACCCAGAACAATATTCTCTGTTACGGTAAAAGGCTGCACCAACTTAAAATGCTGATGCACCATGCCGATTCCAAGCTCAATCGCCCGATTCGGACTGTCGATCCGCACCTCTTTGCCCTGCACCTTGATCGTACCCTCGTCAGGCTGATAGAGACCAAACAAAATATTCATTAGCGTTGATTTCCCTGCGCCGTTCTCCCCTAGCAGAGCATGAATCTCTCCCTTACGCAGTTGGAGACTGATGGAATCGTTGGCGACGATACCGGGAAATCTTTTTGTAATATGGGATAGCTCAACCACAGGGGCTGCTGTACTCATGTAATCACCCTACTGAGTTATTTGAATAACGGAACCTCATAATGACCCTTAGAACTAAAGAACAAGGCCAGTTTTGCAACCAGCCTTGCTAGTAAGTATCGATCTGCCGCTAACCGTTCTTTATTGTTCAGGAACTTTAATTTCGCCGCTGATGATTTTGTTTTTATACTCTTCGACTTTAGCCAAAATTTCAGGAGTTACGTTCTTCTTGGACGTTTCAGGCAATCCCACACCATTATCCTTCAAACCAAGGACTACCACTTTACCGCCTTGGAATTTATTGTCGATGACATCCTTGGACACTCTCTCAACCGCTTCATCTACACGCTTCATCATGGAAGTCAGCGTGATATCGTCGCCGAACTCAAGCGACTGATCTTTATCTACACCGATAACCCACAATTTTTGACCAGCCTTGAAGCGGTCTTTCGCCTCATTGAATACACCGTTACCCGTTGAACCGGATGCGTGGAAGATGATATCTGCGCCATCGTTGAAGATCGTTGCTGCCGCAGCTTTACCAAGGTCCGGCTTATCGAATGCTCCCGTGTAGATCGCCTGGATCTTCGCGTCAGGATTCACCGCCGCAACCCCTGCCTTGAAGCCTGCATCAAAGCGTTTGATAACCGGAATGTCCACGCCGCCGACAAAACCGATTTTGTTCGTTTTTGTCGTCAAGCCTGCTACAACACCAACCAGGAACGCACCTTCATTCTCAGAGAATGTTACGGATTCTACGTTAGGAGCTTCCACAACGTTATCGATGATCGCAAATTTGGAATCTGGATTTTGGGTAGCTACGGTTTTCAGTGAATCTCCCATTAAGAATCCGATTCCCCAAGTCAAGTCATACTTATCTTTAACAAATGTATTCAAGTTGGGAGTATAATCAGAGTCGCTTTTGCTTTCCAGGTTTTTCACTTTAACGCCTGTGTCTTTTTCCAGCTTCTTAAGGCCTTCCCACGCGCTTTGGTTAAAGGATTTGTCGTTCACTCCGCCAATATCGGTAACCATACCGATCTTCAAGTTAGCCGCCTTCGCAGAGCCAGGAGTGGCAGATGCCGCTGCGCTAGCAGCAGGAGCCTGAGATGCACCGCCTGTGTTCGTTTCCGGTTTCTTGCCGCAGCCCGATACAACCATAGCTGACACGGTGACAGCCATTAAAGCAGTAGTAAGCATTCTTTTCATTAGTTCGTACCCCCAACGATAATTTTAAAAACACTTCCATGGAATTCCAGTATGTAGTATGACCTTCACGCCGCAAAATATGTAGCCCGCTTCGAGTACGAGTGTATCACTATTTTCTATGTCAGGGAAGCTCCCATTGTCAGCCATACACACAATTCGTATCGTCACACAAGGTAACACTGGGGTTTTGTCATCAGCTACAATTTGGAATTCATGTCCGACTTCAAATTATACAACCGGAGGTCAATAATTGTCTATAGGACACTTTCAAAAGTGTCCTATCAACTGATTTTCTCTTTCAGCAGCCGGGTAAATTCGGCAGAATCGAGCGGACTGCTGAACCATTTCCCTTGTGCTTCCGCGCAGCGAATGATCTGAAGATGCTCAAGCTGCTCTTTCGTTTCTACGCCTTTGGCGATCAAGTTCAACTGCAGCCTTTGCGCCATCGTAACGATCGCTTCGGCAAGCTCTTGATTGTCTCCATTCTCAGGGAGGCCTTTGATCAGCGTGCTATCAAGCTTCACACTATCAGCGGGGATGTAGGTGCCGCCGGTTCTTGTAAACAAGCCGGTGCACATGTCGTCCATAGCAATCCGGAATCCCAATGCTTTCAGAATCCTCAGCTTCTCCCCAACCTCTTGAAGGCTCGATGCTGCAATGCCCTCCGCCATATCAAGCTCAATCCATGAAGCATCCAGCCCGGTTGCCTTCAATATATCCGTCATTACATCGAGAAATTGTCCATCTTTAAACTGAGATGCCGTGACCCCTACCGTGAGACGAAGAGGCGGATAACCCGCATCGCGCCAGCTCTTAGCCTGCAGACAGGCCGTCCAGATGGCCCAGCGGCCAATGGGAATCATGAGCCCGCATTCCTCCGCTAGACGCATCCACTCACTAGGGGCGGCAGCAATCTGTTCTGATTTATTCCAATGAATAACTGCTTCCATCCCAATTAGCCGTCCACTGGCTACTTCATACTGCGGTTGATAGCGCAAATCGAATTCTTTACGTTCAAGCGCTTCGGTCAGTTCTTTCTCCAACCGCGCTTTGCTCGCCACCATACTATCGATATCCGCCGCATAGAATTGATAACGCGTATCTTTCTTCTGCTTAGCCCCATACATGGCCTCGTCCGCGCGGATCATCAGCTTCTCTGGAGTATCACCATCCAAGGGATACAGTGCGATTCCCATGCTTGCCGTAACTTCGAACGAATGCCCCTCCAGCAGAAAAGGCTGTTCGAGCGCTTTCTGAATGCGGGCTGCGACATGTCTTACATCCTCGGGCTTTGTAATGAAAGGCAGCAAAATAGTGAACTCATCTCCACCCTGCCGATAGACGGTATCGTCGCCTCTCAGGCAATGAAGCAGCCGCTCCCCCGCCTGACGAATCAGCAGATCGCCATACGCATGTCCCATGGTATCATTAATATCTTTAAATCGGTTCAAATCCAGAAAAATAACGGCTACCAGCTGCTGATGCCTCTTGGCATGAAGCAAATACTGCTCCAGGCGGTCTTCGAACAGCCGGCGATTGGGCAATCCGGTCAGTGCATCATGATTCGCAATATACTCCATCTGCGAGCTGTGTGCTTTATAGTATTCGCGAGCCGTCAGCAACCGGCGAATGCTGTAAGCCAGCACCGTACAAATCACCGTGTGCAAGCATAAGCTGACCAACTGCACGGGTACCGCCAGCAAGGCTGCTGCAACGAAACATGCAGCTGCTCCGCTTGCAAAGAGAACCGCAGCCAGCTTCTTCCTCACCAGCAGCGCCGAACAAATGAAGACGGAGAAAAGTACTCCCGGCAGCATGCCGTTTGCTTGCACGGAAACCGTGCTGAGCAGATTCACGGTAAGGAGAGCAACGCAGATCAAGCAAATATATTCCCAAGCGTAACGCCTGCTAGGGACATGCTCTTTTAAGACAGGACGACTACTCACACTTATATCCTCCTCCAATCAAAAAAAAGGCTATTCCATCAAATGGAATAGCCGCAGGAAGTATCATGAAATAAGATGCTTCTTCTCGGTAGCCCAGCTGCCATTGTCATCCACGACATTAGGCCTGTAGCTTTGCGTCCTTGCCTTTCGGCAAGTTTGCCTTTTTCGAAAATATGAATGCTTTATATAGGACTAATTTACTATACCATAATTCCCCAATTTTAGCCAATAGTATCAACGTGTCAAATCAGCAGATTAAACAGCTTCGGATCTTTATTGATCTCCATATACCCATAATCCTTGCGGGCAAGCCGCTCGATTAAACCATGGTAATCGTCTTTATTCTTGAGTTCGATTCCGACCAGTGCAGGCGCATCGTCTCTGTTATTCTTCTTCGTGTACTCAAATCGGGTAATATCGTCCGTCGGTCCGAGCACTTCCTCCAGAAACTCGCGAAGCGCTCCCGCACGTTGAGGAAAGTTCAAGATAAAGTAGTGTTTGAGACCCTCGTAAATCAACGATCGCTCTTTAATTTGCTGCATCCGGTCAATGTCGTTATTGCCTCCGCTAATAATGCATACCACGTTTTTACCGCGGATTTGTTCACGATAGGCGTCAAGAGCAGCTACAGGAAGTGCACCGGCTGGCTCGATCACAATCGCATTGTTGTTGTAGAGCTCCAGAATGGTCGTACATTCCTTCCCTGCTGGAACTACGACAATATCCTCGAGCAAATCCCGGCAGATCTCAAAGGTTAGCTGGCCTACCTGCTTGACCGCCGCCCCATCCACAAACTTATCAATGGAAGACAACGTGATGACCTCTCCCATTCGAATCGCTTCGGACATGCTCTCTGCGCCTTCCGGCTCAACGCCGATGATGCGCGTCTGGGGAGATACGCTTTCAGCGTAAGCGGCAACCCCGGCAGCAAGTCCGCCGCCGCCAATGGTCGCAAATATATAATCAGGCGTCTCCGCCATCTGGTTAAGGATTTCCAAGCCTACGGTACCTTGACCGGCAATCGTCCGAACATCATCAAACGGATGAATGAATACCTTATTCTCTCTCACGCAGTACTCCTTAGCTTGTGCGGAGGAATCATCAAAGCTGTCGCCGGTAAGAATGACTTCTACAAAGGAGCCCCCGAACAGCTTCACCTGCGAAATCTTCTGGCGAGGGGTTGTTGTGGGCATGAAGATCTTGCCTTCAATGCCAAGCTGCTTGCAGGAATACGCCACCCCTTGAGCATGGTTGCCAGCGCTCGCGCATACGACGCCAGCCGCTCGTTCCTCGGGAGACAGGCTTTGAATCACATTGTAGGCGCCGCGAATTTTAAACGAGCGGACCACCTGCAAATCTTCTCTTTTAAAAACACATTACATTCATATAGATTGGATAAAAGCTCATTGCGCTGCAATGGCGAAGGTTCGAACACCCTGCTAAGCACATGATTCGCTTTAATAATATCTTCCAACCCTACTTTTCCATGAACAGCCACGCGCTTCTACTCCTTTACCATCACTTTTTCAATTCACATGTAGACCCTATTGTATCATATCGGCAGGCCGCCGTCGCTACCTGCAAAAGTTAACATAACTAGATGAATCTATGAAAATAAGGTGCTCTCCGACTCATCCTGAGCAGGGCTCAACACAAAGAAAAAAGAAGAGCACGCCGACACTCCGGCATCCTCTTCTCGCTCTAATTACTAGTACATACGTGGGCTATCCTGCAAATCGGAACGCTTCTGCAAGTAGCGGTAGAAGGCCACCGCCGCTTGCGCCTTGGTCACTTCCTGGTCCGGTCCGAAGCTTCCATCGTTCAGAGACATGATATCCAGTCCGACTACGATGGCTACTTCGCCGACGTTCTTCAGCTGCGCTTTATCCGCAAAATCTTGATTGAACACTTTCTCATACTTCGTCAATGTCTTATAGCCAAGGGCTTTGACAATCAGCTGCGCCATGTCCTCGCGAGTCATCTTGGCATCCGGATTAAACTCGGTTCCCGGATCCAGCAGACCGCGATCGACCGCATTCTCAACATAGGCGAAATATTTGGAGCCATTGGCTACATCTTTGAACGATGCGGCACGGTCCATCGAGTAGTAAATACCATGATTGCCGCCGTTCATCGCGATAACGAGCATTTTGACCATTTCACCGCGCGTAATGGCTTGGTCAGGGTTCACTTTTCCGTCTTTGACGTCCAAAGCACGATAGTCGAGCATGAGCTGCAGCTCATTTTTAGCCCAGTGGTTGTCGATATCATCCACTTTCACACGGTCCAGCGTGATGACTTCGCCTGAAGACGCACTTAGCCACTCTCCGCTCTGAGCATTAAACATGTAGGATTCCTGCGTATATTTAGGCACCAACGAGTAAACAAGCTTGGCTTCGATTTTTGCATTCGTGTCTGCGGAAGGAGCTGGAATCGTCTCGCCTGCCGCCTTCATCAGGTTGTACTTGGCTAATGGAATAGCGATTGGTCCACCATGGGACGTCACGTAATTCAGTACAATGTCATACTGCGACAGCAGCGTTTCTTTGGCCTTGTCGACCGCGATTACTTCCGGCTTCTGCTTCGGGTACTCCATATTGCTGAAAGAGGAATAATAGTTCATCACGCTTCCGTCCGTACGGTCTACACTGACAGTAACAGTCTCGTTGTTGGCGATCACACCGTCAATTACGCGTTCAAAGGTAATATCCCAATTGCGCATAAACTTCAGCTGATCTTCCGTCATACCTTCCGCTGAAGGCGTAACGAGAACCAGTTGATCGGTATACGCAGGCATTTCTTTCTTCACCAATTCAACCGCAGTCTCGGTTGCCTTCTCCAAGGAAACCTTAGCGTCTACCGGCTTAGAGGAATCATTGGTATAGGATACGTATCGGTTAAAATTCTGGATTTCTCCCGTCTTGCTGTTGATCGAGGCCCAAGCACCTTCGCCGCCTCTTTTTCCTGCAGGGTCATCATCTGTGGCAAGATTCCAGTTAAGGTTCCAGCTGGAGGTCGTCTCACCGGTGTCAGGATTTGTGTATTCGTTATAGGACGCATCCTGCAGCTGATAGCTGGATGGGATTTGGAAGGCATCCGTTACTCGCTTAACGGCCTCATCCTTGCTCAAATTCAGATCGGGAGCCGGTTGTTCGGATAGCGGCTTGTCAGTGAGCGGCTTCTTCGTTGCTGCAGCGCCGCCGTTATCGATGTAGCCGTCATTCCATAGCTCCCCTTTAGCAGCATCAAGGACAAACGGATTCAATTGATACGTAATGATCGGTTTCTTTTGGCCCGGAGCATTATATGGAATTTGATACAGCAAAGAGATGTTCGCCTTGTCTTTGAAGGTATCCGCAATCTTATCCTTATCAATTGGTGTTATGCCCTTCTCAAACTCAACCTCATCATCCCAATTGTAGTTGTAGCTCGTCACCTGGCCATCACCATTAACCATAACATTAACGCCATTCTGCATAAACGGAACGCCGTCTACCGAACGATCGAACCGAATATTGTATTGGTAATTGCCATCAAGAGGCGTCCGGAATGAGTTCTCTTCCATCTGGTTATACAAAAGCTCTTGCTGTTTACCTGGCAGCACCTTCTCGATCCAGGCAGACGCAATCGCTTTCGCTCCTGTGAAATCTACCTTAGGCGGATAGCTCGGCTTATGGTCCGGATCGCTATCGTTCATGTTGTAGCCGGTCAGCGTCCCGTCCATGCCGTTAATCGTCACATTGATATTGCCGTAGTATTGATCCTTAACTTTCTTGGAAAAATTCAAGTTCCATGCCGGAACGTTATGTCCATTCATCATGTAATACGAGTTGAGATTGGCCGATTGGAGGGTGTACCCTTCCGGAATGGTTATATAGGTCTTGGCAAGTTCGAGGGCTTTATCTTTGGTAATTGTCGGTTCCAAGTCTGCATTGGTCTTGGCTGGAAGCGTCACTACCTTACTTGCCGCCACGGGGGTGCTTGCCCATACTTGCGGAGCTGCCGTAAGCAGCAAAGCTGATGCAATCGCTACTGTTCCTACTTGTTTGAATAATTTCAAATCCATCTTCCTCCTCTACGAATTTGGCTCGGCCATCCCATGCCTTGGCGATGATCTTGAGCAGTTCTACACCCTAAACGTAAGCAATTGGAAAAAGGTTGCTGAACATGCTGAGAGAAATGGAGATAAATAAAAAAAGCCTTTAACAGGAGCCGCGCGGGCATTCTGTTACAGACCTCGAAAGAAGAGTCTACGCTTATCTGAACCATCCCTTATCTTTAAAACGCTTAATCGCCTCGATCCGGTTACTCACATCGAGCTTTTCCAGGATGACCGAAATGTAATTTCGAACTGTACCTGTCGTAATGTATAACTCGCTGGCGATTTCCTTTGTATTTTTGCCGTCAGCCATCAGAACGAGGACCTCATTCTCCCGATCCGTAAGCGGATTGGATTGACCGAACACATCATCCACCAGCTCCGGTGCATAGATACGCCTTCCCGTCATGACGCTGCGAATGGAAGCAGCCAGCTCCTCACTTGGGCTGTCTTTAAGCAAATAACCGTTAACTCCCGCCTTCACCGCACGTTCGAAATAACCGGGCCGGGCGAAGGTCGTCAGAATGATGACCTTGCAGCCGCTTCCCTTGAGCTCCTCTGCAGCTTCCAGGCCGCTCTTCCCCGGCATTTCGATGTCCATAATACAAATATCGGGTTTATGCAGCGAAACTAATTGGAGGGCATCTTCGCCGTTATTGGCTCTTCCTACAACCGTGATATCACCCTCCAACTCCAACAAGGCAGATAGCGCTCCCAGCAGCATTTTCTGGTCTTCCGCAATGACAACCCGTATCATTGGCCGTCCCCCTTTCCGGTCGTTTGTAAGAATTAGGCACCCTCATGATCACCGCCGTCCCTTGATCGGAGACGATATCTAGACTGCCATTTACAAATTCAAGCCGCTCTTTCATTCCTCGTATGCCGCTTCCTCTCATACAGCTATCCGTATCCACGATACCAATACCATCATCTCTAACCGTGACGACAGTCTCGTTCCGGACAGGTTCGATAACCAGGGAGCAGGACTGGGCGCCACTGTGCTTCACCACATTATTAACCGCTTCCTTGATGCACATGCTGATTACATTCTCATCGATTAGCGAGGTGTTCGTCAGCTTGGAGTCCCCCGTCATGTTGAATTCAATTTGTGCTGCCTTCAGGATCTGCCTGATGCGGTACAGCTCATCCTCCAGCTTCGTCCCGCGCATTTGCGTGACCATCTCACGAACTTCCTTGAGCGCGGTACGTGCTGTTTGATGGACATCCTTCATTTCAACAGCGGCCTGTTTCGGATTTTTAATGATTAATTTACCGGCCAACTCACTCTTCAGTCCGATTAATGAGAGCTTCTGTCCTAGTGTATCATGCAGATCGCGGGCAATCCTTTGCCGCTCTTCCAGTTTTACCAGCTCCGAAATGCGTTTATTCGCATCTTCCAGCTGTCCTTGCAGCCTAAACTCTTTATTCTTGTTATATGTGCTAATAGGCAGTAAAACAACCGCAATAAGACTAAGGAACACAAACGGAAGCTGTTGAAAGAAGACGGGATTTTGCACAACAAATCCATAATTAACCGTAGCGAACGTACTAATAATGTGAATCGTATATAATGTAAAAAATACCGCCCTGTTCCTCAGATTGCCAATAAAAAAGGCCAGGAATAACGAGAAATACACATAACCGAACTGCAAACTCATCGCACATGAGATCGCAATTTGCACACTCGTCCAAAAATAAACAAGCCACCCTTTGGATACAAAGGATAGCACGTAACAAATGAAGTACACGATGATCATCGAAATCCCGATGACAATCTCATGTGTAGACGAAGAGCGGAAGATAAAATAGAACGGGAGAATGTAGAAGACCACCCACACGTATGGACTTAGCCCCGTATTTTTGCGCGACACTTGACTCCAATTTTGCATAGATGCCCTCCTCTCCCCCGCATTGATTTCCTTATTCGCCTTGCCAATTCGGTCTGCGTCCTGCAATCTGCTCTTTGACGGATGCCGTTATAGCATCAGCTTTACGTAAGCTCCGCTTGACTTCCTTAAAGGTAACAAACTGCTTGCTCTGCTCATTCCATAGACGGTAGCGAAGCGACTTCAAGCTAGTAGAAACCGTAATGGTTGTCGCTCTCTGAAGCGGCGGAGTCGCGTCATGCGCCTTCTCCAAGTTATAGTTAGGAACTTTAGGGCTCAAGTGATGGACATGGTGAAATCCGATATTCCCCGTGATCCATTGCAGAACCTTGGGAAGCTTATAATAGGAACTGCCTTCTACCGCGGCTTGTACATAGCTCCATTCTTCTTCATTCTCAAAGTAGGAATCCTCAAATTGATGCTGGACATAGAACAACCATATTCCCAGTAAGCCGGATACCATAAAGATCGGAACCTGAATCATCAGAAAGGCCTGCCATCCGATAGCCCAGGATAACAAAGCATACAACGCTATAATAGATATATTAGTTATATACGTATTGATTCGTTCCTTGCGTTTGGCTCCCTTGCGATTAAAACGGTATTCAATAAGGAAGACCGCGATCGGACCCAAGCCGAACATAACAACGGGATTTCGATAGATTCGATAAGCGATTCTGCGCCATAATGGAGATTCGGCATATTCATCAACAGTAAGCAGCCACATATCGCCAGTGCCCCGTTTGTCCAGGTTGCTGCTTGTTGCATGGTGAATGGCATGCGTGTGCTTCCACTGCTGATACGGGACAAGGGTAAGAACACCTGTAATTGTACCTAGTATATCATTAGCCAAGCGGCTCTTAAAGAACGATTGGTGGCAACAATCATGGAAAAGGATAAACGTGCGGACCATAAAGCCGGCCGTTACGACCGCGATCAAAAGCGTCAGCAAGTAAGATACGGTAAGGGATAAATAGGCACCATACCAAAGAAGTAGTAAAGGCCCTATCGTATTCACGATTTGACGAATACTTGATTTCGTATCGGTCTTCTCATAAGGGGCAATAGCGTGCTTCAGCTTAGAAATCTCGGTTTTTGACACGGATGTATAGTCCTCCTCGGATTTTAACAGTATGTTCATTATAGAGAATAAGACTCATCTGTTTAAGACATAAACGTCAAGCTGCGGGTATGACAAATGTCATGTATGTGAGATAAACGACTTCGTCGTCCTTAAGGGACGAGCGCGTTTGTCAAGGTTGATGCGAAGCAAAAGTATACAACATATACTTTCTTATCTACGAAAAAAAGCCGGGACCCGAAGTCCCGGCGTGACAG
This sequence comes from Paenibacillus hexagrammi, assembly GCF_021513275.1. Classification (NCBI taxonomy): domain Bacteria; kingdom Bacillati; phylum Bacillota; class Bacilli; order Caryophanales; family Paenibacillaceae; genus Paenibacillus; species Paenibacillus hexagrammi. The sequence continues at coordinate 6,388,322 of NZ_CP090978.1, read as the reverse complement.
CCGAACAGCATCTATTCCTTTACAGAGCCAAGCGTAATCCCATGAATGAAAAACCGTTGCAGGAAAGGATATATAACCAGTATCGGAAGCATCGCGATAAAAATTTTGGCCGCATTCAAGGTCTGGTTGGAAATTTCGCTTAATCGCTTCAACGATTCCGCATCCGTGTTCATTTGGGACGGGTCAATCTGGATGACCATTTGCCGAATATAGGTTTGCAGCGGGTAATGATCCGGTTTTGTCATGAAGACCAACCCGCTGAAAAACTCATTCCAGTGCCCGACAATCGTAAACAAGGTAATGGTAGCAAGGACCGGTACGGAAAGCGGAATGAACAGCATAAACAGGGTGTACCAAGGACCCGCCCCGTCTACCAAAGCCGCTTCTTCCAGTTCTTTGGGCAAACCTCTAAAAAAGTTGATGACTAAGATGACGTTGAACATCGGCAATCCGCCGGACAGAACCAAGACCCAAATGTTGTCGATCAGCCCATAGGCTTTCACAGTTTGATAGAGTGGTATTAAACCGCCATTAAACAGCATCGTAAATACTAAAATCCACATGAGGACGTTTCTCGAACGTAAATCCTTCGTCTCCTTAGATAGAGGGTATGCCATCAGCACAGTCACGATAAAGCTGAGGGAAGCACCCAATATCACTCGCTCAATGGACACCCAGAAGGAATGAAAGAATTGGCCGTCTCTCATAATCTGCTGATAGGAAACCAGATTAAAGCCGATCGGCCACGCACGGACAATGCCGGCAGCAGCGGCAGACTTTTCGCTTAGCGATACCATCAGGGTATACCAGAGCGGAAATATACATGAAAGCGCAATGACTCCTAAGATGGCAATCAGGATGACATCGAATGCTTTGGAGGCAGCTGTTGTTTCTCTAACCATGTCCAAGCTCCTTTATCAGAAAATCCTGTAATTGGTGAAGCGGTTAGCCAGGTAATACGAACAGGTAATCAGAATAAAGCCCACCACGGATTTGAGCAGCCCGACAGCCGTAGCTAATCCATATTGCAATTTGAGAAGCCCCTCTCGGTACACCCAGGTATCCACGATGTCTCCTGAGGAGTAAACAAGCGGATTATACAAGTTAAACACTTGGTCGAAACCTGCATTCAGCACATTCCCCAGACTTAAAATAAGCAGCAGGAAAATGGTTGGCGAAATGCCTGGGAGCGTGACGTTCTTTAGACGCTGCCAGCGGTTCGCGCCATCCAGTGCCGCGGCTTCATACAGCGAAGGATTAATGCTCGTCAAAGCGGCCAAATAAATAATCGTGTTAAAACCGAATTCCTTCCATACGTCACTCCCCACAACTAGAAACGGAAACAAGGTCGGCTTCCCCATAAACAGAGTCGGCTCCACACCGAATGAGGACAGTATGTTGTTGATCGGTCCCGTGTAGGATAAAACATCGATGATAATCCCACTTAAAATAACCCACGATAGAAAATGGGGCAAATAAACCAAGGTCTGCACCCATCTTTTAAAAACAGCCAGCCGCAGTTCATGAAGCATAAGAGCAAATGCCACCGGTACAATGAGATTGGCTATAATTTTCATCACCGCGATAAAGACTGTATTGAAAAAAATGACCTTACTATCGTTCAGCATGAACATATACCTGAAGTTTTCGAGCCCCACCCAGTCGGAATGGAGTACGCCCAGCACAGGCTGGTAATCCTCAAAGGCTATGAGAATCCCGAATAACGGAACGATGCTGAACATAACCAGCCATATATACCCGGGGAGCAGCATGAGATAATAATGAAAAGCCAATCCCTTGAATTTCAAGCTTCTCTCTCCTTTCTCCTAATGGCGAGAACGCAGGACCTATGCCTGCGCCCCTCATTTGAATCTGACCCTATTGGATAGCTTCCGCTATTTCAGCCGTCACTTGATCGCCGCCTTGACTCTTCCAGTCCTGGACGAATTGATCGAAGGCCTCAATGGGAGCAGCACCCATAATAATTTTCAGGTACGTTTCTTTCTCCATTTTCGTTAAATTGCTCCACTTGTTCTCCATAGTCTTGGTGCGAGTATAGGACAAGCTCTTGATTTTATTCAGATTTGGATCCAGGTTGTTCTTCCCGCCGATAAATAAGGAGTAGGAACGCATGAAATCATTATCGTCCTGCTTCCAATACTGAATGTCCATCTTGTCATACGGCTGCAGCTTCGTATTTGTAATCGTTTTAAGCGTATTGTTAAGCAGCTTGTATTCCGCGCTTTCTGCGAAATCCTCCGGCTTCTTGGTTCCTGCCAATACCTGTTGAGCCGCTTTCATTTCAAATGGAACCTCATCTAAAGGCGCAAAGAAATTGCGAATTAGCATGAATTCATTGCCGTATTTCGACTCATCTCTTAAATACATATTATTGATCATGACAGGAGCTTCAGGATGCGCATATCCTTTACGCACAACTAGGAAGGAGTTGGACGGGTTGGTCGTCATGACGTTGTACTTCCCTGCTGCATCCAGCGGTAATGCATAGGACTGCCAGTTCGCCTTAGGATCATTCTTCCAAGCAGCCGGCAGCGGCCAATACCCGCCATAGAAGCCGCAGAAGAACATGCCCGCTTTACCGTTAATCACCGTTTCTTCCGGGGCCTTGCGGATACCAATTTCCTTATCGATCAGACCCTTCGCGTACATATCACGCAGTTTGAGAAGTGCCTCTCTTGCCTCCGGCATCAGAGATCCGTACATCGGTTTTCCATCTGATCCCTTCACCCAGAAGCCTGGATAAGCGTGGTAGGCTGCAAAAATAGCCTCAAAGTCAAAGTTAGGCGGACCCTGGGTAAAGTCATTGAACAATCCATTGCCCGCAGCCAGACCAATCGTATCTGCTTTGCCGTTGCCGTCAGGGTCCTGTTCTACGAAGGCTTTTGCTATCTTCTCTAAGTCTTCGACTGTTTTCGGCGGCTGCAAGCCCAGCTTATCCAGCCAGTCCTTGCGAATCCACAGCCAGCTGAAATCCTCAGCGGTTACGGATGGGATCGCCATCATTTTTCCTTTAAACGTCACTTGGCTCTTAGCAAGACCATCCGTGCTTTCAATGATTTTCTTCACGGTAGGAGATGCATATTTATCGTACACTTCTGTTAAATCCGCTACTTCCCCCGCCCGCACCATTTGATTCAGCTGCACTTGATTGACAACCATCGCGTCCGGCAGATCGTTGCTGGCGATAGCCAAATTCATCTTCTGATCAAAATTATCCTTGGCAACCTGCCATCCGATTTTGATATCAATATTCAAATTGTCTTTAATAGCCTTGTTCCAAACGTTATTTTCCGGCGTCTCCCCTTTGCTTGACTTAAAGTTGGGGTCCACGCTATACGCAATATTCAGCGTCACTGGCTCCGCATATTTACCGAAAGGATCCGACGAGGCCGCGGGTTCAGAACTCGCCCCCCGCTTACTCGGTGTGCCTGGTGCACTTGGCTCGCTTACTTGACTGGAACAAGCTGTAACGGTAAGCATGGAAGCTGCAAGGAATAGCATGGGTAACTTTTTAGACATTTGCTCGCCTTCTTTCTCATTCATTTTTGCTTGTTTTCAGTATAAACAATAAAATCGCAGCTCTGAGATAGGTATCTGATGCGCATTCAGGTAGGGAAATGCACGTAAATGTTCACAGGTCTGACCGTGGTGGCCAACACTTTCCAACATCTGCCCACCTATGTATGACACATTTATCTACCTGAATAGAGAAAAAGACGCCGAACAATGTGCGTGCGGACGCCTTCCTGTGCTCCTTCTATTTGCCAGTGCGATGAGTAAGCCGGTATTCACTTGGGAGCATGCCGGTGATTTCGCGGAAAACCCTGCTGAAATACTTCTCATCGGTATACCCCGTCTGTTCCGCAATCCAAAGGATCGTTTTATTCGTATTAAGCAGATACTCCTTCGCTTTCTCGATTCGGACGAAACGGGAATACTCGTTGAACGGCTTGCCGATGATCTCTTTAAAGCATTGACTGAAATAGCTGCGGCTCAAATTCAAGCGCTGCGCCATGTCGGCTGCGGTAATCTGGCTGCTCATCTCCGCTTGAATTAGCAGCACCGCTTTGGTCATACATGCCATAATCTCCTCGGAGTACGAGGCGTGATGCGCGGATTCTTGAATCACTTGGCGGATTCCCCGTATCCACTGCTCGGCTTGATACCAGGAATGCACGCCCTTAATCATATGGATTTTGCCTATCAAGGTTTGAGCAAACAATCGGTTCCATTCGATCACAAGTGAATATAGCAGGCCCATCAATTGACCTCCCTGCAACCGCAATGCTTTCAGATCCTGAACCCGTTGTTCAAATACCTCGTCGTCATAGAACCACGCGGATAATACCCACTTCTCCTTCACCATCTCCAATTGTAATTGATTAGGCTCCGTGTAGGGTGCCTGATCATCACGCATAGAAACCTCAATCAGCTTGCGATCAGGATGATACTCATAAAATAATGCTCTCTCTGTGTACTCCCTTACCCATCGTTGAATTTCTTTCCAAGTGAATCCTCGGAGGTCAGACACCATGAGCAGCGTGCTTTCCGGCAGCGCGGACACCTTTTCCGACAGTATGTTAAGCAGCTTGCTCTCATCTGTATTCGTGATCAGCCACATCCAGCAGTTGCGGTCAACCTCCATTACGAGGGCATCCGTCGAAAGCTTCCATTCACTCGGCCAGTTCGGGTCGAACTCGGAATCCAGGGACAACACCACATACCCCAGGTCGTATTCCTGAATGAGTTGATCCGGCATAAGCGTGTGGGGATGGGGGCTTTGCTGATCCTGAATCCGGCTTGCTATCCTGCCGAGGATCACCTCAAACTGCTCTTTCTCCAGCTGCACCTTGGCAATATAATCGATAGCTCCAAGCCGCAACGCTTCCTGGATATATTCAAAATCTTGATGAAGTGTCAAGACGACGATCGGAAGACGCGGATAGCGTTTGCGGGCCTCCCTCATTAATTCAATTCCCGACATCACAGGCATAGCCAGATCGGTTAGCAGCAAATCAACAGGGTTACCTGCAAGGAACTCCAATGCTTTCGCGCCGTTGCTCGCTTCCCCTACAACCTGCATGCCAAACTCCTGCCACGGCATCGCCGATATCAGGCCCTTACGAACTAACTTATCATCATCCACCACAAGCACTTTGATCATGGCTAGTCCCCTTCCCCTGCAATAGGCAAAGATAACAAGATACTCGTCCCTTTGCCCACTTCACTCTTGATTTCCAGCTTAGCTTTATTCTCATAGCGAGCCTCCAGCATTCGCTTTACATAGTTCATGCCAATCCCCATTCCAACCTTCTTCTGTTCCACCGTCCGGCTATTCAGAAGCTCTCGAATCGTTTCCTCCGACATCCCCGAACCATTATCCTGTATGGATATCTGAATATCGTTATCGAGCCTAACACCCACTTGAATGTATCCATCATCACTTAAACCGTGATATAGAGAGTTTTCGACCAGAGGCTGAAGAATAAATCGGGGAACGGGCAATTTCAAGACATTCTCTTCAACATCAATTCGAACATCGAACTGAAAATCATATCGAACCTGCTGCAGCGTCAAATACTGCTTAAGTGCGTCGATCTCTTCCTCAATCGTGGATACTTCCCCCAATTTACCCAGGTTGTAATACAGCAATTTGTTTAATGACTGCACGAGCCGGTCTATTTCGTCCTGTCCGTTCATGACCGCTAGCCAATGCACCGTGTCCAGGGTATTCATCAGAAAATGGGGATTGATTTGATAGAGCAGCTTTTCCACTTCGAGATCGACGCGGTTCTTCTCTTTGCGCTCTATTTCTGTAAACAAATTCCGGAGCTGCTCTTTCATCCCCCAAAATTTACCTAACAAATAATCAAATTCGGGAATCTTCGTCTGCACATGGTGATCGGCCATTAACCGACTCTGGGACATCCATTTAATCTCGGAATGAAAGAGGTTCAGAGGCCTGTACACCATCTTCCAAAGCAACCACGCCAGCAGAAGGGTCACACAAAGGAAAAACAAAAAGACAACCAGAATTTGCAGCAGCCATCGATCTTTCTCCTTGTTATAATTAGCTTGGGAAATGACCGAAACCACGCTCCAATCCTGATTAGAGGTCTGTTTAAACCAATGATAACCCCGGAAATTTCCGGTCGCCTCCCCCTTCGTGAAATCGGGAAATTCCGCTCCATTCGAGAAAATTTCCGGAACCTCGCTATACGCAATTCGACCTTTGCCATCCAAAATCAGGTGAGACAATGCCCCTCCATATTGATCGTTATTTAAAATATTTTGCGTCGTAAGAAATCCGGTTTCCATGTAGACATAGACATCATCGCGGTCAGGCAGATCGACCTTCCTTAAGGCAGACAAAACAACCTTATCATTTACTTGGTTCATACTGACGTGAGGCCCATAATAAGATATGCCGTAATACTCAGCCAGCAGAGGGAGTTTGTCCGGCGAAAAGTCATCCCTTACCGGGAAATTCTCGAAATCGATTTTACCTTCATCCCGGAAATAATACATCGTTAGATCTATGCTTGGGTTTGTAAATGTAATCACATTCAGCTCTTTTTTCAGTTGGTCGCGAGATTGCATCAATTGATAAGTCGCATCCTTCGGCTGGTGCAGGACCTCGTCCAGCTGCTTCCCGATCGTGCCGCCATACGCCAATTGCTGAGAGACATGATTTAAGTTGCTTAGGGAATCCCCCAACGAGAGCTCAACCTGCCTCAGGTTACTCTGGATCCCGCTTTTAATTTTGTTGTCAAAAATAGAATCGATGGTGTAATACGAAATAACAAAGATACTGAGAAAGGGAACCAATGAACTAAATGAGAATATGAGAAAAATTCTTCTTTTTAAAGTCATGTTAAGACAGCACCCCTTTCTTAATATCTTAAGAAAACGCATACAAAAACTATGGGAGATGAATCCAAAAAAGTTTTCTTGAGTATATGCGCCGTAAAACGATTCAGTCAACCTAAAATATGGGACTTCTTGGCAACCAACCTCTCATTCGAATGCGCCAGAATAGGAAAAAGACCTGAGGCTGGGCCTCAGGTCGAGTTTGCCAATCAAGTAGGTTCCATTACGAGCTTCGGTGGATGTTCTCCGCTCGCTGGATTAGGAGCTTCCCCCCTCCATTTGTCTTGCTACATAGTCTGAAGAGCGTTTCTCACGGTTTGCTCATCATCTGCCTACACTTACAGCTCCGCCGTTCCAAGCGTCCGCATCAAATCCTGAAGCTCCCCCTGCGTGAGGTTTCTCCACTTGCCGACCTTTAAATTGCCCAGATGGATATGCATAATCCGCACCCGCTGCAGCCGCACGACTCGATAGCCGAACGCTTCGCACATGCGTCTAATTTGCCGATTGAGACCCTGCGTCAGGATGATCCGAAATACGCGTTCGCCCACCTTGTGCACCTCGCACGGCTTGGTGGTGGTGCCCAAGATTTTTACTCCGCTCGCCATTCCTTGCAGGAACATAGGAGTGATCGGGCGATTGACCGTTACGATGTACTCTTTGTCATGGTTATTTTCCGCCCGTAAAATCTGATTGACGATATCCCCATTATTAGTAAGGAGAATAAGGCCCTCCGAATCCTTGTCCAACCTGCCGATCGGGAAAATCCGCTCCGAGTGGCCGACGAAGTCGACAATGTTGCCTTTGACATGCGCTTCGGTCGTGCTCGTAATGCCGACGGGCTTATTCAGCGCGATGTAGACGTGCTCTTTCTTCGCACCGATCGGCTTTCCGTCTACTCTGACGTCATCCCCAGGACCAACTGTGCTGCCCAGCTCTGCCGTAATCCCGTTGATCGTCACACGCCGGGCTTCGACCCATTTATCCGCTTCGCGTCTGGAACAGACGCCTGTTTCACTAATGAATTTATTGATTCTCATCCGTGGGAAGTCCCCTTGCTTGTTATAGAGTGCGCCGTGTCATCGTGGCTACGACTATTATGCTAGATATGCGTCCCTGGTTCAAGTTATAATACACGTATTTAATTTGAATTACATAAAAGGAGATTCCCTTATGCATATTGCTCTTCTGGGTGCAACAGGCCGAGTAGGCCGGCGCGTATTGGCGCTTGCTTTGCAGGACGGTCATCATGTAACAGCAATGGTACGTAATCCGGACAAGCTGATCTGCCAGTCCGAGCGTCTGATCGTTCAGCCAGGTGACGTCTGCAGGTATGAAGATGACCTTGCTGTCATGAAGCAAGCTGACCTCGTGATCAGCTGCCTGAGCACGGATGGCGCTGAGGTACTGACCGAGAGTATGCCGAAGCTCATCGGGGCTATGAAAGAACATAACTTGGAGCGGATCGTAACCGTCGGAACCGCGGGCATCCTAAACAGCCGGGAGTACCCCGGACTGCTCCGTTATGAGACGCCAGACACTCGTCGTTCATCCACGCGTGCGGCAGAAGAGCACCGCAGAGCTTGGGAGCTGCTGTCGGCCTCCGGACTGGCTTGGACCGTGGTATGCCCTACCTATTTACCTGATGGCGATGCAGTAGGGGAGTACCGTGCGGAAGCCGAGTACCTGCCCGAGGGGGCATGTCGATTTCCGTTGGAGACACGGCAGTGTTTGTTTACGAAGAAGCTCTAAGCCGCAAGTATGTTGGCGAGCGGGTCGGTTTGGCATACTAGCCTCACAGACGGGAGCAGGAAAATCATTGGTTGGGAAAAGGGTAATGCTAGGGGAAGGTAACTATACAGCAGTGACCTATGTTCGGAAAAGACAGACGCCCGTAAACATCAACGTATCCCAGGTGAATGCAAATTTGTGAGCGCTGCCCTATTTCATAGTTTTTGGAGTAGCCCAGAGAAAAACTGCTAGCCTCGTAAGGGAGACTGCTATCTCTGCAAAACAGAGCCCAGTGCCGATTCCGGCAACTGGGCTCTGTTTGTGTGCTGTAAAAGTCCGGCAGACGGTCCAGCACTCACGTCTTTTAAATCTCCACAACCTAATAACGTCCCTGCCCGCCCGTAATACGGCGGATATTCATCCACGAAACCAGGATGCCTCCTACGCGGAACACGTAGCCGACCACAGGGATAAAACTCAGAAACGACAAAACAATATTGATGACAGCCATATTCGTTGTTCCGTTTCGTACCAGCCAGGCGATAATCGCGCTGACGAATACTAACGGAAGTACCCAATTACAGGACACCATATACATAAATGGAATAAGCCCTACCAAGTAACCAACAGCAATGCACATCTCTGAAATCAGCTGAATCAGGTTTAATACTCGAATGGTATCGGGACGCATGCAACCTCTCCGTTCGTTGTGAAATGGATGACCCTTCCATTCTATCATACTCAAGCTGCGCTTTCGTTAGCACGTATACGAGCTTACGGGGTAAGGGCTCGTTATACGCTGCGTTCCGCCTCTTCAGCGGCGGCGGCAATGCCCGGATGTCCCTGCTGCAGCTGGTACATCTGATAATAACGGCCGCGCTGCTGCATCAGCGCGTCGTGGCTGCCCTGCTCGACAATGCGGCCGCGGTCGAGCACCAGAATGAGGTCGGCGTTCTTGATCGTCGACAAACGGTGGGCAATGATGAAGGTGGTACGCCCCTTCTTCAGTACATCGAGAGCGGCCTGAATGACCGCCTCGGTCTCCGTATCGATGCTGGCCGTCGCCTCATCGAGAATCAGGATCGCCGGGTCGAAGGCCAGCGCCCGGGCGAAGCTGATCAGCTGCCGCTGTCCGGCGGACAGCGTGCTGCCCTTCTCGATGACGGGCTCATCGATGCCGCGGGGCAACGCCCCGAACATCTCCGCTGCGCCGACATCGCGCAGCGCCTGCTCGACCCGTTCCCGGCTGATAGCCGGATCGTCCAAGCTGACGTTGGACGCAATCGTGCCGGTGAACAGGAACGGGTCCTGGAGCACGATGCCCATATGCTGGCGCAGCAGCTGTTTGGGCATCTCGCGCACATCGCGGCCGTCTACCGTGATGCGGCCCTCTCTCACATCATAGAAGCGGAACAAGAGGTTCAGGATGGAGCTTTTGCCCGAGCCTGTATGCCCCACAAGTGCTACGGTCTGCCCCTGCTTCGCCTCGAAGGATATGTCCTTGAGGACGTCCTCGCCCTCTTTATAAGCGAAAGACACGTGCTCGAACTTGACGTTGCCTAAGTATCGGTCGGCTCTGCCCTCCGCGACGTCTAGCCCTTTTTCATCCAATAGCTCGAAAACACGATCCGCGGAAACGATGGCTTTTTCCAAGTTGGGCAGTTGGTTTACAATTCCGACCATAGGATGGAACATCCGATTCAAATAATCGACGAAAGCGTACAGCACCCCAACGGTGATGAAGGTGTTCATACCTCCGCCGCCTACCATCCAAATCAGCGCAAAAAAGAACACATTCCGAATCACATTCATCAAGTTATGAGAGGTAAAAGAGTTCAGGCTGAGCATCTTGTTTTGGTAGTCGGTGTATTCATCATTCAACTGCTCGAACTCGCGCTGCGTCTCCTGCTGTCTGCGGAATACTTGGATAATGGGCATGCCTTGGATCGCCTCGTTGATCATGCCGTTAATGCTGCTGAGGCGTTCGCGGATTTCATGGTTATAGCGAGTGGCAAACTTGCGGTATACCCGAATCCAGACGTACAGCATCGGAATCACGGGCAAGGAAAGCAGCGCCAGCCGGTAATCCAGCACGAATAAAGCGGCGATAATGCCGACAATGTAGATCGTTCCTGTAAAGAAGTTCGCAAGCACCTGCACGTAGAGATCACGTACAGCCTCGGTATCGTTGGTGATTCGGGAGACAATTTTGCCCGCGGGCTGATTGTCAAAATATTGAATCGGCAGGCGCTGAATCTGCGCGAATACGTCCGTTCTCATGCGCTGAATAATGCGGTTCGCTGCGGATTGAAGCAAGTATCGCTGTCCATACGTAAAAATGGCGCCGAGTACGATCAGTCCCAGATAAAGCAGCGCGAGGTTGATCAGATGCCGCCACTGCGGCTCATAAAAAAGGAACAGCTCTTGCATGCTCAGCTTTTGGGCGGGATATTCCGCACGCTGGTCGCCCTTCGTTACTATCAACCGGCCATCCTTCAGCTCGCGGTTCCCGTCAAATGGCAGCGGTTGATCAATAAATACAAAGGCTGATCCCGCCTGCAAAATGCGAACCTCCTTCCCCTTGGCCTCGCCAGGGGCGTAGTTGTCGCTTCGCTTGAAGAATGTTCCGTCATAGGGAACGGCCATGTCAGTTTGCGTAGCGGATCCCGTTTCATACCAGGGCTGCTCGATGCCTAAAATGTGGCGGTCGATCATCTGCCTCGCGATAAATGGGCCGGCCAATTCGGCCGACACTGCTGCGGCTAACAGCAGGAGTGCAAGCAGCAGCGGCTTTTTGAACAGCGCTGCATATTGAAATAGTCGCTTGCCTGTATGTTTCATGAGCGCTTTCACCTTCTTTTCTTTATAGATAGGGCGTTGCAGGTACGTGTTTCTCAGTTTTTATTTGGGTTTTTATTTGGGCTTTTACTTGAGCTTTTACTTGAGCTTTTACTTCGCTTACACTTCGGCTATTGTTCCAGCTTACTCAATTTACACATCAGCATTAATTTGAGCTTCCACTTCAGCTTCCTCAGCTTTCTCAGCCTTCTCAGCCTTCACTTTAGCTTTTACTCAATTTATCCCTGGCCCATGTTACGCGCTTATTGAAGCTTCAAGTTCGTTTACGCTTCAATCTCAGCCTCCAGCTGCTGACGGTCATACTGCTCTTTATACCAGCCGCCGCGTGCCAGCAATTGCTCGTGCGTGCCCTCTTCCACGATATAGCCTTCATCGAGGACGACGATCCAATCGGCATGCTGCACAGCAGACAGGCGGTGAGTCGTAATCAGCGTCGTTTTGCCCGCTCTTTCGCTGCGGATGCCGCGTAGAATTTCCGTCTCCGTCTTCGCATCCACAGCTGAGAGGGCATCGTCCAGCATCAGAATCTCCGGATCGACGTAGAGCGCCCGAGCGATCGATACGCGCTGTTTCTGTCCGCCGGACAGAGCGACGCCTTTTTCCCCAACGATCGTGTCCAGCCCTTCAGGCAGGAACTCCACATCCTTGCGGAAGGCTGCCAGCTCCAGCGCCTTGTTCAAGTCCTCATCAGTACCGTCGCTGCGCCCAAATTGAATATTTTCTCGCACAGTTCTGGAGAATAGAATCGGTTCCTGCGGTACATACCCCATCCATCCGTGCAGCGTATCCATCCTCAGCTGCTTAATCGGCGTACCGGAGATCGACAGCACACCCGCGCCAATCGGATATTCCCTGAGCAGTTGCTTCAGTAAAGTCGTCTTGCCGCTCCCTGTACGCCCGACGATGCCCAGTGTCTGCCCGCGCTGCAGGCGCAGCGAGATATTCACCAGGTTATCGATGGACGAGGACGGATAACGGAATGTCACTTGTTGGAAAGAGATTTCATTCGGAAGCAGCATCGCTGACGCCTCTGGAGCATCCTTCACATCTGGCTTGTAACCCAGCGTCTCATTGACCCGATCGAGGGAAGCGTTCCCCCTCTGCATAATGTTCATCAGCTCTCCAATAGCGAACATCGGCCAAATCAGCATACCGAGGAACGTGTTGAACGACACGAGCTCACCTAGTGTCAGTTCACTATGGAAAACCATGTATCCCCCGTAGCACAGCCCGATGAGATAGCTGATACCGACCAGAATCTTAACCGTCGGTTCGAAAAGGGCGTCAATGCGAGCGACAGCGATATTTTTGCGATATACATCATCCGTCATTTCTTTAAAATTGTCTTGACTCGCTGTTTCCTGTACGAAGGCACGGATGACCCTCACTCCGGCAATCGTCTCCAGCACACGGTCATTCATCTCGCCAAAAGCATCCTGAGCTTTCATGAACCGTTCATGAATCCGTCCGCCGTAAATCGTTATGGCAACCGCCATCACAGGCAGCGGCAGAATAGCCGCAATAGTCAGCTTCCAGCTAATAAAGAATCCCATCATGCAAAGGATCGTCAACATAAACAGCGTAGAATCTACAAAGGTCAAAATGCCGAAACCTGCTGTCGTAGACACAGCCTGAAGGTCATTGGTCGCTCTGGCCATCAAATCGCCCGTACGGTTGCGCTCATAGAATGTAGGCGTCATACGGAGCAAATGCTGCATCAACCGGTTGCGCAGAATGCGCTCCAGCACAAAAGCGCCGCCAAAAAGCTGGTACAGCCACACATAGGTCATCCCGTAGCCAATTACAATGAGAACGCCCCAAAAGGCTAAAAGCCGGAATAATGCGGAACCCGTCAGTGTCCCCAAATGGATGCCGTCGATGGCATAGCCGATTAACTTAGGCGGGATCACATCAATAATGCCGACAATGATCAGCAGCCCCACGGCAAGCGTGTAACGCTTCCAATGCATCCGGAAGAACCAATCCAATTTTTTCAATACGGTAAACATCTATATCTTCACTCCCTTCGATTGACACAGCAAAAGGGCACACCGCACGCAGCGATATGCCCCTTAAGAATGAAAAAGCGCACGTTACGAACTGATTCGCAACCCGCGCTCCTATGCTATATGTACACATGCAGCCTATGATGAGCAGGCAGCAGCAAGCGGGCGGGTTAACGGATATGAAATTGTATGGCATCCGAAAATGCTTTGAGGATCGAGCCCGTGTCGAACATCCATAATCATCCATTCCATCTTAAAACCCTCCCTTTCCAAATGTTGGTTGTTTTTCTTTACAGAGGTGATCTTACCACCGGTCAGTACAAAGTGTCAATCGGAGAATTTCGTTATAGTCAACTCCCATAACTTACCTGAATACGTTTTCCCTCAACCTAACATTCACATTGTCATACATCTTTCACATTATCCATGCATATGTTGGCAATAAAGGCTGGGAGGGGATTGCATGGTCGAACAGGTATTTTCGCTAATGGGCTGGATTACGGTGTTTGCCGTTATCTCGGGAGGAGTCATCTTCGGTATCGCGCGGTTTGTTGAAAGCGATTCAACCGCCTATGATATGGAATTTTTGTGGGAGCATCGTTACACACTTGAGGAGCTCGAGCTTGAGGAGCCTAGCCGTTAAAAAGAAAAGAGGCTCGTCCGGGATGAATCCCTGGATAAGCCTCTTGGTATATGCTTTGGTTATGATTTTCCACCCTGGTCGGCCGCATGTCCTTGGGCTTGAACCCGGGCTTGTCCTTTGTCCTTTGTCCTTTGTCCTTGGCCTATTCCTTGTCCCTGTCCTTATCCTTGACCTTGACACTGCCCCTGCCCTTGTGCTGTTCCTTGTTCCTTGTCCTTTATCCTTATCCTAGGCCTTATCCTTGAGCTAGGGCTTAACCTTGCCCTTGGCCTTGACCCTGTCCTTGCCCTTGGCCTTGACCCTGTCCTTGAACCTGTCCTTGCCCTTATCCTAGACCTTATCCTTGCCCTTGCCCTTGACCTTGGCCTGTTCCTTGCCCTTGCCCTTGTCCCTGTCCTGGCCCTTGACCCGGCCCTCCCTGCATGTTCATGCCAGGTGTAAACGGCCTATGTACCATTTTGCCTCCCAAGTGCCCGGTATAGCTCACTAGCAGCACCGCGACTAAAGCCCCCACTAAATAAACGGGATGGCCGCCGATATGCTTCTTCTTCCAGAGCAGCAATCCAATCCGGATGACCGACAGCAAGATGGACGCGATCATCGTCAGCTGTGCATACAGGGCATGCGTAGGCAGGAGTGGATTCCGCGACATCTCGGGACCTGTTATGAACGAGGCGATGGCTCCCAACGTTCCGACTAGCAAGGCGAGCATCCCCGCTGAATGCCAATCCTTTTTCTTGAGAATGAGCGCCAGAAGATCAAAGACAAAGCTGAATATCAAGAGCGCAATCGGAAAATGAGTAAAAATAAAGTGCGAATTTCTGAGCAAATAGTCCATTGTTTCTCTCCTCACAAATTTGAATTTTTACACTACATTGTGTAGTTTTATAACGCAAAAAAATATAACTAATTCCTCAAATTCATTTACACTACAGATTGTAGTTGTAATTCTCTGGAAAGTCAAGCTCTGCATCCCAACCGCTCCTAGCACACGCGAATCTCGGTTACACGATGCGTCACGGGTTTCGATTTCTGCCAAGCAGCACCTACTCCCCGCACACGCACAGACCTATGGATCAAATCAATCCCACCACAATAATCATAGCAACAGCAGATATCACCGTCCGTACAAGCGGCAGTTTAAAGGAAATCGGCAGCTGCGGATTCAAAATATGCTGGATTCTCAGGTTCATGGATGTCTCGGCAAAGGAGGCATGAGACAAAGAAACATGAGGGGATTGTCCCCGCTTCCACAGCTTGAGAAGAGCGCTGCCCAACTCAGCGGTATGCTCCATAACAGAAATCGCGTGCTTATCGGCGCTCAGCTCCATCATAATTTTATATTTGTCGGCGATCCATCTGAAAATAGGGATATACCCCAAGGAAACAGAGCAAATCATCAGAGCAAAGATAGTAAGCGGATCTTTTTGCTGCAAATGATATTTCTCATGCTCGACTACAGCCCTAAGCTCTCCTTCGGTCAGCATGTCCAGGAGGGCGGTTGAAAGGATGATCCGCGGCTTCCACAGCCCCATAGTTAGAGCTATAGGAGCTTGGTGACGGATGACCAGAAGCTCTTCGTCTGCAAGACCATACTGCGTCCGCAGCTTCTCTGTGACAGCATTTTCCGTTCGGAGCTCAAGCTCCCTAGATGAGCGCGCGAAGGATCTAGCATGGCGGATGGCAACCCATGCCGCCGCTCCAAACGTATACATCACCAGGCCGTGTACAAGATTTCCGGCAACCAGCGCAGGAATGTGGAGCGTACGAAATAGAAAGAAGCACATATCGAATAGGTTAAAAAGCGGCTTCAGCCGCAACAGGTGACCAATCTCATAGCTGATCAATTGGCACCATAAAAACCCGGATGTCAGCAGCGTGGCAAGCAACATGAATCTGGGACGCAGTCCGATCATGCGTCATCTCTCCTTCTTTAAATCATGGATATGCTGTTCAAGCTGATCCAGGAGCTTAGGGTCCACCTTATCCAGCGCATCCATCATGTGGGTGACGGCCAGAGACCCGAATTCCTCAATCAAATCATGCGTGAGCTCCTTCGACTGCTCTTCCATAAAAACGCCCCTGCTTACGACAGGACTATAAGCAAAGGAACGCGCTCTGGCCTGCTTCTGCAGCACACCTTTTTCCACTAGACGATTCATGACTGTCATCACCGTATTAAAGCTTAACGACTTTTCTCCTTCAAGCTTCCCGTGAACCTCTTTAATCGACATTTCTTCCGAGTCGTCCCAGAGAATCTCCATGATCTTAGCTTCAAGCGGCCCAAAAAAACGATTCAGCCCGCTTCCCTGATATTTAAAATTATTCAATTTCATCGCGTATACACCCCTTACACTACAAATAGTAGTGAAGGAAGTATCGGAAGTCAAGGTCAAAACAAGCGCTGCCTTGGTTTTAACCGTGAATGAACGTTTACGCAAAAGGTTTGCTGTGCAATGTGACTGGTTCGCCCCTCCCAAGATGCTTCCCATTACTCCCCTTTTGACTTTGAAGATAAAAAGCCCTACACTAACTTACATATAGTAAGTTGTTTATAATTTTAAAGTATACGAGGTGGTTATGATGGGTTTACAAAGATATGGAGCCGACCAGCAAGGTGCCGGAGCGTTTGACGGAGGAAAATTCATCGAGCAGCGCCCGGTTAATTTCCGGGAGAAACAGGAGCTGTAGACCGCGTAGGGCCGCTCTTCTATTGGGCTTGGGGCAAAGCTATAGGTGAAGCGGAGATTGGCATGCACCCACATAAAGCTTTCGAAATTATGACCTATGTGATCGGCGGAACCGTTGAGCACCGCGACTCGCTCGGGACCCTTCAGACGGTAAGTGCTGGCGGCGCTCAGGTGATGCAAGCAGGCTCCGGCATTTACCATGGCGAAGCGTTTCGCGGGGGCAGCGCGGAGGGGCTGCAAATTTGGTTCGAGCCCCATCTCAGCGAAGCGGTGAAGCATCCTGCTACGTATAACCAGTACGATCACGAGCAGTTTCCGACTAAGGCTCAAGAAGGTACAAGCCTAAAAACAGTGATTGGCGAAGGCTCGCCGGTCCACATTCAAACCGAAGCCCGGATGTACGATATTCAATTGGATCCAGGCGCGAAATATTCATACCCGCTATCCGAAGGAGCCCTAGTTGCCTTCCTTGCTATCCGTGGATCAGGAGAGGCCGTAACCGGCAATGACGCGGCAGTTCCGATCGCGCACAAGGACTTTGCCGTAGCCAAGGCGGATGCCTCCGGCGAGTCGCTGTCTCTTACCGCCGGTGAAGAAGGCTTGCGCGTCGTAGCAATTGAGCTGCCCGAGAAGCCTGGGTACCCGCTTTACCGGAAATAATGGTAAACCAACAAAACAAGCCCCTGGACGATAACATTCCAGGGGCTTGCTGCTGCCTTTAGCTCGCTTATTGCAAGCCCTGCAGTCTGGATTTCTCATTGTGTAGTTCCTCTTCAGCCTGCTCGACGGCCGGCTGGTTGTGGTGGGCTTTCGCCTGCTCCACAGCACGCTCCGCTTGCACAATGGCGTTGTGAGCCTCCTGAATCGTTTGCTCAGTCGGATGGGACAGCGCGCGGGAAACCGCATTGTGAACGTTGTCTACCGAATTCTGCGCAGATGAAACGACATTCTGTGACTGCAGGGTGGAATCTTCTACTCTTACCATAACTGCCTCCTAGTGTTTGGGATGGGTAACACGGCTATCTTGAGGCAGTTCCCGTTTTTTTATGCAAAAAAACTTCCGCCTGCAGCATAGCGGTCAGCTGCAAGCGGAAGTGCAAGACATGTTGAGCTTTTATTTATCCTGGAACTTGATCGAATCAAAAGCTTTATTCAGTCGGGCTTCATTCTCGTCCGTACGAACCGCATCGCTGATATGCAGGGTCGCCGTGTAAGAAATATGGTTATGATGGAAAATATAAACCGTCTCCTGATAAGGCTTTTTGTCATAGGAGTAATGTACGACATATTTCTTCGCCTGTTCGCCGCTTGGAAGCGTCACTTCGGAATCCGAATACGTGTATTCGCTGTCGTTATCGTGATTTTTCTTCTGTGAAGCGTCCTCCTCTTTGACCAGGTCCTCATAGCTTTCCTTCGTATCCGCTTGGATCGTAAGATTGCCCCCGTTGAAGTAGAAGTTTTTACGAGCCTCGTCTTTATCGTCGTACGCATCACCGATTGTCCACGTTTCCGGAACATGCAGCGAATACTTGTATTTATCATTTTTATAAGTGACAGTGCGGTCTGGATCCATCAGTTCATGAATGTCCTGAATAAAGCCCAGCTCTTTATCCATCAGGTTTTTATCGACCTTGATCGAAGAGGTCAGCTCGCCCAACGTCTTGCTTACCTCATCCTGGTCTTCATCCCCCGGATAGGTGAAATCAATCTCATACTTGTACTTGTCTTTGATGAAGTATAACGAATACCCTGCATCCCATTCATCATCGCCATAGGTTTGTGAATAAGCTACCTTCAATGCAGGCACACCAGCCAGTGTCAGCGCCTCGGGATGCTCAATCTTGCGATAATCAGCGACATACTCATTTTCAAAATTTTTGCTCTCCCGCTCCACCCATGCCTTGAGCGTCTCTCCGGAGGAAGCCGAAGTAACCGTGACGTTCACATTTTGAGAGTAATCGTCATTGTAGAAGGACGTTCCTCCCTTGTAGCTGCTTTCTTCCCAGCCTGAAGGCAGGTCGAGCGACAAACCGTACTCATTCGTATGAGTAGCGCCGTCTTCCGAGTACACCGAAATATCCTTCAATGCTTCATCCTTACTGTCAAAAGAAAGCTGGAAGCTGTCGAGCAGGTCGTTAAAGCTATTTTGTTTAAAGCTGTTGTTGTACTGCTCTTTGGCTACATAAAGCTTAACCGTGTACAGCTTGCCATTATGCAAGTAGCCGCGCGTCTGCACGTACCCGTTATCGCCGGAGCGGCCTACGATTTTGCCGTAAGGCGCCTTATCCTGTTTGACATATTGTCTTTCGAGAATGGTCGTCGAAGCTCCGTAATCCTGCGTATCGCTGCCGTCCAGCTTATTCAGAAGCGCCGATGGGGAAAGCTCATCGCTCAAGTTGCTCTCCACTTCAATCGACAAGTAGAATTCACCCTTCGCATCCGCAAAACTGACCTTATCGCCCTCTTCCGACTGCTGGCCCTTCACAAGACCCGACGGATATTTCATCGACCAGCCGTAGTGACTGTCACCGATTTTGGTTTTACCGCGGTCTGCATCGATGTCCGAGCCTTCCTCATCATCGATGGACGCCGTTTCCGAGCTCTGCGCTTCTCCTAGTGTAATGGTCTTGGATACCGATTCTGCGCCGGACTGCAGCTTGATCTCTACAGAATCATTAGGGAGATACTTCTTCAGCGCCTCGTTGTAATCCACCATGGTTTTGACCGAGGTTCCGCCAACGGACAGAAGCAGATCGTCCTGCTTAATCCCTGCCTCAGCCGCAGGTGAATCGGGATCCACATAAGCAACGCGAAGGCCTGTGGAGCTAGGCAGACCCACTACCGCTTCCCAGCTTTCCTCCAGCTCTACGCCCAGGTAAGGACGCTTAACCTTCCCGTACAGTTTAAAATGATTCAGAACATACTTGACGGTATCTACCGGTATTGCGAAGCCTAGGTTCTCTACGCCCACATCGGCGTATTTCATCGTATTGATACCGATGACCTCGCCTTTCATATTGATCAAAGCGCCGCCGCTGTTCCCCGGGTTAATCGCCGCATCCGTCTGGATCAGCTGATACTGGGAGTTGACGGACCGGTCAATGCCGCTCACAATCCCGACCGTAACCGAGTTTCTCAAAGCAAAAGAAATCGGCGTCCCGATCGCCGCCACTGTCTCGCCTACTTCAATATCCGAGGACGAGCCGAAGGTAGCTGCGTGCAGGTTCGTTGCATCAATTTTCACCAGCGCCAGATCGCTTTCCTCATCAATATTGGTAGCACGTCCGTTGTATGTAGTGCCGTTAGAAGTAACGACCACAATGTTCTTCATATCCTTGACGACATGGGCATTCGTGACGATCACACCGTCTGATTCGACGATCACACCTGTCCCGTGCGCCAAATTGTACCGATTCTTCTCCCACGATTTATTCGTATCGGAGGTCGGCTTGCCTATGATCGCTACAACCGAAGGCGTATTCTGCTCCACGACAGCTGGGACTTCCGAATTACTTTCGGACGCGTAGATCGGCGCCGCCCCTAAGCAAGATGCGATCAATACGACAGACGCAGCCGAAACGATGCTCTTCTTCGCTAAACTCTTCCATTTCCTCATGTATGGACTTCCTCTCCCGGACGTCATTGTGCTTATAGCACCAATGCATTCTATGTTTCTAGCACACCTATGAAAAATGTGCGGTAGATAGAATCTAGCACAATTATCGGAAGGAAACAATACAATTTTTGGTACAAAAAGGGAGGCAAATATGTTCAAAAAATCCCTGTCGAAATTCAGAAAAAAACGGAGAACAGCGATGGGATTTTTTCCTCCCCAGAGCCTCTCCGTTTACTTACTTTATGGGGATATCGGCACCTGCAGCTCTACCAATACCTGATTGAAATCATGATGGTTATTTTCACGCCCAAACAAGTGAAGCTCCCTGACAGGTCCTGTCGGTGAATAACCATTCACCCCCAGCCAGGTAAACAGCTCTAGCAGCGCATCCCCTACCCCCATAAAAGGCCCCTGATAAACCAAGCTAGCTACCATAGGTTCCGGGGGAAGCTCGAATATTGTCGTATTGCCATCTGGCATAAGCTGCTCCTCCCTACTTATGCTGTAGGCAACCTCGATATCGAAATTTTCTTCGATAAATTCGCTCATATGATAAAAGACATATTCCTGCTCGGCCGTACACTTCGTTCTGGATAACCATTCATCAAGCTCACCAAACATTCGGCATCGGTAACCGGGCATATCCTGAGGTTTGGGCACGATTCTGCGTAAAGCGGCCATGCGCAGTCCTGGGACTCGCTTGATCACGATTTCATACTTCGGCTGCTCGCCGAGCTGTTTTAATTGATTCAGCCTTACTTCAATGCTCTTGATTTGCTGGGCGGCTTCGCTAATTTGCTGGGCCAGATGGTCTTTCTTTTGCTGCATCATGCGCTGCATGTCTTCGATCGTCATCGCCTTGTCAATCATGGATGCAACCTGCTCCAAGGAGAACCCGGCATCTTTGAGGACCAAAATCTGATTCAGCCGAATGAGCTGATCGTACGTGTAATAACGGTAATTCGTACTCGGTTCGATCCAAGCAGGCTTCAGCAACCCCAGTTCATCGTAATGACGCAGCGCTCGAATCGTAACCTGAGCGATTTTCGAAAACAATCCGATCTTAATAAAGTTCGACATCCTGCCCCTCCCAACAAACCCATGACCCAGTATTTACCACATGAATTATTTTACCACACTTCTATACCAAGAGAGGGTTCGTCTTATCGCTTCTTGGTGGGAAGTCGTCTGCATGGGCCCGAAAGCATTCGTGAACTTGCTATGGTCAACGACAAAAGGCTGCTCAAACTCATACATGATTTCTTTCATCTCCTTCATGATCGGGCTAAATAGGGACATGAGTGAAACGATTTTGGCGGAGGTTGCACGTATCTTGGGCTCTGAGCCGATCTCTTGAAAAAGCAGGGACAGCAGCTGTCGGGTCGTCACCGTCTCCGCGCTAGGAATATGCCAAGCCTCTCCTAAGGCCCTATCCTCCTGTCCCAAGGTCACTAACCCTCTGGCGAAATCCTCAATGTACGTGTAAGTGTGCGGCATATCGATATGGCCCAGCACGTCGGCCGGCTTACCTTTTAAAGCGAAACCAAACACTCTTTCCCCCATAAAAGATTGCAAGACGCCGGGGCCGAAAAAATCGGACGCCCTCCCGATGGCAGTGCGCACCTTACCGGCTTTATGGGCATCAAGCAGTTGTTTCGCCATTACCGCTCTGGTAACGCCCTTGTGTCCTTTCGCCTTGTGAGGAAGGCTCTCCGTAATCGGCCCATCGACATGCCCGTACATGTACAGATTATCGGCATACACCAGCTTCGCATTGGCTGCAGCCGCACCCTGCATAATGGCGTTCGTCAGTGTGGGGAACTGCTTCGGCCAATTCATATAGCCCGGCTGTGCGCAGTGATAGACAACAGATGCGCCTTGGCAGATATGTGCCGTCTGGAAGGCATCTGAGGCATCCCCGCCAATTACTTGTATATCCCCGCGGTCCGCCCCTTGTACACGGCCGCTGCGGTTCACCATGCGGATATCCTGCACCCCTCTGCGTTTCAGCTCGTGCATAACCGCCAACCCTACAGGACCCGTTCCAAAAATAATATGAGCACCGTTATTTATCATCATGAGCTCCCCCTTGTCAATTATGGTAATTGCCTGTTAGACATCGCATTAATTAAGCTCTGCTGTGCAGACGCAGGCTTTTAACCACTGCCATCCACAGCCAGCTTGCAGCTGAGACGGTGACTCCCACATAAGTGACGCCAAACAGTGCAAATTTCGCAGCGGCAAACGTAGAGTAAAGAATCGTCAATGGATTCGTAATTTCATTCGGATAAGCGATAAAGTAGAAGGAGACTGCATTCTCCAACACGTCGAACACGGGAGCAGCAAGCCCTGAAAATAGAATTCCAGCAGCTAGTCGGCGGTTGATGCGATGGTTAAGGTGAAGCTTCCACATGAGCAGTCCCACAGCACCGTGCATAAGGAAGGTAGCCGCGATAAAAACAAAATCGAACCATTGAGTCTGCAGATAGATCGATAAGCTGCCGTGCTCCACCATAAAACGGTAGTAACCTGCGAGCTCACTAGCATTGAATGTCATTTGCCCCTTATAGAAAGGTACCGGGTATAAGGATTTGGCGTACATCCGGTCGAGTGCGTCATTCACCACCTTTTTGAAAATAAAGACTAACGGGAACAACAGCAGCAAGTATCTTACCTTGATTTTTTCAACCCGAGCGCTTATGAACTGGTTCATTTGTATGACCTCCTGATTGGTTGTCGTTGACTATAAACCGAGTGTACGGTCTACCGTAACGAGAGAGTCAATTCCCTTTTCCGAAAAAAATTCATAACAAATAAGCCGACTTCAGATATTCTGAAATCGGCTTATTTTATCGATATGAATGCTGCTCACAGATCCCCACCACCTACGCTTGCTCGGTGTCGTCTATGCCTATGCCTTTCCCGCCCTTCAACACCTGCTGAGCCAATCGTTTCGGAGCCGCTAAGAGATAAGCCTCTTTGATGTGTCCGGTAAGCTCATCCCAATTCGGGTTACTTCCTTTATCTATGGAAACCCAGCCGTGATGGCCGATATACGGTGTTTTAACATAACCGCTCTGGTGAAGGAGCAGGAACTGCGTCTCCTTGTCCGATTTAAACGATAGCCCCGGCGTACCGTCATTTTCCCCCATCATAACAAACGTCTTCCCCTTCACTTTCATGACCGTATGGCCAAAACCGTCAATCAGCTCCTCCGTCTCCGGTAAGGTCTCAACGATTCGCCGTACACGCTCCAGCATGTCCAAGCCCTGTTTCGATTGCATGAAGGAATCCTCCTTTATCCATGAGTTAAAAGGTCTCTCCTTTCAGTTCGCCAATGAGGTTCTGTTTCCTCTGAACGCAGCTTTACATAGCCGGAAACAGCCTGTTCCCTTGCTGGAAAAGGCTATTTCGTATAGGCTTTCACTCCTTCCACTCGGCAATTCGCTGAGGGTGCGTGTACACCGTCAGATGATCGCCCCGAATAAAGCCAACCACAGTGATCCCCAAATCCTGCGCGAGCCGCAGCGCCAGATCGGTCGGGGCTGACTTGGAGAGCAGAATACCCGCTCCGATCTTTGAGACCTTAAGGAGCACTTCAGAAGAAATCCTTCCGCTGAAAGCAATGAGCTTATCGCGAACAGGAAGACGGTTCATAAGCACATGTCCAAAGATTTTGTCCAGCGCATTGTGCCTGCCGATGTCCGAGCGGGTAAGCAGCAGTGACTCTGGCGAGCAAAGGGCCCCATTATGCAGGCCCCCGGTTGCTTGAAAATCCGTAGATTGCTCCTGAAGCGCCTTCATGAGCTGCAAGCACTGATGGATCGACACACGGAGATCGGTTCGCACGGTTTTAGCCGTCTGCACATCATTCTGAAAATAAAACTGACGGCTCTTGCCGCAGCACGAGCCAATCCACCGCTTCGCCACCTGCTCCGTACTTCGCTGATGCCTATTGACCAGCTTTACGTAAGCATATCCCCTCACGGCATCCACCGATAGCGACTTCACTTGATCTGCAAACCGAATTAGTCCCTCTGATGCTAAGAATCCGACGATGAGCTCTTCAACATCCGTTGGTGTACAAACCAGCGTCGCAAACTCCTCTCCATCCACCTTAACGGTTAAAGGAGCTTCGACGGCAATGTCGTCCGATTCTACTTTATAACGAGGCCCTTCAACTGAAGAGCCGGCATATCGGTGGACTTCCCAAGTCACAACGGACTTGGATAGAGAGGTAGTAGGTTTGTCGTCGGTGGAAATGGGCTGATTGAACTTAGATTTCGTGTTGCGGCAAGAGCTAGAGTTCGGTTCTGGTTCCCGCTCCCCATCCCGCTCCTTATAAGATCGACTACTTGCCGGGTTATCCGATCTGTTATTTGTTCTATGATCCACTCTATCATCCGGTCCGCGGCTCGACATCTCATCGAACTTATCACTATCATCTATTTTATAAATAACCTCGGTCTCGTCGGCCTTGTCCGTCTCTTCTATCTCTTCCGTTTCATCTATCTCATTCAGATCATGTAGGTCGTTTATTTTACTTCTATCATCCAAGTTGCTCACCACATGCCTATCATTCATGTCACTCAAATAGTTGGGTGCATCTTTGCCGTTCGCTCCGTTCATTCCGTTCATTCCGCATCCAGCTCCAGCTCTTCAATCCGCCGCTCCACGTAACGCGTATCCTTCTTTGCATGGAAGGTTTCCGCCTTTTCCACGATCACGGCCGTGTTGTACTCGGGTATGCCTGCATGCTGCTCATAGACTCCTTTCGGAATCAAGGAATTCCCTTCTGGCCAATGCACCTCGATGTTCCCCTTCTTAACGCCGGCCCGCTTCACTCTCCCATGCATGACGCCATAGCGGTTATACACCACAATCGCCTCACCTTCAGCCAAGCTCAGCTCTCCGGCATCCTCGGCATGAATGAGCACATCATACCGGTCAGCCGCATTGAACGGGTCCGTCTCGCTGTAGATCATCGAATTAAACTGCTTGCCGCGGCGCGTCGTCACGTAAAAGTGTCCTTCCGGCTTGCGAAGCTCCGGTAGCACAATCGGCAGCAGCGCGCCGCGCCCGTCAGGCGTCGGACAGACGCCGTCCTCGCAAAGCCAGGCGCCGCCCCACTGGAACACATCCCCGCGCTCCCGCAGGTGCTGGATGCCGTCGTAATTCGGCGCCGCCCGTGCGATCTCGGCGCGGATCGCTTCTGCTGTGCCGCAGCCAATCAGCGCTGCGGCTTCCGGCTTCACGCGCCGGGCCAGATCGACGTAGATCGCCCACTCGGCGCGAGCCTCGCCGATGCGGGGACCGTCGATCTCCGGCGAAAAATAGACCATCCGCTCCGTGGACGTGGATGTGCCTCCTCCGGGCTGCTCGTAGCGCGTCATCGCGGGCAGCACCACTACCGCCTCACGCGCATCCAGCAGCGTGGAGGTGTTGAGGATGATGTCCTGGTGAACCCGGACATCCACGGCCTCTAAAGCCTGCCGGATAAAATCCGGATCCGGCATCGTTTCTAGGAAGTTGCCGCCAGAGGTGTAAAACAGGCGGAGCTTGCGCTCCTGCTCCTCTGGCAGGAGCGCGTTCTCCAGGGTGACACCGACGATGTCGCCCTGCCAGGAAGGCAGCTCGAAGCCCCAGAGCTGCTCGATGCGCTTGCGGTCGGCGTCGCTGCTAAACTCGCCGCCGGGCAAGCTGAAAGGATCCGCGCCCATCTCGCCGGAGCCCTGCACGCCGCTGTGGCCGCGTATGGGCATCAGCCCGCAGTGCTCGCGGCCAAGGAAGCCCCGCAGGAGGGCGAGATTCGCCACCTGCGAAATATTGTCCGTGCCGAAGCGGTGCTGGGTGAGCCCCATGCTCCACACGAACACCGCGCTCCCGGCACGCGCCAGCAGCTCCGCGAACTCGCGCATGCGTTCGCGGGTCAGTCCGGACGACTCCTCAAGCGTCGTCCAGTCCTGCTGCGCGATATGCGCGCGCAGCTCGGCAAAGCCGCTCGTGTGCGCCTGCACGAACGCGTGGTTGATGGCGGAGCCGGGTTCGCGCTCCTCCATCTCGAACCAGACCTTCATGACGCCGTTCATGAAGGCGATGTCGCCGCCGATGTTCACTTGGTACACGTCATCGGCAAGCTTGGTGCCGAATAACGCCGATTCGGCGATCGAGGGAATCCAGTATTGCTCCATCGAAGGCTCGTAATACGGATTGATTACAATGATCTTGGTCCCCTTGCGCTTAGCGGCGTACATATATTTGGTCGAAACCGGTTGATTGTTGGCTGCGACGCTCCCCCAGAACACCAGAACATCCGTACCGATCCAGTCCTTGTAATTGCAGGTAGAGGCGCCGACGCCGACGGACCGTTTGAGCGCCGTCTTCGAAGGAGAGTGACAGATCCTTGAAGCGTTATCTATGTTGTTCGTACCGAGCAGCCTCGCTACTTTAGCCGCTGTATAGTAAGACTCGTTCGTAATGCCGCGAGCAGTGAGATAGAAGGCCATCTGCTTCGGGTCGATCGCCCTGATTTTGTCGGCAACCGTATCTAACGCTTCATCCCAGGTCAGACGGCTGAATCTACGCTCACCCGCTCGGCGGATCAGCGGATATGGGATTCTTCCGAGCCCTCTCAGCTCCGTGCTGTCCATACGCCGCAGTTCATCGATTTCAGCGTGCAGCACGTTTTCGCTGATCGCCGGCATCGTATTCAAGCGCAGCACATTAAGGCGCGTCGTACAGAGATGCGGCCCTGCAAGCGTCTGATCATAAAGACCGGAAACGCCTAGAGCGCAGCCGTCGCAGACGCCTTGTGTTAAGATCCTGTAGGCATAAGGCAGGCTATCCCGGTTCTGCCAGGCAATTTTGGCCGTCTCCCGAATATGATGAGGCTTTACTTTGCCCAATCCAAAGGGCATCTTGCTGACCCACAGCTTGGGGTCGGGTTTGGCGGGTAGTTTGATGGGTCCAGTATGCTTCGTTTTCCCCATAATAGGATAAATCCCCTCTCTTAACTGCTGAGGCTGCTTGCTAATCTTGACACACGGGCGACTTTGCGACCTACAGAAGCAAAAAACCACTGCAAAGCTATCCCTCTGGTTCTCTTTTCAAAAAACCAAACAGACAGTCTCACAGCGGTTAGTCTCCGGCAGGATCGCTACCAAGTGCCAACAGCACCATTATTCTATTTATATGTAAGCAGACAGCTTTTACTTGCAAAATTTCTGTTCCAAATTCTGATCAAAAACAAACACCGACATCCCCGTATCCTTCTCGATATCGATATCGACGAACAGCTGGACGAACTTCGCTCCAAGCAGCTCCTCCATCTCTACCGGAGGGTTGTCCCGATACGTTTCCTTGACCATTTCCGTACGAGCCGTGCGGAGCATGTGCCTGCCATCGCCGGACCTCGCAATAAATTTTTCGACAGGAGACAGATTCCCCTCCATCTCGCAAATCGCCCAATGCTTGCAAAAGGTCGTCGTCACCCGCTCGGGCCCTTTGCCCATATGCCTCTTGCGGTAAGCCTTTACAAGATTGCTGAATTCGGCTTCGATTCGATTCATCAGCCAGCCGCCTTTACCCTATATTCAACCAGAAACGCCTGCAGTGTGATACAGGTAAGTTTTATCTTAGCAAGAATGCTTATGGATGACAATATGAACACAGTCCTGCAAGATGGTGGTGATCGGAGTATGAACATCGCCACGAAATGCCTGCTTTGAACCCGACCCGATTCTAGGATTCTAGGCAAGTACCTGCCTCTGGATTAAGACCGCGCCCCCCAATACGTTGCTGCACTCACTCCGCCCAAAAAGTAGTTGCAAAATAAAAATAAAGTCACTATAATAAAGTAAGCAATTAATTATTATATATAAATATACGACTTGTAGGAGGAATTATTAATGTCTAAAGTTCTTTATATCACAGCAAACCCTGCCAACGAAGAAACCTCTTTCAGCCTTTCGGTTGGCCGCGCCTTTTTGAATACGTATAAGTCCCTTAACCCTTCCGATGAAATCGTGGAGCTAGACCTGTACAACATGTCCATTCCTTTGATCGATGCGGACATTTTGGCCGGTTGGGGCGCGCTTCGCAGCGGTACGGCTTTTGAAGCCTTAAGTGAAGTTCAACAACAAAAAGTCGCAGCTCTTGATGCATTGACGAACCAATTTGTCGAAGCGGACTCGTATATCTTCGTAACTCCGATGTGGAACCTGGGTCTGCCTCCGCTTATGAAAGCTTACATCGATACTGTAATAGTAGCAGGCAAAACGTTCAAATATACAGCAGAAGGCCCTGTCGGCTTGATGAAAGGCAAAAAAGGCGTTCACATCAACGCTCGCGGCGGCATTTATTCCGGCGATCTCGCAAGCATCGAGTTTGGCGATAGCTACCTGAAAACGATCATGGGCTTTATCGGCGTAGAGATGGTCGATTCCATCGTTGCGGAAGGAATGGCTTACGCACCGGATAAAGCGCAAGAAATCAAAGAGGCTGCCATCAGCTTGAGTGAAAATGCTGCAAAAGCGTTGGCTCTGAAGTAATTGTGAATGGTGCAGAAATTTCTGTCTGATCTTTACCTGTAAAGATTTTCAGCGTGTAAACACACGGGTGCCCCTCAACCGTTTGGGTTGTGGGCACCCTTATTTGTCTGTAGAGATCTTCTCTACACTACTCACTGTCCTCACTTCAGGCCCTTCACTTCAAGCAGCTTTGCCCTAACCCTCTCAGCAGCTCAGCCATTTCCTTTTTACACCAGGGTCGATGACCGAACCGTCATCTCCCAGCTTTTTGTTGATATGAGGAATCATCAATGTACAGCCATCCCCCAGGCTTGCCGACATCATTCGCAGCGTCACCATGAGGGACTCATGGGCCTGCTTTCCTGCAGTAGCCAGCGGCGATGCACTGATCACCGCAGTCGGTTTGTTCATCAGCTCGCCCGAGGACACCAGCCAGTCAAGCGCGTTCTTGAGAACGCCGGGTACGCCTCCTGCATACTCCGGGGTGCAGACCAGCAGCCCATCGGCGGCTTGGAGCTCTGACCGAAACTGCTTGACGGTCTGCGGCGATAATTCTCCGTCCAAATCAGGATTGAAATGGGGTAATTCACCTAGCCCATCAAATACAACTACATGCATAAAAGCCGGGGATTCCTCAGCAGCAGCACGAAGCAGTCTGGTATTCGCAGAAGCTTGGCGAAGGCTGCCCGATATAGCCATAATCGTGACAAGACGCTCACTCATCCTCATTTTCCACCTTTCATTCAATCTGATATGTAGAATAAGCGATGACACTAGTGTGAGTGTCAAGTGACATTCCCACATTTCCCTCACGATGCTCATGCCGTCAGCTACTCAAACATCTCCAACTGTTCCGGAGGGAGCTCCTTCTTATCCAAGCCCAGCAGTTCGATCAGCTGCATCGCATTCGCCGCGGCATCTCCGCCGGAGTTATTGTTGAAGATGACACAGATGTCGCCCGACTGCTTCTCCAAAACCGTTAGGCGGGCCGCCCACTCGCGCAATTCCTCCATGCTGTACCGGTACAAATACCGCACTTCTCTCCAATCCTTCGCTCCGCCCCCCGATGTCCATCCTCCAGCATTCCGTCCGTGAAACCGCACAACTGTTATCTTCGAATCCGTAGGCTCTAGTACCATCGGGATCGACCCAGGGAACACCTGCGGTTCATCGCATATGCTGTGAATCCAGCCTTCATCACGCATGAAAGATAGCGTCTTCGAGCGCATTTCCGGGGTGAACCAGCTCTGATGGCGAAACTCCAGAGCAACGGGAATGTCACCCATGCGCTCCTTTGCAGACCTTATCAAAGAGACATTACCGCGACTGCAGTCGAACCAAGGGGGGTATTGAAACAGCACCGCCTTCAGCTTGCCCCCATCTTGGACAGGCTCAATGGATTCTTTAAAGCTTTCAAACATCTGATGGGTCTCTTGCTCCGAGTAGCTTTGCCTTGTATGTCCTGTCATGCCTTGATAGGCCTTGATCAGAAAGGTGAAGTCACTAGGGGTTTCTGCCGCCCACCTCTCCATTAAGGCAGGCTTATGTATCGCATAGTAAGAGCTGTCTACCTCTACCGTGGAAAAGTACTTGCTATATTGCTTCAGCCGGTCCTGCGGCTTTATACCAGTCGGGTAGATCAGTTCATGATCTCCCCAGCCTGCCAATCCAATCGATATCATGATCCCACCAACTTCCGGTCCATAACGGCTTTATGACTTTATTCTAGCTCTAAACCCTGCTTCATCCAAGCTGTATGGGAACCTTCCGCTTCCGCATTGAATTCCCTCGTTTCGGGCATATTACCTCACAGACTTATTCTGGCAATAATTGGCCACATTCTGGGACAAATGAGGTACGAACCCGATGGAACTCCATGATTCATCGATGAATTCCACAATCGGAAACTTATCTGCTAACGAAGCCAGTCTCCGCTCCATGTTTCTGCACTGTGACGATGTTGTATTCAAGAAATTTAGCTTACAGAACGCACAGGAAGGACTTCTAGTCTATACAGAAAGTCTGGCGGATGAGAAGCGGATTGTTTCTGACATATTGAAACCGCTCCAAGGTTGCAGTTTGCCGAGTTCGGGGAACTGGGACGAGAAGATTACATGGCTTCTCTATCAAGTGCTTCCCGTGGACAACATATCCATACAGATACTGATGGAAGAGGCTGTGGACTCCGTATTTAACGGAAACATTATGCTGCTCCTTGACGGCTTTGTAGGGGCTCTTCTGATCAGTATGTCATCCTATGAAACGAGGTCCATCGAGGAACCGGCGACCGAACCCGTTATTCGGGGTCCCCGGGACGGCTTCACGGAGCACCTGCAGACGAACATTTCGCTGATTCGCCGCAGACTGCGCACCTCTCAGCTCAAATGCGAGGCCATGCAAATTGGCAGCTTGTCCCGAACTCAGGTCATGATCATGTATATCGATCAAATCGCATCACCGGTGTTGATCGAGGAGGTAAAGAGGAGAGTTCAACAAGTTAAGCTAAAGATTGTCCTGGAGAGCGGTTATATCGAGGAACTTATCGCAGACAACCGTTTATCCATCTTTCCTCAGGTGCTGCCTACTGAAAGACCAGATCGCACCGTAGCCGGACTAGCATCCGGCAGGGTCGCCATATTGGTGGACAATACGCCATTTGTTCTCATAGCACCGACAACACCGTTCGAAATGCTTCAAGCTGCGGAGGATTACAGCCAGCAATACCTCGTCGCATCGGTTATGCGTTGGCTGCGGATGTGGCTGAGCTTCAGCGCATTGGTGTTTCCTTCCCTGTATATTGCGTTAACGACTATGCATCAAGAAATGCTGCCGACCAGCTTGCTGCTTAGCATCGCATCTTCCCGGGAGGCTGTACCTTTCCCCGCTATCGTCGAAGCATTTTTGATGGAGCTTGCTTTCGAAGCATTGCGCGAAGCCGGTATTCGTCTGCCCCGCCCTGTCGGGCAAGCAGTCAGTATCGTCGGCGCGCTCGTAATCGGCCAAGCAGCCGTCCAGGCGGGACTTGTCTCCGCATCACTTGTCATTGTCGTTTCATTCACAGGAATCGCCTCCTTTATCTTCCCGTCGTATTCCCAAGGATTGTCCATTCGGATGCTGCGATTTCCATTGATGATCTTTGCCGGTGCGTTAGGACTGTACGGCATCCTTCTAGCTCTCCTAGCACTGCTGATTCATTTGCTTAAGCTCCAATCTTTCGGCGTTCCTTATTTATCTCCTACAAGTCCCCTTCATGTCAAAGGGCTTAAGGACGTGCTGTTCAGAGTGCCCTGGTGGAGCAGATATAAGGACAACAAGCTGTCCGAAGCGAAAAAGGGAGGCCCTGCCTCATGAAACGAGCTCTCTGCAAGGTCTCCTGCTTCCTCCCTTTACTCCTGCTGCTCTCCGGATGCTGGGGCCGCAATGAAGTGAATGACATCGGGATCGTAACCGCAACCGGGATTGACACAGGCGATCATGGTGAAATAAGGCTGTATCTGCTATTAGCTGTTCCACGTCTGGTGGGTACCTCCTCCATGAACGGAGGAAGCGAATCCAAGCTGTCGACAAGTGCTGGATGGGTGGTCTCGGAAGATGGAAGGACCATTATGGATGCCTACCGCAATATTCAGGGAAAGCTTCCCCGTAAAATTTTTTTCTCGCACAACCGGGTCGTGATTATTGGGGAAAAGGTGGCCCGACAGGGGCTCATGCCTATCCTGGATTTTTTCGAACGAAACCGGCAATCCCAGTTAAACAGTTACGTCTTGATTTCCAAATCGAATGTCGTCGATGCCTTGGAATTCAAACCAAAATTCGAAAAATTGGCATCGGAAATCATGAAAGAAGAGTTGAAAGTGAAAATCGGCACCTCCGTGCATTTAGGTCGCTTTCTACAAATGATGATGGAATCCGGCGAGGAGCCCTACGCACCTGAAATATTAATTAAACCTTCTAAGGTGGATGAAGACTCTGCCAATGGCCCACTCAACTTAGTTACCTCGCTTGAAACAGCTGTTTTCAAACAGGATAAACTAATTGGCTGGCTTACACACGAAGAGACCCGCGGGCTGAAGTGGATTCAGAATGAGATGAAGGAAGGCGTCATTACCGCACCTATCCCGGAAGAGCTTGGCAGCGGGAAGGCCAGCGCCGAAATCATTGAAGCCCGAGCAAAATCAAGCCCATGCTGGTCCAGAACGTTCCTCAATTTGTGATCGATGTCCATGCTAAGCTGAATGTATCCGAAAATACGTCCGATCTTAATCTGGCCGAACATATCGATACGTTTAATACCATATTCGCTCAGATGATCGAGAAGCGGATACAACTGGTCTGTGACAAAGTACAAAAGGAGTTAAAATCGGATATTTTCGGCCTTGGCCAAGCCTTCTATCGTGAATATCCGGCTGTTTGGAATCAGCAGTATGCCTCACAATGGAATGAAAAATTCCCTGAGGCAAAAATCGTGATCAAAGCCAAAGTGACTATTACTCAAACCGGCTTAGTGGGCAAAGATCAAAACTGGAAGGAGCATCCGGGAACGTGATATCCGCCTATCAATTATTTTCACTCATCGTGCTCTATCAATTTGGCACAACGGTTATATTCGGCTTTGCTTCCGATGCCGGACGAGACGCCTGGGTTGCTGCCGCGCTTTCCTCTCTGCTCGGAGCCGGCTTGATTTGCGGCTATGCCCTCCTAACCAAGCTGAACGGTCACTCCTCTCTGGTCTCTTGGTTTACCCGTAACTTCGGCATCTGGGCAGGAACGCCGATCGCTTGGCTGTACCCTCTCCTGTTTCTTTATGATGGAGCACGGGTCATCTGCGATCTTAAATTTTTGCTCCCTCTGACGCTGCTCCCAGCCACGCCTCCTTGGTTCTTTTTGCTCGCTTTTATGCTGGTCGTCATTTATTTGCTGGATGCAGGCGCGCAGGTACTTTTTCGTATGGCCGGCATTCTGCTGCCGGTGCTGCTGGTTTTTATATTGCTTGAAGCGCTGCTGCTGTGGGTCTCGGGCAGCTTGCACCTTAGCTACGTAAGACCCGTACTAGGACAGGGCTTCGGCAAGGTCTTGTCCAGTGTTTGGCCGCTTGGTATTACACAAACCTACGGGGAAACGATCGAAATCGCTGTCCTCTGGCATTTGATGAAGAAAGAATCCAGACTTGGGCTGATCAGCATAGGTGCAACATTATTCGCTGCCATGTTTATCGTCTTATTCGATATTCTGGCCGTGACCGCGTTAGGCGAGCGTCTTTTTCAGGAAATGATCTTTCCGGCTTTCACCATTCTCAAGCTGTCCCGAATCGCAGATTTTCTCGAAAATCTCGATGCTCTGGGAGCGCTGTATTTTATGTGCACAGCTTTTATAAAGCTATCCGTTCATTTGCTAACGGCAGTCCTATGTATCCGCGAGCTGCTGCAGACCAAGAGCTACACCCCTGTGATATGGACCTGCGCAGCAGCTTCTTCACTATGGCCATGACCATGGCCAGTTATTTTGCCGAACATCTGAAAGCCGGAACAAAAGCGCTTCCTATGAACTTGTGGGTTCCCTTGTTTCTCGTCCTCCCTGCCACCACATTGCTAATTACCATATTTAGGAATAAAATACGTAGAAAGGGAGCTGTTTCGTAAATGAAGTTTCCTTGGGAGTCCAGCATGATGATCGATCATCGTTGGTATATGCAGACAGCTATGGTATCAGCTGCTTTGGGACTTTCCCTCATGAGCTGGTATCGACGCCGAAAAGGGGGCAAGTAACGTTAGCGGTTTAGCAAGCTGCATATTCGCTGGATATGCGTATGGAAGGAGAATGTAGGTTTGAAAATGAAGGTTCGGCTTGAATGGGTGGTTGTTCTTATCGCTGCCGGTGTTTTGTTTGAGATGTTATTTACGAAGCCGTTTATCGGTGTTGCCAATAACGGGGACTTTTTAAGAGTAATGGGAGCAGGAGGCATTGATTTCTTACATGTAGGTGAGACGGCACACGATCAATATTATGGCTATGCCCACTCCACATATGGATACGGAAGCTTTCAATTTGGAGGGTATTTCTCCTCACAAATCGTACTTGTTGTCCTAGCCTCTCTGATCGGGAGAATGCTAAGCCGTGAAGTGTTCGACATTCATGTATTGTCGGCCATTTACAGCCTTGTCATGCTTACGGCTATCTATGTGTTTTTCAAATATAGACCTGTTGCTTCCGGTTTTACGACGGCGGTTTTGTCGCTCTTGATTCTGTTCGTTTTTTTCGACACTGCTTACTTGGCTTACTTTAACTCGTTCTTCGGCGAGCCCGTATCTCTCGTATTTTTCCTGCTGACGCTTAGCTTGGCCTTTGTGATTGTGAGGCACCCCTCGCCGTCTTTGACGCTGCTTGTGTTCTATTTTATCGCTGCTGGATTTCTGGCTTGCTCGAAAATCCAAAATGTACCGATCGGGGCCGCATTCGCTCTTCTCGGACTGCGCTTTTTGCCGCTCCAAGAAGGCAGGGTTTGGCGACGGAGGGTTCTCTCCTTATCCGCTTCTTTGCTGGTGCTTTCGGCAGGCGTGTATCTGGCCGCTCCCAAGGAGCTCAAGCACATCAATCTGTACCAAACCGTATTCTTCGGCATCCTCAAAGACTCTCTGCACGTGACAACCGATCTACACGAGTTAGGGCTGTCCGACGAACTTGCGGTGCTGGCAGGAACGAACTTTTTTCAAGACGATACCGCGATCAAACAGACAGATCCAAGGCTCCAGAGCGCTTTTTACGATAACATTTCACATAAAGATGTGATGCTCTTTTATCTTCGTCATCCAGCAAGATGGGTAAGTAAATTAGAGCAGGCTGCAGTGAACAGCATGAGCATTCGTCCTTATTACCTTGGCAATTTCGAGAAGTCGGAGGGCCAGCCGTACGGCGCCTTATCTTATCGTTTCAGCCTCTGGAGCGAATTCAAACACACCTATATGCCGAACCATCTATGGTTTGTCGTTAGCTTTTATCTTGCCTATTACCTGATCGCGTTCATTCAATATGTCCGGGCCAAGCTTGCTTCTGAGAAGACATTCATTGAGATCTTCTTTCTAATCGGCGCAGTCGGCCTATTTGCGCTTATGATTCCTTTGCTGGGCGATGGCGAAGCCGATTTAGGCAAGCATTTATTTTTATTCAATGTCACCTTCGACGTCATGGCCGTGAGCAGCATGGGCTGGCTTCTTCACACAGCCGTTCAGCTGTTTCATCGCTTAGCAGCAAAAAGCCGGACAACGGGGTCCAGCTTCTAGGCTAATCCATAGTTAATTAGAAAACGGAGCCCGCAAATCGCGGCGCTCCATTTTTTCATAATGGATTAGATTCAATTTATGAATGTATGATAGCGATTTGGTCTATAAAATGAAGGAAATCAATCTAGCCGATGAGGGATCTATTCGATACCGTCTTTAAAATGAGACTTGTATCTTTTATCGCCTTTGTGGTTCTGGTCATCAATGGTATCCTCCAAAACCTCCAAAATCGCTTTACGTGATAATTCGAGTCCCTTTCGAAATCCTGCTTCATATTCCCCTGTTATTTCTTTATCCCCGGCTATTCGAGCCAGAGCAACCTCCTCATAATGACTTTGTTCTTTATCGTTTATTCTTTCAGCAATATGCATTACAAATTTGCCTACATCCCGATGTTCACCCATTAATTTTTGTGCTTCTTCTTTAAGCATCACACATCATCTCCCATATTCGTTGTTTTACTTAACATAGAAAGAATGCAAGTATAAATAAAAAACCACAGAGGCACACGACTCTCCGTAGTCAATGTTCATTGATCATGGTGACCATCCTCTCTCAAACTACGCTTACGAGGTTAGCTGACGGATTCGGACAGTGAGATTGCCCTTCCTTTATTCTTACAAACAAACCTAAGGATTCACCCCATGCAGTATCCCGAGTCTTATCGGTTACGCAATTCGGTTCCCCCGTTCCCTAAGGATTCAGCGTTAGATATGATATTTAATTAATGGATAGAATTTTACGCTTGATTCAAATAAATGTAAAATGACAATTAAAAAGCCACCCTCCGATATGTAATCGAAGCATGGCACTGACATCTGGACAGTTTTATGGATATTGAAAAACTGCGATACAATGGTCCGGCGCATGGCAGCCTTCTCGGAACCGATAACGATTCCTCATTTTGTATTTCCAAGCCTCTAAAGATCCAACTCCAGAAACACTTCGTTGTAGTAGATATACTTGCTTGCAGGATATTTGAAGCCCAGTGCCAGACCCGAGGGTTCGAACTCCAGCTTAACAAGCCTTCTAGATGGCACTACACTTCGGATCAGGCGGTTCAAAAACGCCTTGTTCTTGCGGTGGATCGCCTGCACGATGAGAGCGGCAAAGGGTGTATTCGAGGCGATTTCCCAATATAGCGGGAAGACGGCTTTTGCAATCGCACGGTGGATCGGGCTGCTAAAGGTGAACTGCACCTGACCTGGACGAATCGATGTCGCATTCGTTATCGGATATATGGGACTGCTTAGCGGAAAGCTGATAAAGTAACCGATGGCATTCGATGATAGCGAGGCCAGCGGCACCTTGCCGATCACGGACTGCAGCATGCGGTCCATCTCCGCTACGTCAGCTTTCCGAACTGCTTTGGCCCACCGGTCTGCAAATGTTTTACTCAGCACTACTCTCCTGTAAAAAGGCAGCATCAGCCTCGCGGCTTTCTGCAAGGCTGACACCGTAAGCCTGCTGTTCTTAGCGGATTTGCTCCTTCTAGTCTTCGTCATCCTTCTCCCTCCTTGAACATTCGTCTATATGTATAGATTATTGTCGCAGGAAGGAATTAGTGAATCTCGGTAAACAAATCCTTATTTCTTTTGCCGCTTCAAGTTGGTAAATAAGATGATGGGCAGTGCGATTGCGAATGGAACTGCCCAATTGGCAGTAAGTACCAATCTGCTTATAACCGCTATTCCTACGAAGAAAACAATAATGACCCAATAATGACGATTCAAATTAAACTTCGTATAGAGAATGGGTGCTACCGCCAGTAGTGAAGTAAAGATGATCACCTCGAGTATATGCAAAACAAGCATCCCTTTACTCCTCTCTTCCCTCGTAATAAGTTCATTGTAACCCGCTGAAGGATTTATGAAAATAAACTTCAAGCCACTCTATTCGAGTGACCTGAAGTTTCATACATGCCTTTATGATCTTATTCTACAAATGAGTGCGCAATCATTCCAATCCCTGCTGTATGTAGGGCGGCGCCTCCTACGATCAGTGCAGCCGGAGCTACAACTGTAGGTGCTGTGGCCATAGCGGCCACATCGCAGGCAACCGCACCTGCTAAGCAGGCAACTCCGGCAGCAAATGAGCCAAAGCTAAAGCCTCCGTTAATCTGTTCAAGGTCGCCTTGACTTAGTTCTTCAATACGAAATGAATTCATTGTTCTTAACCCCTTTTTGTTTAGTTTCTGAATGCTTTTTCCCATTGGTCAACGGCTGTTGCCCCTGTACTGAATGCGCCTGCTACCGCCCCTACTTTGGTGACAGGCTCAGGGTCTGCGACTGCTACTACCACAGCAGCTACTGTTGCTACCGTTAATAACGCCCCCATGGAAGCGTACCAAATACTAAAACCGCCATTGATTGATGTTAGCTCTTCATGAGAAATAACTTCAAAACTGTTCATTTTATCTTACACCTCAATTTCTTTTTTAAGATATTCCAAACCCAGGGCCCCTCGGGTGTAAAAGAGTATCTTTCTGTAACATCTTATTTCAAGTTTGCTATTCCTAAAATATCCCAAATGGGATACATGCCATTAAAATCCCTTCGATGAAGAAATTCAACTCTACTATCGCTCCAAATGCCAAGCTCATACACAAACAAGCCGCAGGCTGCCAATCGCCCACGGCTTGTTTTCTATGTTACCTGCATATTACTTCGCAGTCCTTACGCGTGTTACCCCTTATTCCACTGCAGCGTTCTTATCCGCTTTCGCCTGCCACTTAGCTTTCAACGCAGCTTCGACCTCTGTCAAAACTTGCTCCTGCGTTTTACCTTCCGTGCTGATGCCGAGCTTCTCGGCGCGTTTGTTCAACGCGTCAGATTTCTTTTGCTCCAATGCCGATTTGATGGCCTCGTGAATTTGCTTGGCTGTGAGTCCGTCTGTTTGAATCCCTAGCTTAGCTGCACGTTCTTTCTGCTTATCCAGCTCTGCCGCTTTAATCGCATCTTTGATTTCCTTTGCAGACTTGCCTTCGGTGCTGATGCCTAATTTGTCTGCTTTTTCTTGGAGCTTGCTCGTTACAGCGGATTTCAATGCTTCCTTGATCTCCTTCGCTGTTTTGCCTTCCGTGCTGATTCCCAGCTTCTCGGCTTTGGCTTGCAGCTTCGCCAGAACTGCAGCCTGAATGTCTGTTTTAAGCTGTTCTGCCGTTTTTCCATCTGTGCTAATGCCCAGCTTGGACGCAGCTGCCTGCAAGCGGTCCAATTTTCCGGTTTCAAGAGACTGTTTGATAGCCGCCTTGATCTGCTCATTGCTTAGACCTGTTGTGTCGATACCGAGCGCCTCGGCTCTATCGAGAAGAATTTGCTTGAAAGGATGGAACCCTGAACTTGCGGAAGCCGCTGCATCCGCTTGTGTCGTTTCGGCAAATGCCGCTGTCGGCAGAGCAGCCAGAATGGCACCGGCAATAGCAATTCCTAGAACTTTTTTGTACTTCATCAACCAACACTCCTCTGCGATAATTGTTTTTCCTTACGACACCTATCATAGCGGATAAATATGTCATAAGTTTGACTTCGGAGCCGGCGGTAAATAAATCGAAAATACCGTGCCCTTAGTAGCCGCAGAGGTTACCCGTATGAAGCCCCCGTGGGCTTCCACAATGCTCTTGCAAATGGCTAAACCGAGACCCGCCCCCGTCCGGTTGCGGCTCTCATCCGCTTTATAAAATCTGTCAAAGAGATGAGGGAGTTTATCCAAAGGAATTCCTGGTCCGCTATCCCACACCTCCATCCAGCAATCTTGCTTGAGATAGCGGAATCGGATTCCTGCGGACGACCCCTCCGGGATATGATTGATCGCATTATCGAGCAGATTAAGTAGCACTTGCTTGATCCGGTCCGTATCAACAGATAAGAGCACGGGTCCCTCTGCCAGTTCCACATTCAGCTCGATTTGCTTCGCCTTCGCCTTCATGGTCAGCCCGGTCACGACCTCCCTGGACAGCTGGACCAGATCAGTCTCGGACACGTTCAGCGTGACCCGCTTCTCATCGAAGGACGACAGCTGAAGCAGGTCGTCCACCAGCTTGCTGAGCCGCTTCGTCTCGGCCAGCGAGACTTCAATGAACTCGCGCGAATCCTGCGGCTCGACGACACCGTCGACGACGCCCTGCAGCGAAGCGCGAATCGTCGTCAGCGGCGTGCGCAGCTCATGCGAGATCTCAGAGAGGAAGCGCTTGCGCCCCTCCTCGACGGTCTCGAGCTTGCCCGCCATGCGGTTGAGGGAGCCGGCGAGGGACGCGATTTCATCTTGTCCGCGCACCGGCACCCTGCGGCTGAAATCGCCCGTGGCAAGCGCCTCCGCGGTGCGGCTCATCTGCTGCAGCGGCTTCACGAAGTGCCGTGAAACGATGTAAAGCACAGCTATCGCTAGCAGTGAAATGAGCACAGCTGAGCGAAATATAGCGCGGTAGATGTCACGCGCGGCGCCCTGAATATTGCGGATCGGCGTGTACAAAAATAAGCCGCCCGCTACACGTCCATCCTTCATGACAGGCTGTCCAACGATCAGCATCGTACCTTTATTTCCAGCGGCAAAGGTGCTGGTGACCGTCACCTTTTCCCCCTCCAGAACGCGCTCCACCCACTCCTGGCGCTCCGGCATTTCGCCCATCGGAATGATCCACTGCTGGACTAATTTAGGATGTTTAATGACCGAAACCTTTACTTCCGAGTTCTTCTCCAAGGCATTAATTTGCTTGCGAAATTCCTTTTGAGTCGTCGATCCGTCGAACAATCCTTCGGCCATTTGCTCGACTTGGGCCAGCTTTTCCTGCAGTAATTTTTCACTGCGATCATAGGTTTTTCGCTCCATTGTGTATCCAACTGTGACAGAAATGGCAAGGATGGAGACCAGGGTAATGCTGATGTAGATAAATAAAAGCTTACGATAGAAGGAGCTTAGCATGGGGCCGCACCTTCAAACTTATAGCCGACGCCCCAGACGGTGCGAATGTTCCAATCCTCAGAACGGGAGGTCATGGCTTTAAGCTTCTGGCGAATTCGTTTGACGTATACATCGACAACGCGGTCATCCCCGTCGAAATCCCAGCCCCATATCTTGGCGATCAAATCCTCGCGGGTAAAGACTTGATTCTGATTTCGGACCAGGAATAGCAGCAGCTCATACTCGCGTTTTGGCAGAGTGACCGGCTGGCCTTCGACGGTAACTTCATGCGCAAGCGCGTCTACGCGAAGACTGCCGATTTCGTAAATGTCCGTCCGTACCGGCGACTCGGTTCGTACAGGTGACCTGCGAAGAACAGTCATGACCCGGGCAACAAGCTCGTTAGGGTCAAAAGGCTTGACGATATAATCATCAGCGCCCATATGCAGGCCTTCAATGCGATCTTCTACTTGTCCCCTCGCGGTCAGCATGAGGATAGGCATATCGCTTTTGGCACGGACCTGGCGGCATACACTCCAACCGTCCTGACCTGGAAGCATCAGATCCAGAACCATGCAATCAGGGCGAATTTGTTCAAACAGCTCGAGGGCGGCATCCCCGTCATGAGCCGTTGCAACCTGAAATCCGCTCTTCTCCAAATAGAGCTTCGTAATCCGGCATATATTCACATCGTCATCGACGATCAGGATCGTTTTCATCGTTATCGGCTCTCCTCGCTTCCAAATTGCATGGTTTCATTATACTTGGATGCGTGTGTAATGACGAGAACGACAAATTTACACAGTTTTCATTGTTATTTTTCAAAAAGAGGGAGGCAGTTGGCGAAAATGTGAACAAAATCGGCGATGACGTCGAAATTTGAAAAGACTCGTCCTCCATCAGCAGCCCGTGCAGAAGACGCAGGAGACGGAAGCACATGAGCGAAGTGCTCGAGCAAAAGCGAAACCTTTATTTCAATCGAATAACAAAATGTCAACAGCGATTGGAGAAAAGCTGCGGCAGCTCGTAATGGACCCGAATTTATCGGCAAAAAAAGACAGCCGTCTACAAGAGACGACTATCTGAGATTTTTACTATATGGATCGGCTGTTCCATTCCTCAGCAAGAATTCCGTATACCACATGATCTACGAAATGATCATATAGCCACTCCGCTTGCCGAATACGGCCTTCTTCTACAAATCCTAAGCGTTCAGGAACGCTTCTGCTTTTTTGATTCGATTCTGCCGCCCTGATTTCAACCTTATTGAGATGTAGTTCACGAAACGCATAGTCCGTTAATGCTGCCGCTGTCCTGGTCATAATGCCTTGACCTTGGTGCAGGCTGCTTAGCCAATAACCGATGTATGCGGTTTGATTCGACCAATTAATCTGATTGAACCCGGCAACTCCGACAATCTCCTCTTTAAACAGGACCACCGTGGTCAAGCCGGTATTGTTGGCATAGCCTTGTAAACACCCCTTGATGAATCCCTGTGTGTCTTCCAGCCGCTGTGTCTGATCCAGCCAAGGAAGCCATTCCCGCAGATATTTCCTCGATAGGTTCGTTAGCTCAAAGATGCGCTCAGCATCTCCTATATGGATCAGCCTCAAAGACAAATCGCCGTCAATCTTATGCAGAAACATGTCTATTCTCTCCTTACCATTTTCTAATGGGATTTTCGAAGCTGATGAGATCAACCTCTATCGAGTTCTTTCAAAGTTGGTCAAAAAAAGACATAACCCTAAGCAATATAGGGCTATGTCCTTCCTTTACTTCTTATTCTTGCAGCCATGAGACTGCTTATATTTCAAAAGAGCTCTTAAGCGACACAATCAAGTTAAAGACAAGCTTGTCGTCCGTCGTATCCTTCGGATCCACGTTAAAGTAACCGTGACGGAAGAATTGGAATTTGTCATGCGGCTTCGCCTGCTTCATGTTACCCTCTACAAAGCCCTGCACGACTTCCAGCGAGTTCGGATTCAGCTTCTCCAAGAAGGAGGCTCCGTCATCTTCGCTATCGTCCAGGATGAGCGGCTCGTACAGGCGGAACTCCGCTGGCACCGCATGCTTGGCGTCTACCCAGTGAATGGTCCCCTTCACCTTGCGTCCGGTAAACCCGCTGCCGCTCTTCGTTTCCGGATCGTACGTGCAGTGCAGCTCAACGACTTTGCCGTTCTCATCCTTAATGAATTCGTTGCACTTGATGAAGTAAGCATGCTTCAGACGCACTTCATTGCCCGGGAACAAACGGAAATATTTATTCGGCGGGTTTTCCATGAAGTCGTCCTGCTCGATATAAATTTCACGTGAGAACGGAATTTGGCGGTGGCCCATTTCCGGGTTCTCCGAATTGTTCTCGGCATCCAGCATCTCGGTTTGATCTTCCGGATAGTTCGTGATCACGACCTTCAGCGGATTGAGAATGCCCATCGTACGCAGCGCTTTCAGCTTCAAGTCCTCACGGATGAAGTGATCGAGCATTTTCGAATCAACGATGCTGTTGCTCTTGGTAACAGCCAGCTCGCGTGCGAAGGCGCGGATGGATTCCGGCGTGAAGCCGCGGCGGCGAAGGCCTGAGATGGTAGGCATGCGGGGATCGTCCCAGCCGTCGACCTTGCTCTCATCCACAAGCAGCTTCAGCTTTCTTTTACTCATAACTGTGTTCGTCATATTGAGGCGCGCGAACTCGTACTGTCTAGGCACGCTTGGCATTTCGCATTCGCGTACGACCCATTCGTAGAAAGGACGTTGATCTTCAAACTCCAGCGTACAGATGGAGTGAGTAAT
Organism: Paenibacillus hexagrammi; assembly: GCF_021513275.1. Classification (NCBI taxonomy): domain Bacteria; kingdom Bacillati; phylum Bacillota; class Bacilli; order Caryophanales; family Paenibacillaceae; genus Paenibacillus; species Paenibacillus hexagrammi. The sequence continues at coordinate 6,344,392 of NZ_CP090978.1, read as the reverse complement.
GCCCTCAATTGCATCCTCGATCGGATGAGCGAAGGCATACATCGGGTAGATGCACCACTTATCCCCTGTATTATGATGATGCGCGTGCACCACGCGGTAAATGACCGGGTCGCGCAGGTTGATGTTCGGCGAGGACATGTCGATTTTGGCACGGAGCACTTTCGTTCCGTCCTTGAATTCGCCTGCCTTCATCCTTGCAAACAAATCCAAATTCTCTTGGGTGCTGCGTCCGCGGTACGGGCTCTCTTGCCCAGGCTCTGTCAACGTTCCGCGCGTTTCACGGATTTGATCAGCCGACTGGTCGTCCACATAAGCAAGACCCTTACGGATCAGCAGCTCCGCGCGGTTATACATTTCATCGAAGTAGTCCGATGCGAAGAACAAGCCGTCCCATTCAAAGCCAAGCCAAGCTACGTCAGCCTTGATGGATTCCACATATTCGGTATCTTCCTTAACCGGATTCGTATCGTCAAAGCGCAAGTTTGTACGTCCCTTAAATTCGTCCGCCAACTCAAAATTAAGACAGATCGATTTCGCGTGCCCGATATGAAGATATCCGTTCGGCTCCGGGGGAATCGGGTGACAACCTGGCTGACTTTGCCTGATTGTAAATCTTCGATTACAATGTTTTTAATGAAATTGGATGGAGTGCTTTTCGGTTCCATTGATGCCAGCCTTTCTCCCGGGGGTTAAAGTTTTATTTTCTATCATACACTAAATCTTAGTAAAATATAAAGGAGCCGAGCCTGATGGACAATTTCGAGCAAAACCTGGACAAATACGCAGAGCTTGCCGTACGCGTAGGACTCAATGTGCAAAAGGATCAAACCGTCGTCATCATGACTCCGATTTCCTGCGCAGACTTTGTGCGTAAAGTCGCCAAGAAGGCCTATGAGGCCGGGGCGAAGGATGTTGTCGTCGATTGGGATGACGATGAAGTGAAGGCGATTCGCCTGAAGCACGCACCTGAAGCAACCTTGAAGGAGTACCCCATGTGGCGGGCTAACGGCCTGGAAGATCTGGCTAAGCAAGGCGCTGCCTTCCTGCAAATCTATGCGCCCAACTCCGATTTATTGACGGGCATCGACCCGGACCGGGTTGCAACAGCGGCCAAAACCGCAGCAACGGCGAGGGAGGGCTTTCTGAACTACCTGCGCAACAATCAGGTCAGTTGGCTGATGGTCTCCTATCCGACTGCCGAATGGTCGGCTAAGGTCTTCCCTGAGCTTGACCAAGCCGAGCGTATAGAGAAGCTGTGGGAGCAGATCTTCACCCTAACCCGTGTGAATACGGAAGATCCGGTGAGCGCGTGGAAGCAGCATCTGGAGACACTTATCAGCAAGCAGCACATGCTGAACGACAAAAGGTTCAAGCAGTTACATATGAAAGCACCTGGAACCGACCTATACATCGAGCTTGCGCACAAGCACCAATGGGTGGCCGCCAGCAGCGATACGGAAAGCGGCATCCGGTTCGTACCCAACATGCCGACCGAAGAGGTGTTCACCATGCCTCACAAGCATGGGACCAGCGGCACAGTCCGCAGTACGCTGCCTCTCAGCTACCAAGGCTCGCTCATCGACGGCTTCAGCCTGACCTTCGAGAACGGCAAGGTAGTCAGCGCTACAGCCGAGAAGGGCCAGGAAGTGCTGGAAAAGATGCTCGATATGGACGAGGGAGCCCGTTATTTAGGTGAAGTTGCGCTTGTTCCCTATGACTCACCCATCTCGAACTCGGGCATTATTTTCTACAATACCTTGTTCGATGAGAATGCTTCGTGCCACTTGGCGCTAGGCAACTCCTATCCGTTTACCATCGAAGGCGGCTCCTCCATGAGCGCTGAACAATTAGCCGAACACGGGTATAACAAAAGTCTGATCCATGTCGACTTCATGGTCGGCTCCGCCGAAATGGATATCGACGGTATCAAAGAAGATGGCACTCGTGAGCCGCTGTTCCGTAAAGGCAACTGGGTGTAAGGCACACGGATAAACGACATCGTCGTCCTTAAGGGACGAGCGCGTTTGTCAAGGTTGAAGCCAAGCAAACGTATACAACTACCACTTTCTTATCTACTGAGAAAGGGACGTATGGATGAAGCTTCTGCCGTCTAGCAGAAGCTTTCCGTACGTCCCTTTCCATTTCCTATAGCTCCTTCGTAACTTTGGAGGAAGCGAGCGTCCACTTGCCGTCTTGCCACTTCCATAGAGATTTCGCATAGCCAATCGTATCTGCATTTGCTATTCCTGTAATCCGCTGCACGCCCTTCAGCTCGCAAACACCATCCTGGTCTATGTCAATCGGCTGCAGTGCGCCGTAGGCGTTCACATTGACGATAAAAGGCTTCACCAATCTATTGTTTTTGTAGATACCGAATTCGTCATAGTCCTTTTTCTTTTCCTTCAGGTCAATTTTATACGATTTGCCCGTCTCTTCGATTTTCAGCTTCACTACATAATTGTGCTTAAACTTATTCGTTACGCGCAAAGGCTCGGGAAGCGGTATGGCCGTAGGCACGTTACGCTTTAGAGAATACAAAGCATAGTTGGATAAACCGCCGCTCCCTCCTGTTTCCGAGGAGACATACACCTCCGGCAGCTTGTCTCCGTTAAAATCGCAGAACAGCATTCGGGGATTGTAGCCTCCCTCCAAAGGGATCATGACCGGATTGTGCCCCAGCCCGGACACCATGAGGGCAAGCTTCGCAAAATATGGGCTGGAAGGATCCAGCTTGCTGCCCGCCAGTACAACCGTATCCGGCTTCCCGTCGCCGGTCACGTCAATTTGTTTGCTTTGCAGTACTTGGTTCTGTTCCGGTGACAGGGACTCCGGGGTAAGCTCTTCGGCCTCTTCCGCAGCGGCCAGACCGCCCCCGATTAGAAGCATTCCGCTCATGATCGTGCTGAAGGCAGCCGTATAGAACGCACTTTTCCTATGGTTGATGAACAATGCACTCAGCTCACTTTTTCACAAATTTTGGTAGGTCCTACTTCATATTTCATTGGTTTACAAGCGGTATTCGAATGCAGTTTGAACGTGTGAGCCCAACCAGAACCAGAAACGCGTCACTGCACTCCTTCCCTTTGCTGAGGCACATGCTTCACATGGAAGAACCACCTCGTGAACGCTCTCGACATGCCGAACGTAATGAACAGGGACAGCCAGGTCCAGTACCAACTCCAGTGAATATATTCGATAAACGTCGAGTTTCGCTCAATCATCCATTCGATCAACGTCATCGCTGAGGTATAGGCAGCAAAGTAAACAAGCTTATAAGGAATACTCCTCCCTTCCGGGTATCGGGAGTTGAATACTGCGCAAATGCAAGGATAGGCAAAATATTCAAACGTAAAGCTGGAACGATTCACAGAAGCAAAAAAACGCACCGGATATTCAATAAGGTCGAACTCGACGACAATTAATCCTAATATCCAGGTCAAAAACTGTTTAAACAAGAAGGCTATTTGCGCAACACGCCGCTTGCCCCGAGGAACTGCGCTAATAAAGAGAATAATTCCAATCCCCCACACAAGATACAAGTAAATCCGATCATCCATAGGCAGATTCTCCACCGGTATCAGAACGCATGCCTTTAAAGAACCATCTGGTATATGTATTGGAGATCCAATAAATAACGTACAGCTCCACCCAAGCACAGTACCAGGTGTAGCGGATATAATGCACAAGGTTTGTATATTGGTTAAGCAGCACATCTACAGCAACCGCTATCGACACCCACAACGCGATTCTGCATAATTGCTTTAACCGAGAATCCTTAGGCTCATAAATAAAGCTGATCGCGCAAAGGAATGGATAGAGGAAAAATTCCAACGTAAACGACAGATTGGTCGCCTTCGGAAATTCTCTAACAGGAAATATATATAATCCCCATTGAACATGAATTAACGAATTAATCCAGGTAAGTGCTTGGCACGCCAGCAGCGCAACGCACAACTCCCGCCATTTGGACCGGGGCAGGATCCAGACCCACAAGACCAGCGAAATCACATAGATTATCGTCAGAATCACACGCTCAAGCGTCACCTCTATCACCACCTAGCTGCTAGTGTATGCTTCTATTCGAGACGTATTATACCCATTTCCCGGTATTTCCAATTCATGCTTACCTATAAAAGGCTCAGCTTCGGAACCTTTCCATCATACATACCTGCTTGTAAGCGGAAGCTTTTCAGCAGCTAACAAACTCATTCTCTTCACCCAAAAATACTCATGACTTCACAGTTGCAAGGAAGGATATCTCCCTTCCTCCTCGAAATCTACTGAACAACTACTCACGAGCAAGGAGTGTACTTGTATTGTAACTGGATCGTCTGCTTGCCATTACGATGCTGCTGCTGAACCGCAAACGAGTCAGCGCCAAGGAGTTATCGGACCGTTTTGAGGTATCGCTGCGAACGATATATCGGGATATTGAAACGATCAATCAGGCGGGAATCCCCGTCGTATCTTACCCTGGACTAACGGGCGGTTACGAAATTATGGATGAGTACCGGATCGATCGACAATTTCTTTCTATGGAAGAGTTACAATCCATCATTATTGGACTGAAGGGAATCCGTTCTACCGTAGGGGAGCAGGAGGTTGGTACCCTGCTAGATAAGGTCGGGGCTATGGTTGCCAAGTCGGAGCAAAAAACCGGGACCAGCCTTCACAATCAAATCGTGATTGATATGAACCCTTGGCGGAGAAACCAAGCCGACCAGGAAAAGCTCAGCCTCCTTAGGGAAGCGATTCGTCAGACGAAGCTGATTCGCTTTCAGTATACAAGCTCCCAAAGCGAGCTATCCTTGCGCACTGTGGAACCTATGGGAATCGTCGTAAAAGGCTTTGGCTGGTACTTATACGCATACTGCCTGCTGCGGGAGGACTTTCGCGTGTTTCGTTTATCGCGGATGAAAGAGCTTGAAGTGCTGTCAACTGTCTTTACCCCCAGATCGGATATGGTGGACGGCTTCTCCTTCCATATGAGCAGGCACAGACAGGAGTCCTCTCTCGTTAAGCTTGTCCTCCAGATTCAGCCATCGTTCCGCGCTCAAGCTGAGGATTACTTCCAACCGGAGCATATCGCAGTGCAGCCTGACGGTACGCTGATTGTTACAGCCAGGCAGCCGGATGAGCCCTGGCTGTACGGCATGCTGTTGAGCTACGGACCCGGTCTTCGCATTCTCGAGCCTACCCACATCGCCGCAATCATCCAAGAACGTGCGCGGCAAGTCGTTGATCTTTATAGATGAATGACTGCCTGGGCTAGAATTGCTGACATACAGTTGTCAGGGGAGTTGGCTATACTAAGTAAGGAATACATACCCAAACTATTTTAAGGAGGCTCTATCTTATGTTCACTTCCATCGAAAGCTTTGTCGCCGAATGGACGAATGAGTCCAAAGCGACACAGCGCGTACTGGACGCGCTAACAGATGCATCACTTTCCGAGAATGCCAATTCCACATTCCGTCCGCTAGGACAGCTTGGCTGGCATATCGCCACGACGATCCATGAAATGCTCTCCCGTACAGGACTGCAATTCGAAGCTCCCGAGGGAGATGAGCATGCTCCTGCTTCAGCAGCCAAAATCGCCGATACGTACCGCGCTGCTTCACAAGGAATGCTTGAAGCCATTCGTACGCAGTGGTCAGACGGCAAACTCACCGAAACCAGCGATATGTACGGCGAACAGTGGCGTAACGGCATGACGCTTCGAATCCTTATTTCCCATGAAATCCACCATCGCGGACAAATGACGGTATTAATGCGGCTTGCCGGTCTTCGCGTACCAGACATTTACGGACCTACCCGCGAGGATTGGGTCGAACGCGGCATGCAGCCACTGGTATAGATTGCTGAGCCCTACTCTACCCCTTGGCAGCCCTGCGAAGAAAAGCAGGGCTGCTTTTCCATTTTCCTGAAGAACATACAAGAAAACCTGAAAAATAACAGCTAACGAACAAGGAACCATAGAGCTACAATACTTATATAGGAGGTGTCTTAGCGTAACCATTTATTCCAAATGAAATCGATTCCAAAGAATAAGAAAGGTGGTAATAACAAATGAAACGAAACCTGTGGAAAAAACTCTCCTTAATCGCTGCAGCAATTGTAACGACAAGCTCCGCCATACTTCCAGCATCCGCCCTAGCAGCCGGTGAACCTGTCGAGGTATGGCTCACGAAGGCTGACTTAAGTACGGCATTAACCCGGCAAGCTGATAAAGCTTTTGCGGCGGATTATGGAAGCGCTTCCTATACCATTGATGTGAATGAGGACTTGAAGTACCAGCAGATGGACGGATTCGGCGCTTCCATGACTGACGCCTCGGCTTGGCTGCTCCAAAACAAGCTGAGTGACAGCAAGAGAGCTGAAGTGATGGAGAAGCTCTTTGGACAATCAGGCATCGGGCTCAGCATGCTGCGTCAGACCATCGGAGCCTCCGACTTTAACTGGGAAGCCTACAGCTACGCGGATACGGCATGGGATTGGAATCTCGACCACTTCTCGATCTCCAGAGACCTCCCTTACATTGTGCCTATGGTCAAGCAAGCTATCGCCAAGAACGCAAATCTCAAGGTAATCGCAACGCCTTGAGTGCGCCAGGTTGGATGAAATCCAGCGGTTCCATGACGGGAGGAGGCTACCTCAATCCGGAAGCCTATTCCGTATACGCCAATTACATGAAGAAGTTCATTCAGGCTTACCAAGGCCAAGGCATTCCGATCTATGCCATTACGCCGCAGAATGAACCGCTTTACACCACTAGCACCTACCCTACGATGTCCATGTCCACGAACGATCAGATCGGCTTTATCCGCGATTATTTGGGACCGACGCTCAGAGGCGCAGGACTGAATACCAAGATCATCGCCTACGATCACAACTTTGATAACTCGTACTATCCTGAAGCAATTCTGAACGATTCGGGGGCAGCCGGCTATACCGCAGGCAGCGGATTTCATCATTACGGCGGCGACCCTTCTGCCATGACTACGGTCCATAACAATCACCCGGACAAAGATATCTGGTTCACCGAGGGCGGCTTCGGCTCCTGGAACGACAGCTTCAGCAACATCATGCACGAACTCATCACCATACCTAGAAACTGGGCCAAATCCTTCATCGCTTGGAACATTGCGCTGGACCAAAACAACGGTCCGACACTTCTGAGCAGCAGCATTAACTACGGTATGATCAAAATCCGCTCCGACGCTACCGATCAAGTGACCTACAACCAGCACTACTATTTAATCGGACATTTCAGTAAATTTGTCGTTCCCGGCGCTTACCGCATCGATACGCCGAGCTATGACGGCAGCCTCCGAGAATGTCGCTTTCAAAAATCCGGACGGCTCCAAGGTCGTAGTCGCTTACAACCGGACTTCCAGCAGCCAGAATGTGAAAATCAAATGGGGAAAGCAATCGTTCATCCAGTCCATACCGGCAGGCGCAGCCATGACCTTCAAATGGAACGGCACGCCGACTCGTGACCTGGTTTCGATCAAAGCCCTGGCCAATAATCAGTACGTTACAGCTGAGAACGCAGGAGCCAGCGCGCTGATTGCTAATCGTTCATCCGTAGGCGGCGCCTGGGAAACCTTCGAGAAGGTAGACCTAGGTAACGGCAATATTGCTTTAAAATCGCTGGCTAACGGCAAGTATGTGGCCTCCGAGAACGCCGGAGCTGACGCGCTCATCGCGCGAAGCACCTCCATCGGAGCCTGGGAGACTTTCCAAGTCGCTTCCGTATCGGGCGGGATTACTTTGAAAGCTGCGGCCAACGGCAAATATGTCTGCGCCGACAATGGGGGCGCCAGCCCCTTGATCGCCAATCGTACAACTGCCGGTGGTTGGGAGACCTTCCAGCTCATCACCCCATAACGATTCTTGTAAGGCTTGGTCAGTACCGGCTCTTCGCTGCTGACTGAGCCTTTCTTTTTTCAATTTTCATGAAATCCGGTGCTACAACTACATTTCGGGAGATAGCGTAAGATTGATACACATGTAAGCGCATTCCTGTTCATAAGTGCAGTACTGCCGAGCATTTTGTGGCTGCAACCCACCTTTACTAAACAAGATATCGAGCGTAATATTCAAAACGTAGCTAAAACGAACAATTGAATAATTCCTTTTATCGCTGAGTTTTCGTTAAGAAAATCGGGGGAACCAACAAGGCTTTCACGCCTTAGGGGTGAATCGTACCGGCCACGCCGGGAACGTAGGGCTGCTCTCATTGCCCGAATCCGACAGCTAACCTCGTAAGCGGAAGATGGGAGAGGGATGAATCCATGCTGATATTTACGAAACCGCAGGGCTCACACCCTGTGGTTTTTTGCTGTCCAAAACCGGCCTGGCAAATATGGAATTTATTCAACTTGGGCAAACTAACGGAAAGTTAAGGTGGGGGTTACCTGATGGGAAACAAACTAAAACGTGTTGTGATCGGTAAACCGATGAAATCGGGAGAACTTGAGGAAGAGAAGCTTTCCAAGATGAAAGCGCTGGCTGTCCTGTCATCGGATGCCTTGTCATCCGTCGCTTACGGAACGGAGCAAATTCTCATCGTGCTCGTCACGCTTGGATTCGCAGCGGTATGGTACTCCATCCCCATTTCCATAGCCGTCCTCGGACTCTTGACGATTCTCATTCTTTCCTATCGCCAGACCATCTACTCGTATCCCTCGGGGGGAGGCGCCTATCTTGTCGCCAAAGATAATCTAGGCGTGGGCACCGGCCTGATTGCCGGAGGCTCCCTGCTCGTGGATTATATATTGACCGTCGCAGTTAGCTCGTCCGCGGGGACAGACGCGATTACGTCAGCATTTCCATCCTTGCACGATCATCGCGTCCTCGTGTCGCTCATTATGATTTTGTTTCTAACCATCATGAACCTGCGAGGCATCACGGAATCGGCCTCCATTCTGGCTCTGCCGGTATATCTGTTTGTCGCGGCCATCTTCGTTCTCATCATCGCGGGTTTAATCAAATATGTGATGGGCGGCATCCACGCAGAGGTACCTGAGCTAGGTACGGCCGTAAGCAACGTGAGCCTGTTCCTGCTGCTCAAGGCCTTCAGCTCGGGCTGCTCCGCATTAACAGGTGTCGAAGCCGTCTCGAATGCAATTCCCAACTTCAAACAGCCTGCTGAGAAGAACGCGGCCAAGACGCTGGTGGCCATGGGCATGATTCTGGGCAGCATGTTTATCGGTATTAGCTTGCTGGCCTATTGGTACGGCATCTCCCCTACACCGGAGGAAACCGTAGTCTCCAAAATTGCGGAGGCGACATTCGGCCGCGGCGTGCTGTATTATTTGATCCAAGGCGTGACTGCCTTGATTCTCTTCCTAGCTGCGAATACGGCGTATGCTGCTTTTCCTCTCCTTGCCTTCATGCTGGCAAAAGATAAATTCATGCCGCATATGTTCAAGGTACGGGGCGACCGTTTGGGATTTTCCAATGGTATCATTATCTTAGGTGTGTTATCAGCCCTGCTCGTCATCGTGTTCCATGGGGATACGGAGAATCTCATTCCGCTATACGCAGTAGGTGTTTTCATCCCTTTTACCTTATCCCAATTCGGCATGATGGTTCGCTGGATCCGGTTGAAGCCGGAAGGCTGGATCATCAAGCTGTTAATTAATACGATCGGCATGATCACAACGCTGACGATTACACTCATCTTCATTTTCACCAAGTTCAGCCAGATCTGGATGGTGTTCATTTTCCTGCCGCTCGTGATCTTCCTGTTCTTCCGTATTCATCGCCATTATATGAACATTGCGGACGAACTTAGGATTAACCTGGAATCGGATAAACCCGAAATCAAGGGCAGCACCATTGTCATCCCAGTAGCAGGCATCACTCGGGTCGTGCTTCATTCCATCAGTTATGCCAAATCGCTTACCGATAACGTCGTGGCGGTGTTCGTTGCCTTTGATGAGGAAGAAATCCGCAAGATGGAGGAGAAGTGGGAGGAGTGGAATCCCGGTGTCAGACTGATTATTTTGCGCTCCCGCTACCGCAGCGTCATGCGGCCTCTTATGAAGTTCATCGATACAGTAGAGTGGAAAACGGCGGAGACGGATCATATCACCATCTTGATCCCGCAATTCATTACGAAACACTGGTGGCAAAATCTGCTGCATAACCAAACTAGTCTGCTGATTCGCGCTTATCTGTACAACCAAAAAGATATTGTGATCGCAACCGTTCCTTATCACCTTAATCGGTAGTAGGCTCTGCCCACCAATCTTAACTTGTACTTTTATTTATAAGTAGGTAGTTATCTAGTCAACAATCTCCTTGGGACATATTCTATAGGGAATATAAACTTGAGGAGGAATCCTATGCAGCTATTAGCTCAGTATCCTGTAGCAGCCGAACATGTAATGCCGCATATCGGAAGACCTATCGCTGCCATGCTGCCCGGCGGGGATGTTGTCTATGGGATTGTTGACCGTGTTCATGATGGTAACCTGGTGCTCCGCCCTATCGAGAATGTACCGGAAGCCTCTGTCCTTGCCTTGAAAAATAACCTGCAGGCTCAAGCCCGCAAGAAAAACCTGAAAATCAATCAGGAGAAGGCTCGCACGAAGGCTTGGGGATATCCATACGGCCTAGGCTGGGGATATGGTAACTATGGATGGGGACTTGGCTGGTGGGGGATTTGGCCGTTATTTTGGTTGACAGCTTTAGCTGTCCTTCCCTTCCTTTGGTGGTAATCAAGCCCCGAATGAAATCCTCATAATCCGGTCTAGCCTTATACTAATGAAAAAAAGCAAGCATCCCCGAGCTGCGGCCGGGCTGCTTGCTTTTGATTTGTTTACGCTTCTTCTACTGGATGAGCGTCTTGGCAAATATGTAAGGAACCATACCCACAGCCAACAATCCATATACGAACCCTTTCATAACTGCTTTCAAATTCACCATAATAAGTCTCCTCCTAGATGTTACATGAATGGTGGGTTGGCAACCGGCTATCCTAGCCCTTACAAGGACCTTAGACCCATAGCTTTGCGCCCTTATCTTTCGATTAAGTTTGCCGTAAAGCAGATGATGTAGTTCTTTAAACCTATTATATGAACATTCTGTGAACAAGTCAATATGAAAGAGTCGAATTTCGTCGAATATTTTTCCACTACTTTCCGTCCGCAATTGGATTAGACCAATTACGGATGCTTATTCAACGACCTTCCTGCCCTGGCAGCAGAACAAGTTTGCCTTTTACCCCGCGCCGCTCCAGCCGTTCATGCGCCTGCTGAGCTTCTGTCAGCGGCAAGCGCCCCGCGATGACCGGTTGAATGTGCTTCTCGGTAAGGAGGCTGAACAGAGCCTGCAGATCATTCGCGAATCGCTGTGGGTCCTTCTTTTTCCAAGATGTGATTGAGTAGATAAGCGCCTGTTTCCCGTACAGTCTGCTGAGGGCCATCACAGGTACGATGTTGGCATACATATGGATGTCTTTCCAGATACTCCGAACTCCCTTGCTGTTCACTCTGTGTGTTACTCCATAAAGCACCAATCTCCCCCCCTTCTTCAGCAGCCCCAGCGAGCGCCGGAATTGAGGTCCGCCCGTTGCTTCCAATATCACATCGTACCCGCCTGGAGCCGCTGCTCTCAGATCCCGTTGGAGCCCATCCATCGGCTGTGAGTGGTCTATTGCCTTAGCGCCATAGCTCGTAATTAGGTCATGCTTCCCGGGTGATGCCGTGCCTACCATGTGAATGCCATGTATCTTTCCCAGTTCGAGAAGCGCTGTGCCTACACCTCCACCGGCACCGTACACAAGCACAGTCTCCCCTCTCTTCGCAGCTGCAGCATGCAGCAGCATTTGATAGGCTGTCACGTAATTCAAAACCAAGGCAACCACCTCAGCAGCGTCAGCCTGCTCAGGAACCCGATGCAGTTCACCCGCATCAACATACACGTACTCGGCGAAGCTCCCGATAATTGTCAAAGCCGCGACACGATCGCCTACTTGAATGTGCTTGACGGCAGGATCCACCTCTTCTACGACCCCTACCATGTCATAGCCCGGCACAAATGGAGGCTTCGGTCCTTGCAAATACACGCCCTGCCGCATCATCACATCTGCATTGGATACACCTGCCACACTTACTCTCACCAGCGCTTCCCCATGCTTGAGCGGTCTAAATGGCTTCTGAACGGCCTTCATAACACCTGGTGCCCCGAATTGGTGAACCTCAATTGCCGTGTACGTGGACTTCATTAATTACACCCCTCTTTAAAATGAATAATGACCAATTACGTTTAATATTCATTTATAAAGTAAAACTATTTTCTGCATTTGTCAACAAAAAAACACCGTTCTTAGAACGATGTTGATGTTATCAGTTTTACAGATATAAAGGTTCGTGTTGCACTTCAGCAGCTTTTCTCCGAGCCCTTGCTGATTGAAGCTAACAGCGTATCTGTATACAGGTCGACATGCCGTAGCAGCTCTTCGAAAGAGCTTACTCGCTTGTAGGGAGGTTCAAAGGCATGAGTCATAAAGCAAATATGATCAATGAGTGCAGGAATATTAGGAACTTCGAAAATTCCTTTCTCTACACCTTGCGTCAAAGCCTGCTGCAGCATGCTGATTTCGATGCCAAATAACTGCTCCCCGCCGTCCTGAAGCAGCTCCCCCTGCTCCAAATGCGGGATCATCTCCACAGCATCGGGAAATTGCTCGGTAAAATGATGCATAGCTAATACTCTGCCCCGGATGATTTGCCGGATTTTCCAAGCTACGTCATCGCTGTGAGCCAGCTCCCGCTGCAACTGCTCATGTGATTCCAGCAGGGTCTGCATGCCGATCCGCACGAGCAGCCGCTTTTTGTTCGAAAAATAAATATAGACGGTTCCTTTGGCAATCCCTGCCGCCTGCGCAATATCCTCTATCGTCGTTTTCTTATAGCCAAACCTGCCGAACAATTGCTTGGCGGACTGAATAATCAGCGCTTCTTTATTCTCATCGAGTGTCCTGGGCATGATGACTAGCTCCCTTTTCTAGAAATACGGTTACTCGCATTCTACCTCAATACGAGCTTCTCGACAATAAAGCGCTGTGCCCTTCTCTCCTTCAGGCCTGTGCCGGCTCAGGATATCATCATCCTGCGTACAAATCGTCCAATCTGCCGGATGGCTTGCCCCGACTCCTCCACCATAGAGGCAAACAGCTGAAAAACGTGCCACATCTCCTCCCACACCTCCAGTTCAACTGACACACCCGCTTCCGTGGCGCGTTCGGCCAAGCTTAGAGAATCGCTTAGAAGCACCTCTTGATCCCCCACCTGAATCAATAAAGGAGGGAGACCCTTCAGATCGCTTCGCTGTGGAGAAAGCACTGATGGATTCATCTGAGCGGTCCCAAAGTAGTATTGCGCACACTTCCTGGACACCTCGATACTACCCGTACCATCCACATCCGCTCTGCTCTGATAGGACTCACCGTCATAGGCAAAGAAGTCTGTATGAGGAGACAGCAAGAAGGACGCTGCGGGCAGAACTTCCCTGCTCTCACGGAGCGTTAGCAGGGTCGTCAGAGCTAAATAGCCCCCGATAGACTCTCCGCCAATGACAATCCGATCGGGTGAGTAACCTCTATCCAAAAGCGCACGGTACACAGCAAGGCAATCTTCATTAGCTGCAGGGTAAGGATGCTCCGGGGCAAGTCGATAATTGAACAGAAGCACGGGAACACCGCTAGCCTGCGATATGCGGGCGGCCAAATCTCGGTGCGTTTCACAGGAACCTGTAATAAAAGAACCGCCATGCACATACATCACCACGCTATCGTCTACAGCCGGAACTTCTTCTACCGTGACCCATTCCGCATATAGACCGCCTAGATGATCCGGCTTCACCTTTGTGCCTTGAAGCAGCTGAATATGCTGCAAAGAGGCCTGCTCAGCCTGCCTGATCTCCTCTACCGTCTGCTCCAAAAAGCGAAAATTCATTTTCATATGCAGCTTAATGGCTTGGATCATAGCGGGATTGCTGACTGTCATCCTGCACGCCTCCTCATCGGACTGAACATTCAGTCCTAATTGTTTACATTAACTTTACGTGTGATTCTTGTGGTACGCACCATGTGTTTCTTCGAATACCTTGGCAAACATCTCATCCAAGGCCTTCCGCGGCACCTGAAAATGCTGAGTCCAAGCCTCTGAAAAGCACAGATAGGCATAAATGGGGATGATGTTGGTAAAAAATTCAGCAACCAAACGCTCCTGACGGTCATATCCCTCTTCATCTCCCAGCTTCTCCGAGCTTTCCTCTGTTTCAACCAGTGCTTCCACCACTTCGAAGATCATGGGCTTCTCGGAAGACTTCTTCAAGGAATCCAGGAAGATGATTCGAATCATATCCGCATGGCGAATGACAAAGTCCTTGTGCAGCTCCGACTTCTCCGAGATATGGGCTGCCTTGGTTTGATGCGTCTCACCACTCCCCGGACGGACCAGTTCCTTATACGCCTCAATAAACTGCTTGGTGAGAACGTGATACATATCTTCCTTGCTTTTAAAATGGTAATAAATCAGCGATTTGGGCACTCCTGCTTCCTTAGCGATCTCCTCGATACGAGATCCTTCAAAGCTTTTTTGCGCAAACACATGTAAAGCCGCTTGTAAAATTCGATTCCTTGCGTCCGGAGTATTCTTCTTCTGCATCATCATGTCCACCTTACTTATGACTTCATCAAGCGATTCTGATATTTTAATACTGAATGTTCAGTCTTACTGTATCATAATTGACTCAAGGTTGTAAATATATGGATTTCCCCTTTCTTAAGTAGTATGGATTGGATGCATGATCCCCCTGTATATTGGGGAAGTTACCCAGTATCTATGCGAATTTTTTGAAAACCATCTTCACGAGGTGATGCACCATTTGGGATTTCTATAAAAGCCAAGAAACCTTAACTGCGATCGAATGGGGCCTGCGTGCAGTGGTTAGCTATCTCTTTCTGCTGATCGCTGCCAAATCAATGGGGCAGCGCACCATTTCACAGCTTCGGTTTCTCGATTTCATCATCGCACTTATCCTGGGCAACATCATTGCCCAACCGCTCTCGGATGAGCGCCTGGGATTAATAGGATCTATGATTTGTACGATTATCCTGGTCATTCTGTACATTTTCACGTCATGGCTCAGCCTCAAATGGCACCTGCTTCAGCGGTATTTCGACCCTCCTCCGGTTCTGCTGATTGAACACGGACAAATCCGGCTCAAAAACCTGGGCAAAGCACGAATATCTATCGAGCATTTATTTTCAGAGCTGCGCAAACAGCAGGTGGACGACATCAGTAAGGTAGCTTTGGCACTCTGGGAGCCCGGTGGAACCATTTCTATGTTTATAGAGCCCTCCCATCAGCCTCTTACTCCCATGGACATGTCCCTTAGCCCACAACCGTTCTCCCTGACATGGCCATTGATCATGGACGGGCATATCAACACCCATATCCTTCAGCATATTGGAAAAGACACTATCTGGCTGCAAAGCAAGCTTGCCGAGAGCGGCACGGATATCAAAGAGATTGCATTGGCGACCGTTGACCAACAGGACAAACTCAGCATCCACAAGTATGCGGAATGCTCTTCATAAACGTACAAAAGGCGGGCAATCCTTTACAGGATCATCCGCCTTGCTTTTTACTTGATGATTTGCTCTCCGTCATAGCTGGCGATAGCACGGTACAAGTCCGGACGTCGGTCGCGGAAAATACCCCACTCAATGCGCTGCACTTCCAATTGATCCAGATCGAATTCAGCCACCAGCACCGTCTCTTCCTCACGTCCCGCTTCGGCAACCTTGTTGCCCGCCGGACCTGCAATGAAGGAAGAACCATAGAACGTAATGCTCGAATCCTCATCGGATTCCATGCCAATACGGTTAGATGCAATGACCGGCATCAAGTTCGCCGCGGCGTGACCGCGCATGCACATTTGCCAGTGGTCCTTGGAGTCGATCGAACCGTCCTGCGGCTCAGAACCTATCGCCGTCGGGTAGAAGAGCAGCTCCGCGCCCATCAGCGCCATGCAGCGGGCCGCCTCCGGGTACCACTGATCCCAGCAGACGCCGACGCCGATCTTGGCGTAGCGGGTTTTCCACACTTTGAAGCCGGTATCTCCCGGATTAAAATAAAACTTCTCCTCATACCCCGGACCATCGGGAATATGGCTCTTCCGGTAGGTGCCAAGCACTTCGCCGTCTGCGTCAATGACTGCCAGCGAGTTATAACGGGCATAGTTTTTCTTTTCATAAAAGCTAATCGGCAGCACAACCTGAAGCTCTTTGGCGATCTTCTTAAAATGATTGACCGCTTTATTCTGCTCCAGCTCGGTTGCGTAGCAGTAATAGTCGGATTTCTCCTTCTGGCAGAAATACGGTGTCTCGAACAGCTCCTGAATCAAAATAATTTGCGCGCCCTGCTCTGCCGCCTGACGAACAAGCCCCTCTGCCTTGCGGATGTTCTCTTCTATATTCGTAGAGCAGCTCATTTGCGTTGCCGCTACTTTTACATTTCTCACTGTAAGTCACCTCTCTTGTTTCTCTCGGCTTACTACTTCAAGCCTTTTTTTAATTCTTACTACTTCGCTGCTTACTACTTCTTCAAGTCTTACTTCATCACGCGTTCTAGCCGCGTTTTCCGGCAGGCATCTGCTGCGTAGTGCAGTGCACATTGCCGCCTTCTTTAATAATCGCCATACCGTTAATCGTGCGAATCTTGCGGTCCGGGAACGCTTCACCAAGCACTTTCGCAGCCAGTTTGTCCGTTTCCTCAGCAGCTCCTCCGAATACCGGCAAAATAATACCGCCGTTTACAAAGTAAAAGTTCAGGTAACTTAGCGTCAACCGGCTGTCCTCAAACATCGCCTTCGGCGGTTGCTGGATCGGGATCACTTCCAGCTTGCGGCCGCGGGCATCAACAGCTTCACCAAGAATGCGCAGATTCTCCTGCGTAATTGCGTAGTTCTCGTCCTCCGGATCATCGCACACTTGCATGATGATTTTGCCGGGTGCTGCATAACATGCCACATTATCTACATGTCCGTCCGTCTCATCGCCGCTGAGACCGTTCTTCAGCCAAATGACCTTCTCTGCCGCCACATACTCCGCCAGGTAATCTTCGATTTGCTCCCGGCTTAGATCCGGATTGCGGTTCGTATTTAGCAGGCATTCCTCTGTTGTAATGAGCGTGCCTTCTCCATCAACATGAATCGAGCCGCCTTCCATAACAAGAGAAGCGTCAAACCGCTTTACCTTATAGTGCTCCAAAATTTGCGGCGCAACCGCATCGTCCAAATCCCAAGGGGAATACTTGCCGCCCCATGCATTGAACTTCCAATTCACCCCGGCCACTTCCTGCTTGTCATTCACGACAAATGTAGGTCCATTGTCTCTCAGCCACGCATCGTTGTGCTCAATCTCCAGGAACTCAATGCGGTCGTTATCAAAAAGAGCCTTCACCTGCTCAGCCTCAGCCGGATTCACCAGCACCGTGACCGGCTCGAATTCAGCCAGCGCGCGCACTAGCTCTGCATATCCCTCACTCACCGAAGCGTGATCCTCCGGGTACACCATGGAGTCCTTCACCGGCCAAGAGATGAACGTACGCTCATGGCTCGTCCATTCCGCAGGCATTTTATAATTCAATTCTCTAGGGTTCATGTTATTCATCTCGCTCCATGACATAAATTGTATCGGACATTACCGCACTGCTCTCCATCATATAACAAAAGTTCTTTCGTCTCAATGTGGGAAAAACTAAGTAAAAATTCTGGGAAAAGGCCAATTTTTGAAAACGGAGAAATCGCTAGCACTAATGATCTTTTCACAAACTCGGTGTTTCCTGCAGACTCCTTACTAATATCTATGAAGCCTAGCCAGTACATACCAGGGGCTAAGCAGCCCCCTTTAATCAGCAGCACAGTGTACTTTGCAGATGTTGGAGTAAGCACCCCGTTTGGAAAACCTCCATTCGAAATCGTAACAATTGATCAAAACATGTATGTAAAGGCACCTTTAGAAGCAATTCCTAATGACGTTGCGCAATCCTATGTTGCCTATTACGTGTACGGGTTTAAATTCTTAGTAGATGGCGTTTCCTATGAGACTAATGATTGCTTAATCCCTATTAAGATCTATTCCAAATAAAAAAACAATCCTGTCTCTGCGTAATAACCGGAGACAGGATTGTTTTTTATGACCAGCCGCGCTCAGTCCGCAAGCGGCTGAACGGCATCAAGCAGCAGCCGCTCCAGCTCAGCGGCGTGGGAGGCTCTCTGCGCTTCGCTCCAGCCGAAGCGCTCCGCCATGAAGGCGGTCACCCCCGCCTTCCACTGGTGTACCCACGCGATGTCGAAGAAGAGGGCGCCCGTCCGGCGGACAAAGAAGTCCGCCGGTGTCACCGCCATCTCGCGCTCCATCGCGTACGCGAGCGCAGCGAGCACAGCGGCGGGCAAGCCCCGCTGCGCCGCCTCAGCCCGTTGCTGCTCCAGCAGCTCGTACACGGCTCCCACATTGGAGCCGTACCGGCGCGCGAGCAGCGCGGCCTCGCCTTCGGTCAGCCCCAGGCCTACGCCTTGGCGGACCGCTGCTTCAACATACGGCGCCAGCCGCGCCGAACCGCCCACATCGCCGCCGGAAATCGGCAGCGTGCGGGTACGGCTCGGCGGCACAGGCGCCGTGAGCAGCCCTTCCGCCGCCAGCTGCGCGGCGACGAGATCCACGACCGTCTCCGCCATCTTGCGGTAGCCGGTCAGCTTGCCGCCGGCCATCGAAATGAGGCCGGACTCAGAAACAAAGATTTCGTCACGGCGCGAAATCTCCGAAGGATCCTTGCCCTCTTGATGGATCAGAGGACGCAGCCCGGTCCAGCTCGATTCGACGTCAGACGCCATCAAACCGAGGGACGGAAACATGTACCCGATCGCCTCCAGCAAATACCGGCGATCGGATTCCGTCATGCGGGGATGAGCCGTATCCCCGCTGTAGTTCGTATCCGTCGTGCCGACGTAGGTTTTGCCATCCCGCGGGATGGCAAACACCATCCGTCCGTCCGGCGTATCAAAATACACAGCCTGACGCAGCGGAAAGCGCGCCTGGTCGAAGACCAGATGCACCCCTTGGTCAAGTGCAGCGTTTTGCCCCGCTTGGATCCGTCCATCTCCCGAAGCGAGTCTACCCACGGCCCGGCTGCGTTAATGATTTTCGTCGCATACATAGAATAGGATGGAGGCTGCTCCGAATTGGAACCGTTCGAAGCGTCGCCACCTGCTCCACAGGCCGCACTCAATTGATCCACAACCCTAACCCCGACCAGCTTGCCTTGCTCCGTCAACAGCTCCTCAACCTTGGCATAATTGACCGCGAGCGCCCCAAGCTCCACCGCCTTCTTCATCACTTCTATCGTTAGACGGGCATCATCGGTACGGTATTCCACATAATGACCCCCGCCTTTTAGCCCATTTCGCTTCAGAAGCGGCTCCTGATGCAAGGCATCGGGCGCACTCAGCATCCGGCGTCGCTCGCTCCTTTTGACGCCGGCCAGGTAGTCATACACCCTAAGACCTAAGGAAGTGCTCCATTTGCCAAACGTACCGCCTTCATAAATCGGCAGCAGCATCCATTCGGGCGTCGTGACATGCGGCCCATTTTCATAAACAATAGCACGTTCCTTGCCCACCTCGGCGACAACCTTGACATCCAGCTGCTTCAGATAACGCAGACCGCCATGAACCAGCTTGGTCGAACGGCTCGATGTCCCCGCTGCGAAATCCTGCATATCCACAAGCGCTGTACGCAGTCCCCGGCTTTGCGCATCAAGAACGATTCCCGCCCCTGTGATTCCTCCTCCAATGACAATTAAATCCAGAGGCTGCTCGGCCATTGCTTGTAAGACCGCCCCTCTATCCGTACCTGAAAACTGAAAAGCACCGTTCTTCTCCACACCCATCTCTCCTCTCCGGCAAACAGCAAAAAACCACAACAAACCCATACGTATCAACGTACAAGCTGCTGTGGTTTCTCCTGATCTCCAACCGTTTATTAACTTGATCTAACTATACCATGACTCTGTCTTATTTAAAAGCCATGGCAGCTTTTACTGCTTTCTGCCAGCCGCTGTATAACTTCTCCTGCTCCTTAGATGCCATCTCCTGATCAAAAGCGCGATCCACCTGCCACTGAGCGGCAATCTCCGCTTGGTCTTGCCAGTACCCAACAGCGAGCCCGGCCAAGTAGGCGGCTCCCAGCGCCGTTGTTTCCCGAATGCGCGGCCTCTCCACCGTCACCCCCAGCATATCGCTCTGGAACTGCATCAGGAAGCTGTTACCTACCGCGCCACCATCCACCCGCAGCTTCGTTAGCGCAATACCCGAGTCATGTTCCATGGCTCGCAGCACATCCTTGGTTTGATATGCAAGGGACTCGAGCGTAGCCCTAATAAAATGCTCCTTAGACGTGCCTCGCGTCAAGCCAAAAACGGCTCCGCGAACCTCACTGTCCCAATAAGGGGTACCCAGCCCGACGAATGCAGGCACCACGTAGACCCCATCTGAAGACGTTACTCGGGTCGCATATGCTTCCGTGTCTTGCGCGCTGTGAATCAATTGCAGTCCGTCGCGCAGCCATTGGATGGCGGAGCCCGCTACAAATATACTCCCCTCCAGCGCGTACTCCACACGTCCGTTAATCCCCCAAGCAATCGTCGTGAGCAGTCCGCTTGGCGAAGGAATCAACTGACTGCCTGTATGCATCAGCATGAAGCAGCCCGTGCCGTACGTGTTCTTCGCCATCCCTGGGTCAAAGCACGCCTGCCCAAACAAAGCCGCCTGCTGATCTCCAGCAATACCGGCAATCGGGATTGAAGCGCCAAAGAAATGACTTTCTTCCGTATAACCATAGATTTCCGACGAGGACCTCACGTCAGGAAGCATCTGGATAGGGATATCCAGCACAGCAAGCAATTCTTCATCCCACTTGAGCTCGCGAATGTTATAGAGCATGGTCCGGGAAGCGTTGGAATAATCCGTCACATGCTGCTCTCCCCCGGTCAGCCGCCAGAGAATCCAGGTATCAATCGTGCCGAACAGCAGGTCTCCCCGCTCGGCCTTCTCCCTAGCTCCTTCGACATGATCCAGAATCCATTTGATTTTGGTCCCGGAAAAATACGCGTCAATTAGTAGCCCTGTTCGCTCCTTAATCATCGCTTCGAGACCTTGCGCCTTTAAATCTTCACATATATCCGCAGTTTGGCGGGACTGCCATACAATAGCCCGATAGACCGGCATACCCGTATGACGGTCCCATACCACCGTCGTTTCCCGCTGATTCGTAATCCCAATGCCAGCAATTTGCTCCGGTTCGACCCCTGATTCCGCTAGCACGGTAGCGATAACCCCAAGAACAGATAGCCATATGTCATTAGCATCATGCTCCACCCAGCCCGGCTGGGGAAAATGCTGACGGAATTCCTGCTGAGCGGTATGAACAATATCACCTTGCTTGTTAAACAGGATCGCTCTTGAACTTGTCGTCCCCTGGTCGAGAGACAAAATGTATGTAGGTTTCACGCCTGCAGCCTCCATCTTCAGGTATAAATAGCTTTTAGAATTCACCTTTTTTCCGAAATAAAACGGTCCCATAATTGAGCATTGGATGTCGTTACGGCAGAGGCTCCCGCATCAAGAGCGCGCTCCACATCTTCCGGGGTTCGAATGAGTCCCCCTGCCAGAATGGGAATGCCGGTTTGATCCTTCACCTCTGTAATAATAGGAGGAATGACACCGGGCAGAACCTCAATATAATCAGGCTGTGTTCGCTCCAGCAGCGTATAGCTCTTTTCTAAGGCACTGCTGTCAAGCAAAAAGAGCCGTTGGATGGCAATTAAACCGTTCTGCTTCGTCTTTGTCACCACACCTGCCCGCGTTGAGATGAGACCCGCAGGGCGAATATTTTGACATAAGAATTCAGCCGCGTATTCATCATTCTTCAAGCCCTCGATTAAATCCGCATGGAGCAGCAGGTGCTTGCCGTTCGCCTTCCCCAGATCAACGATCTGTTTAATCCTTGCAATGTGGCTGTCGAGCAGGACGATATAGGTATAGGGGGTGCTTAGCAGCTTTTCTAAATCCTTGATTTTACGAACTGCCGGAACAACGGATTGCTCTTGAAATGTCATGCTGCCATCACCTCAAACGTTCGCCATGAGCGGATTGCTTTTTATGAAAATCGCTTTTATGTTCACGGGAAATTCCCCTTCTTTTCTTCCTATTGTAAAACATTATGAATACGCTTACAATTCCATTCTTTGATTCCATGTTTTTTTCCGCTTTGTCGAAAAAGAATCCCCCTCCTTCCATCATAACCTGAATGGATAGCAAAAAGACCCCTAGCGGTTGCGTCACTTTCAGATGAGCAGTTCCGTATGGGTCCCTTGTGCGAAGCGGATAGGTTCCTATCCTTCTATTGTCGAGCATGGCCTGAGGTAGTGCTATTCCGGCCAAACACACAGAAGTTGCGCCAATATCCAAACTCAAGCTCACGTAACCGTGACGTTATCAGGACGAAGACAATGCCTTGCGCACGGCCAAAATGTATTTGGACTGATCCAGCGGGTTGACACCCCGCCGCTTGCGCTCCGCATGGACATCAGGAGGACAGTCTTGGTACCCCGCGAACGAGGAAGTAATGACCCCACGCCCGCTTGACATAGCGCTGAGCTTAACTGGATAATCCAGAGAGGTGGCTGCCGGCAGCTTGCCCTCCACTGAGAACCGTCCGCCCGCCACGCTTGGCGGCTCGAATTCGGCGCGCATTTGAACGAGGTCGCTCAGCACTTTGCCGCCGTATTCCTCAGGAACGGTAATCCGGACTTGCAGCATCGGCTCGAGCAGTGTCGTCCCGGTCTGCGCCAGTCCCTGCATAATCCCCATAGGGGTCGCAACGGCAAAATCAAGCGGATGCGTATGCCAAACATGATGCTCGCCTTCGACCAGCGTCACCTTGAGGTCGGTGACCTCCCAGCCGAGCAGCCCCTGCTGAAGCGCCTCGGGCACGCGGCGCTCCACCTCATTCTGGTACTGCGCGAGCAGCTGCTCACCGCGTACCGTCGATTGATACACAAGCCCGCTGCCTCGCTCGCCGGGCTCGATGTGAAACCGCAGGATCGCCCAGCATGGCTTGGGCATCGTATAAGCAATGAAGCCTTCACCTGTTCGGGAAGGCGTTTCCTTATAAATCACGGACGGCTGGCCGAACGCAGCCTTCAGTCCAAAGCGGGACTGCAGAAGGCTCGTCAGGATCTCCAGCTGGATCGCGCCCATCACCTTCACGTGCAGCTCCCGCTCATCCTGCAGCCACTGCAAATCCAGCAGCGGGTCCTCATCCGTCAGCTCCTGCAGCGCAGCGACCAATGCCGGGTACTGCTGCTCGCTTTCGGCGTGCACCTGCACGGTGAGCAGCGGCACCGCCAGGCGCGGCAATGCCGGTACGGCATCCGGACGGCCCAGCACGTCGCCGATCCGCACCTGCGAAAGGCCGCACACCGCCGCGATGTCCCCGGCCATGACAACTCCGATATCTTCGGCTCTGCGGCCGTCGATCTTGCGAATCTGGGTCACCTTCTCTTCCACGCCCTGCGTGGCGTTCAGCACGGTGTCCCGGTTACGGATCGTCCCCTCGTAGAGGCGGACGTATGCCATACGGCCCATGGTCTTGTCTCGCTCGACCTTGAACACCACCGCCGAGAGCGGCTGCTCCGCGCAGCCCCCCGGCTCGGGCAAATAATCGAGGATCGCCTGCATCAGCTCCTCGATCCCAAGCCCTTTGCTGGACGCGCCCGTCAGCAAAGGAAAGGCTTGCCCCTGCCGCGCGTATCGCCGCAGGGCTTCCTTCACCTCGCCGGCTTCGATCGGCGAGCCTTCAATATAGCGCTCGAGCATGCGCTCATCGAGCTCAGACAGCTTCTCGACGGCGGACGCCGCGTCGAAGCCCCGTACCCCGGCGGCATCGGCAGCCTCGCCGCCGGCCCAAATGCACACGGACCCGCGGAACGTGTCCGATTGCCCCAGCGGTGCGGTGACCGGCACCGCGAGCGGGGTTAGCTGCTTGTGGATCTCCCCAAGCACCCGCTCCGCATCTGCGCCGATGCGGTCCATTTTATTGATATAGAAAATCGTTGGAATCCGAAGTGTTTGCAGCGCATGCCAAATCATCTCGGTCTGCGATTGTACGCCCTCTACGGCGGAGATGATCAAGATGGCGCCATCCATCACCCGCAAAGAGCGTTCCACCTCCGATAAAAAATCCACGTGACCCGGCGTGTCTACCAAGTTGATATAGGTATTTTTCCAAAGAAATGACGTCGTTGCGCTGCGTATCGAAATCCCGCGTTCCCGCTCCACATCCAGCCAATCGGTTTGTGCAGTACCGCTGTCTACACTTCCAAGCGAACGGATGCGCCCGCTCCGGTACAAGATATGCTCTGTCGTTGTCGTCTTCCCCGCATCCACGTGTGCAAAGATGCCCACGTTCCTCATCAGAACCGGCCGCGTATCCGCTTTCATCATCTTCTGCTCCCTCGTTTAGCCATGTATGCTTTTTATTTTATTACAATAAAAGCGCGTTCACAACATTCCGGAGAGTAGGTATGCGGAGCATTTTGCAAGTCCTGAAGCAGCTTCCCCCATGTATTCCTGCAAATTTCACCCCACCGACTTGCGCACCATGCTGGAATATGGCATACTTTGTCAAATCCTATTGTACGAGCCTGAATACCCGTATGAAACTTTACATTCCCTTCTACGTAAAAATCGATATACCCATTTTAATTATGAATTAGGAGGCTCACCCATTACCATGGATTCTGAACCGGAACGAAATGAATTTTGGAGTTTGATCAAGAAAGGTAATACCTCTTCAGCGTCAGCCGCTATAGGCAACACGCTCGTCGCCATTATCAAAGGCATTGCAGCCGCCATGACGGGCAACGGCGCTATGTTCGCTTCAACGATGCACTCTGTGGCGGATGCCGTTAATCAAGCATTCGTCTTTGTAGGTAGTGTACTGTCCGAGAAACAACCCACTCGTCGATTCCCAACGGGTTTCGGCCGCGTGATTAACATATTTTGTATGGTCGCTGTGATTGTCGTAACGATTATGGCCTATGAAACAGTAAAAGAAGGCTATCACTTGATCCTTCACCCCGTCCATTCGACCGGCTTTATCCTGAACCTGCTTGTGCTGCTTCTTTCCATCTCAGTCGATGGCTTTGTGCTGATTAAAGCAATGAAGGAGGTCGTTCACGAATCCCGAGTAGAAGCAAAGGGTCTGGGAATTGTGACCGCCGCATTCCGCAATGTCAATCGAGCTGCGCCTCCTACACGCCTGGTGTTCTATGAAGATTTGGTCGCCACCTCCGGTGCGCTTTTGGCGCTGATCGGGGTCGTCGTTACTTCCTTGACCAGCTTCGCCGTATTGGACGGCGTCGTAACCATCATGATCGGTCTGCTAATGGTTGGTGTCGCGTTCCGTGTCGGCTACGACAATATGGTCGGACTGATCGGTGTTGCTGCGCCTCCCGATGTGGAAGACAAGGTGGCCAAGCTGATTTTGTCCGATGGCAGCGTCACCGATATTTATCAACTGCGCGTGCTGCAGGAAGGCCGCTATTACCACGTGGAAGGCTTGATCGAGCTGAAGCCTGGGTTATCCCTTGCTGTAGCGGACGACATCAAGTTCAAAATCCGCGATAAACTCCTGCTCGATCCTGACATTACAGACGTCACGCTGGGCATCATCGAGGATAACGGTGTCCGCAACTGGATTCCGGTGGAGCAGCGGACGTAACGGATTCTAATGCTTGACGTAAGACGAAAAACCAGACATTCTCCGTCCATGGAGCTGTCTGGTTTTTTCTGCTTATAACATCCTGATTCACCTTGTAGGATTGCCCTAGCTTTTAAATGAACATTCGATCGCTGACGAACTTCACATAGACATCCTCTGCAAATGTGCTTCGAGCCGGTCCAAATTTTGTTCGTTAGCTGGGGTGCAGATTGCTTTCATCGCATTAAATTCTGTAGCGTCTTCAAAAAGCTGGCGCCAAGTTAGTCTCGTCCTACCGCCAAGGTCCTCGAGGGTTGCCGTAAGTTGAAAATAAGGGGCGCAAAGATGCCGCAGGACGATCCGTTCAGGCCCGATTTCGACGAATTCGCTTTTGTTGGGGTAATCCGTTCCGCCAGGCCCATGCATCACGAATTCCCATAGCCCCCCGGGACGCAAATCAAACACGTGAAAGGTATTCGTAAACCCGCTCGGCCCCCACCACTGTGCCAAATGCTCAGGTTGTGTCCAAGCTTTATAGACGAGAGCAGGAGATGCATCTATCACCCGCGTATTTACAATTTCACAAATTTCCACTTGACTGGCTTCCATGTTTACGTCACGATTCTCTGCCATGTAAGCTCCTCCTCTGCAAATATGGGATGGATTATTCCTTCTCCAATAGCTCAACCAGCTTGTCCAGCATCTCCTTGGTGCCGTGCTCTCGCATAGCGGGTGTATCGTGACCATCCAAATAGACACCTTGCTCGGTGAAAATCAGCTTGGTACCGCCGCCTTCCGGCTTGAACTCTACAGTCGTTGCGGAAACCGAAATACGCGTCTCCCCCATGTCGAGCGTATAGGTGTATAGGATTCGCTCGTTCGGCACAATCTCATGATACTGAGCATCAAAAGTGAATACCGGACCTCCGGGAGGCCCGCCTTGGCTGCGCTCTCCGCCACCGGTGCGAAAATCGAACTCATCTGCTTTCGTAAACCATTTCTGTTTCAGGCCGGAATCGGCCCAGTATTCAAAAACCTTTGCAGGTGAGACGCTATATACGCGTTCGACGACAAACGTGTTATGTACGGTGGATCTTTCGTTCAAGCTACTCAGCTCCCTTGATTGGATTCATTGGATTCCTTGTCAAGGAGATCGCCCAGCAGATCCAGGCGGTGCTCCCAATTCATTTGGCGTTCGAGGATGACTTTCCCGGAACTCTTTTTCATCAATTCTAATACTTTCGTAAACTCCCCGAATGTCACGGGCTGTTTCATCTGCATGAGGTGAGCTACATTTTGCAGTTGGTCCAGCAGTCTTTGCTGCATGCGAATCGTATCCGACAGACGCTCGATTTGCAGGGATACAATCTCCAGCGGACTGAAGCTCCCGCCACTTACAACGGACTTGATCTCCTCTAGAGATAATCCGAGCTCTTTCAGCGATAAAATCTGCTGTAATCTCGATAGGTCGGCTTCATTATAAAGTCTGTGCCCCGAATCGGAATGCGCCGACGGCGAGAACAGACCGATTTGGTCGTAGAACCTTAAGGTTCGTATGGTAAGTCCCGTAAGCCTAGCAAGGTCACCTACCTTCCAAAGCCGCTTCATAATCATCTTCCTTTTCGATGCGCATCTATGTACCGGTAACTACAGTATAAAACATGACGTTACGTCAGGTGCAAGTGTAAAGTTGCCTTTCAAACAAGAAGATCCTCCAGCAGCTGCCGGAGGACCCCCTTCCTATTTGTAATTCTCGCGCTTTCAGCAATACGCTGAAGCAGAACGGCTGCCTGCGCTCTTAACCCTTTGCGGCTTTCAATCTTTTTAGATACAATACGTAACAGCATAAAAGATTTTTGTGAGAAATACAGTATGCTTTTTTATAAAAGCCCGGAATGCAGCAAAAAGTTGAAATCAAGATCAACCTACATCCTATACGTGGAAATGAGAGGGGAACATTCCTTGTCAAAAACAACCATTCACCTAAATTACCAGCATCCGGCTATTGAAATGTTATGTAATGCTGACCCCAAGCTGAGGATGCTCATTCGCCTTGTCGGCGAGCTCAGTCTCACTTATGGAGATGACCCCTTCCGATCTTTAGCCATGTCCATCCTCTCCCAGCAATTATCAGCTAAGGCAGCTGCCACGATCCAAGCAAGAGTGCTGGAATTAATACCGGAATTCACACCGGAGCAGCTCCTTGCCGCCGACCCTGAGTTACTTCGAAGCTGTGGAGTATCCCGTCCCAAAATAAGGTATATTCAGGACCTTAGCCAAAAGAGCCTCTCCGGTGAGTTAAACTTCTCAGATCTAGATATTAAAAACGATGCGGAATGGATCAAAGAGTTAACAACCATCAAAGGCGTGGGCACCTGGACCGCAGAGATGTTTCTCATCTTCAATTTAGGAAGGCCGAACGTTCTATCGTTAGGGGATGCCGGTCTTCAGCGTGCAGCAAGATGGCTGCACCAGATCGATGAGCGGCCTGACGGCAATTACTTGGGACAAGCAGGGGCGTCGTGGTCACCTTACCGCAGCTACGCTTCCTTGTATCTGTGGAGAGCCATCGACCTGGGCTTTGTCGACTCCGGGCACGATGTGGAGGGTTGCTTGGACAAGCAAAACGCCGTTATGGAAGAGGATGTGGAAAACGGATAACGAGTTGTGAGCAGCAAGTAGTGGAGGGCGAGTTAAGGGGGTTGAGCGGCCAACAACAAGTGTCGGGCTGCGACATGATACATCTTTCCAGGCATACTTGTATCCATTACTTCCCAGGGCCATGTTGCCGTTTACTGTTTTTTTACTGTTAAATCTCCCCTATACCGTCCTCTATGCTTTTGCTACTTCGCCTGTTTAGCCGTTTTTATCACTTTTTTACTACTTTTACTGCTTTTACTGCTTTTACTACTTTTACTAATTTTACTACCTTTACTGATTTTACTACCTTTACTGATTTTACTACCTTTACTGATTTTACCACTTTTACTTCTTTACTGCTTTTACTAAGCTTACTAGGTCTTTACTGCTCTTCCCGACGCACCTTTCTCTCCGCTTCCAGCCCGCGCAGGTAGGTGGTCAATAACATGTGTAAACTCGTATCACGGTTCAGACCAATTTGAAAGCCGTTCTTCAGCTCAATGGAGGCGAATCCATGAACGAGACTGCGAAAGCCACGCACGATATGCAACGCTTCTTCTTCAGCGTACGCAAATTCCTCAAGGATACGTAGAATAAGACCGACGGTCTGACTGCTAGCCTCCTGGAGTTCAGGATCCGTAAAATCCTGCGTAGATGAAAAAGCATCATAGAGTCCAGGATTATCCCTGGCAAATTGAACATAAGCTAGGCCTGCTGCCAATAAAGCCCCGCTGCCTGATTTCCCTAACACTGCATCTACCATTTGCTCCCGTATCCGGATCATCCCAAGCAAAGACAACTGCTTTCTTAGTGCAGGCAGGCCGTTTATGTGGTTGTATAAGGAAGGTGTTTTGACGTTAAGCTTGGCTGCCAACGCAGCTAAGCTTACTTGCTCAATGCCGCCGTTATTGGCAATATCAATAGCCGCGCGCAAGACGGTATCTGTATCTAGGCCTGGTCTGTTTGCCATAGTCGATCCTCATTTCCAACTTGTTGTCGTTCATTACACTACTATAATCTTTCGGGTTGCTTCTTCCAATGCCGACTCCATCGCAGCAACCGGATTGGACACCATCCGCCCGTGCCCGACTGCTAGTAAACTTGGTTGTAAATCCTTCAGTCTCCTCGCGCTTTCCAGAGAGCTTGCCTTGTTCCAAGTTGCCATTGCCGGAAACGGAAACCAAGGCTTCATTACACCTGAAACAGCAATCCCCCCACGGACTTGAAAGGCATCGCCGGCGATCAGAGCCCGGGTGCGCAAATCTAGAAAAGCCATTGAGCCCGGTGTATGTCCAGAGGCGTTTACCGCTTGAAGCGAGCCAATGCTGTCGCCGCTTTGCAGCTGGACATCCGGCTTCGTTTTGATGGATTTAGGTACATCCCCTCTTATAGGCAAGTTCGGTTCTCCCTCATTCAACGACCGATCTCCCGCCAGGAGCTTGGCGTCCCTTTGTGAGATGTAGACCTTCGCATCGGGCAGCGCTTCTTTTAATCCGTCTAAAGCTCCTACATGATCACCGTGTGCATGCGTAAGTGCGATGCGGGTAATCGGTTTGCCGATTTGCCGAGCCGCCTTAAGAATCCCTTTTACGGAAAAAGGAAGAGCCGCATCGATAAGAGTTAGCTCCCTCTCCTCTTCTACCAAATAGCAATTCACAGGAAAAATTCTTGGCATAAAAGCAATTTGAATCAGCTTACCATCCTTGGTTATCTTCATAACGTACACCTCCGCTAAAACTCATTATAGTAGTATAATAACTAACTACATTAGTTTTGTAAAGAGGCGAATGTTCTGTTGTTCTGTTGTTCTGTTTGTCCTCAGAATGCTCTTGATTTTCCATCGATCTGCTCTAGATCTACTCTAACTATGTTCCTGCTAGCTACTTCTCCTTACCTATGCCCCGGTGACAGTACGCATGGATAAGCCCTACTATGCTAAAATAAATCCGTGCAACTACCTTAACTCTGGATTGAAATGAGGGCTATCCATATGAACGAGAATACGTTGGAACTGTTCCGCACACTCACGGAGATGCAGGCGGCGCCTGGGTTTGAACGAGAAATTCGAAGCTTTGTACGCGGTGAAATGGAGAAATACACGTCAGAAATCGTAATGGATGGGCTAGGCAGCATCTTCGGTGTCAAGCGAGGCGATGAGAACGGCCCGCGTATCATGGTAGCCGGTCACCTGGATGAGGTGGGCTTCCTCGTGAACGGCATCACCGAGCACGGCACCGTCAAATTCCAGCCCCTCGGCGGCTGGTTTAGCCAAGTTCTGCCCGCCCAGCGTGTGCAGATCATGACGGACCGAGGGCCGATCATCGGCGTGATCGGCTCAACGCCCGTGCACTTGCTTGACGATGCTTCGCGCGGCAAGCCCATGGACATCAAGTCGATGTTCATCGACATCGGCGCAGAGAACCGGGCCGATGCCGAGGCCATCGGCGTTCGAGTCGGGCAGCAGGTCGTACCCGTCTGCCCGTTCACACCCTTAGCCAATCCGAAGCGGATATTGGCTAAGGCTTGGGACAATCGCTACGGCGTCGGCCTCGCGATTGAGCTGCTCCAGGAGCTTCACGCAAGCGGCGTGAAGCTTCCAAACGTCCTGTACGCCGGTGCCACCGTACAGGAGGAAGTCGGCGCGCGGGGCGCACGCACCGCGACGCATCTGATCCAGCCCGACTTGTTCTACGGGCTGGATGCGAGCGCAGCCGGAGACGCCACCGGCGACCGGCAGGCTTTCGGCCAGCTCGGACGAGGCGCGCTGCTGCGCGTGTTCGACCCGACGATGATTACCCATCGCGGGATGGTCGAATTCATATTGGATACGGCGGAAACCTATAAAATACCGTATCAGTATTTCATTTCGGCCGGCGGCACGGATGCCGGCGTCGTCCATCAGCAGGGAATCGGCATTCCCTCTGCAGTCATCGGCGTGTGCGCCCGGTACATTCATACATCGGGATCGATTCTGCATGTAGATGACTACGCAGCAGCTAAAGAGCTGCTGGTCAAGCTTGTGCAGCTCAGCGATCGCTCGACGCTGAATACGATCCTCAATCAAGCTTAAGCTATAAAGGTACCTCAAGCTACACAGCGAGCATTTTTACCCTAGAATCACCAATTTCAGGGTCTAGGGATTTTGGGATTTTAGGGCTCTGGGGCTCTGGCGTTCTGGCGTTCTGGCGCTCTAGAATCTCGGGTGATGGACATTCTAGGCATTCTAAAAGGAGCTAAGCACATACCTGCTGCTTAGCTCCTTTTCCAACTCCATATTCATTTCTTTTTGCCGTAGACACTCTCTCAGACTCTTATCATATCCATTCGGGAACAGCCTCTTATTTCGCGAAGAAAGTTACATTTTCAGGATGTTTTACTGTATAATAGAACTTATGTTCCAGTTTATGGCAACATTTATCATTTGCTCTATTATTTATTGTTAAAGAAAGAAGGCTGCTCATGGATTATGTCATTCGCGAAGCTGTATCAGAAGACACCAAGGAAATAAGCAAGTTAATGTCTCAATTGACCGGCAAGGTCATCGCGCCTCTACACATTGAAAACAGGCTTCATTTTATCCGTTCAAGTCCTTTTGATTCCTTATTCGTTTGTGTGGAGGACGGATGCATTCAAGGAACTCTCGGGTTTCGAATCCGCGAGAACCTCGAAGAGGTGACCCGGTACGGAGAGGTTTCTGTCATTGTTGTTGACGAAGAAGCCAAGCGGAAGGGAATTGGGCGAATCCTGATGGAATATGCAGAACAGCTGGCTGTAGAGCATGAGTGTGTGGGACTATGGCTGGTTTCCGGCTTTCAGCGGGAAGATGAAGCCCACAACTTTTATAAGCAGTTGGGCTTTGAGGAAACAGGGTATCGTTTCGTGAAACGTTTTTTATAACCCTATTCATAGGCTCTTTCCCTTTATTTTTTGAACTCTTTCCTACATACATACTTAGCTCCCCCTCACCACTTGCCACCGTTATACGCAGTGAACCACCCACCCGGCTTGTACAAAAGCAGCCCCGGAATCGAAAACGGATCCGGATTGGCTTTGGTTCAAGCTGCGATGGCTTCCCTCGGAATCTACTACGGGCTCCTACTAAAGTTGGCCTCTGTCGAGATCTAGCGAAGATGATGGCCCGAACTAGCGGAAGTGGATCGCGGTTAAGAATGCTTCGTGCAAAGAAAGCGCAGCTGCCAAATCGAGCGTGGCATTCATGCGCTTTCAGGATCCGTTTACTGGGCTCTATCCCCCATTACACATTCCTTACAGATAACACACGCGGCAGTACTCCGCAGCTTACACAGGCTGCAGCGCTTTGCCGGCTTCCTCCGCTTGCTGATTCTCCGATCGGCTGCCGGTTCTGTCCGCAGCGCCGCTATTTGGCTCGGATGCCAGCTCAAAGGGCAAGCAGAGCGGTACGCCTGTGCGAGGGTCGGGAATGATGTCGGCCTCGATGCCGAACACTTGACGCAGCACGTCCTTCGTTACCACTTCCGCAGGCGAGCCCTCGCTTACCACCGTCCCGCTCTTGATGGCTACCACATGGTGTGCGTAGCGTGTAGCGTGATTGAGATCGTGGACGACCATAATGACGGTGCGCCCTTCTTCCTCATTCAGCTTCTGGAGCAGCTTCAGCACTTCAAGCTGATGAGCCATATCTAGAAACGTGGTAGGCTCATCCAGGAACAAAATATCCGTCTGCTGGGCAAGCGCCATAGCAATCCACGCCCGCTGCCGTTGTCCCCCGGACAACTGGTCCACAGGACGATCGTAGAACATATTCATCCCCGTTACTTCAATAGCCCATTGGATGATATCCTTGTCGTGCTTCGTTAAGGAGCCGAAGCCCTTCTGATGCGGGAAGCGGCCGTAGCCTACCAATTCGGACACGGTCAAGCCTTCAGGCGCCGTCGGATTCTGTGGAAGAATAGCCAGCTGTTTGGCTACTTCCTTCGTCGATTGACGATGAATGGACTGTCCGTCCAGATACACGCCTCCGCCCTTGGGTTTCATAATCCGTGCCATGGTCTTTAAGATTGTCGATTTACCCGAGCCGTTGGCACCGACTAGCGCCGTAATTTTACCGGATGGGATCGATACGTTTAAATCCTCGACAATTAATCGGTCTTCATAGGCAATATCAAGCTGTTTGGTCATTAAACGGTCCATTGTAAACTTCTCCTTCTCTCCGTTATTCATTAGGCTCTAGCCTTTACCGGCAAATACAAGAAGTACGGTGCGCCAATAACGGCCACTACAATACCGGTTGGAATCTCTGAAGGCTGCAATATCCACCTTCCTATCGTATCGGCAACAATCAGCAGCAGCGCTCCTGCAAGTCCTGCCGCCGGAAGCGAATATTAATGCCTGGCACCGACCAGTCTTCTGGCCGGATGAGGGCCGAGAAGCCCGATGAAGCTGATACCTCCGCAATTGCCTCCCACTGAATGCATGAGCGCGCTGCTCCTGTATTTAATGATAATGATTATCACTTTCAATATTCTTTATGATAGAGGCACCTCGCTTGTTTTGTCAATGTTTTCTGCTGTTAAGATTGACTACTTCCCCTTATTTTGCGATAATGATAATCATTATCATTTATTAAACAATGAATGTGAGGTATCTGACGTGAAATCTCCTTTAGGAACAAGCCCCAGCCTGCCCACTTCCTGTCCAGGACTCAATCTTCGTAAAGCCCATAGACATTTGGAATTTTCCGGTCTTGCTTCTTTAACGATAGCCGGGGTGTTCAGCGGTACCCTGCAAGCGGATGAAGAGGTGAGAAATTACAGAACGCCTGCTGCCGCTTTTATCATGATCACCCAGGGCGCAGGTTATATACGCTGTAACGAGACCTTTTATACCGCGCAGCCGAACAAGATCATCCATGTAGGCAAAGACATGATGATCCACATGAAGGCCTCAGAGGCCCCGCTGACCTATTTCTTCGTCATGTACCAAGCAGGGCTTCCAGACCTCATGCAAAAGTCGAGCTCTTTGCATGCCTCGGAGGAATCCCCAGCCCAATCGCATTATGAACTAAGCTTGGTATCCGCCGAATACCTGTCCGAAACCTTTCACCATATGCTCAAAAATTGGTCGTACCCCGGCATTCTGGAGAAAATACATACGAAAAAGCTTTTTTACGAAATCATATATGAGATGTTCGCTCAGCTTCAAGAGCAGCTGCGTGGAGTTAAGCATGAGGATCCCGTTGCCCAAACCATTCAATACATTGAGGAGCATTACATGCAGCCGCTCAGCTCTGACTCACTAGCCGCGCTTGCAGGCTACAGTACAGGCTACTTATCACAGCTGTTCAAAACCCAAACCGGTTACAGCCCCATCGATTATTTGATCCGCTACCGAGTTAACAGGGCGAAAGAGCTGCTTGCAAACTCTGCTTATTCCCTAAAGGAAATCGCTGCGCATGTCGGGTACGCCGATGCCAGCTATTTCAGCCGCATTTTCAAGAAAATTGAGGGTATTTCCCCTCATCGCTATAAGCTGTTCCGATTGAATCGATAAAATTGCTTAAATTTTCATATCTACAAAAAAGGCTGCTCGGCCTCGATCTGAACTAACAGATCTGCCGATACAGCCTTCTTTATATAGACT
The DNA here is from genome assembly GCF_021513275.1 of Paenibacillus hexagrammi. Classification (NCBI taxonomy): domain Bacteria; kingdom Bacillati; phylum Bacillota; class Bacilli; order Caryophanales; family Paenibacillaceae; genus Paenibacillus; species Paenibacillus hexagrammi. The sequence continues at coordinate 6,309,285 of NZ_CP090978.1, read as the reverse complement.
CACTTGGGACGTGAGCTTCGAGTTGCTTCGCTTCAAACCAACGGCTCATATCCGCTGACGACATCGGTTTGCCATAATAATATCCTTGCATGATGCTGCAGCCCTTGGAGCGCAAGAATTGAATTTGCTCCTGCGTTTCCACGCCTTCTGCCACCACGTCCAGATCCAGGTTCTGAGCGATGGCGATAATGTTGCTGATAATGGCCTGCTTGGATCGCTGGTCACTATTGCGAATGAAGCCCTGATCGATCTTCAGCGTATCCACGGGGAGCTGGTCCAGACTTCCTAGTGAGGAATAGCCGGTTCCGAAGTCATCCAAGGATACCTTGACCCCAAGTCCACGCAGCGCGATCAGCTGTTCGATCGTATTGGCTACATCGCTCATGGCGATTGATTCTGTGATCTCGAGTTCAAGATGCTCGCCTTCCAGCTTGGAGACATTCAGCGCCTGCTCCACCATCTCATAAAGCAGCTGGCTTTCGAACACTCGGATGGACATGTTGACGGAAATGCTCACCTTCATCTCATTGCTGTCATGCCAGTGTTTATTCTGACAGCATACTTCTTGGATCATCCACCGGGTGATCGGAACGATCAAACCGGTATCTTCCGAGATGGGGATGAATTCAGCTGGAGATATCATTCCTAATCGGGGATGCTGCCAGCGGAGCAGTGCTTCCATACCGACCAAGCGATCTGTCCTCGAATCCCATTTGGGCTGGTATACGATTTTAAACTCCTCATGCACCAAAGCTTTGCGCATGTCCTTTTCGAGCTCCATCTTGCGCGTTTGCGTGCGGTTCATTTGCTCATCGTAGAAACGGTAACGGTTCTTCCCTGCTTGCTTTGCACTGTACATGGCCGTATCGGCTGCCTTGAGCAGAGACACCCTATCCGTACCGTGATCCGGAGCCAAGCTGATCCCGATACTTGCGGTCACATACAGTTCATGCTCTCCTACAAAATAAGCCTGCTTCACAATCTTCAGCACATTCTCGGCAAGAGCTCGAATTTCCTGATCATCCGTTTGGCTGCTGATAATGAGGAACTCATCACCGCCAAGTCGAAACAATGTTTCGCGGGAGGTGATACTGTCTCTCAGCCTTCCCGATACCTGCTGAAGAAGCTCATCCCCGTAATCATGCCCGAGTGTGTCGTTAATCGTCTTGAAGCGGTCCAAATCAATAAAGAACAGTGCGCCTCCCGGCGGGTTTCTAAACTTTTCTTCAAAGTAGCGAAGTAAATCGTGCCTGTTCGGCAGATTGGTCAGAGGGTCGCTGTAGGCCATCCTCTCAAGAACATGCCGCTCAAAGAAGATAGCCCCAAGCGAAACTGCCAGCATAGAGAAGGTCGCCACGACCACGCCTACCAGAAGAAACAACTCGCCTTGTCCCGAATCGGGCATCACCATAGGAGGGAGAGTTCCCTGCGTGTAGGTGTACCGAACTGCTGACATGCCTGTGTAGTGCATGCCGCTGATCGCGATGCCCATTAATATCGCGCAGAAAAGCTTCGTTACGCTGAATTCCGCGGCATGGCGTAGACGGTGAAATAAATATAACGCCGCGTAGGAAGCAGCCAGCGCAATGAGCACCGACAGCGACCAGCGAAGAGGGTCGTATGACATCTCCATATCGCCCTTCATAGCCGACATGCCCATATAGTGCATAATGACGATGCCGCACCCCATCACCGCCCCGCCAATTCCATATCTGGAACGGCTTGAGTGCTGCCTCGCTGTAATTTGAAAGGCGATAAAGGATGCAATAATACTACCAAATGAAGATATAACCGTAATGACCGGGTCATACGTTACCGGCATATTTAGATGATAGGCCATCATACCGACGAAATGCATGGACCATACACCGCTCCCCATGACAAGCGATCCGGCGCATAGCCATACAGTTCGACTCTTGCCTTTAGAACGGACAATTTTGCCTGCAAGGTTCAAAGCTGAGTAAGAGGCCATGACGGCAATGATCACAGAGAGTAAAATAATCCAGCCATTATAATGGCCTTGAATAGTTTCCATTAGGTGCACCTACTTCAGCTTGAGTACGAAACTATGAAAAAAGTCAGACATGATTTCAAAACTATCTCCTTATTATACATTTTTCGACAAAAAATACACGTACTTTTTCTTTTGTAAAGGTGTCTATCTCCTGAATTTTACAAGGCTCTACTAGGACATTAGTTAGAAGCTTTGAAAGAATCTAGTTCCTACTACCTTTTTAATTATCTGAATATTTACAATTTTATAAAAATAGGTTACTATACAGGTAGATGAACGGAAAGGGGATAGTCCAATGAAGCAGGTTAGCGAAGCATGCCCTCCCGATTGATCCTAATAAAGAGGGAAGGAGTACCGAATAGTCAAGGTTATTGAAAGTAAGATTTTGAATTTCGGGGCATGTGGGTATGGAAATGCATGACACTACGAGGAAAGGTTGTACATTTGGGGTAAGATCGTTCATTACAACTCGCAAGTTCGCCATTGATAGGAGAGTGTCTTTGTACAATTGAATACGTCCAACGAAACATAGGGATTCCGGTTATCATGGATAAGCGGGATCCCTATTCATTATGCTGTCTCCACGGCAGGCTCGTCGTAAGACACAGGCAGCTTCACAGTGAAGACCGTCCCTTCGCCGATACGGCTCTGCACCGTAACCTGCCCGTTGTGCATCTCAATAATTTTCTTCGCAATCGATAGCCCCAAACCGCTGCCGCTTTGCGTCCGCTGCCTCGCTTTATCCGCTTTGTAAAAACGCTCAAAGATGTGAGGCTGGTCTTCCTCCGCAATCCCGATTCCCGAATCCGCGATATGGACAACCGCAAGTTGATTCTCATTCTCGAAATCCAAGCTTACACGGATCGTTCCGCCAGCAGGGGTGAACTTAATCGCATTATAAATCAGATTCGTCCAGACTTGGCTGAGCAGTTCTCCATCGCCTGTCAAGCTGCCCGGACTCAGTTGAACGTCCAGCTCCAATTCTTTCTCCTGCCACTGCGGTTCGCAGGCCAGAATGACATGGCGAAGCTGCTTATCCAGCCGGAAGATTTCGGGCTCAAAGGGATGCTGCTGCGATTCGAGCGACGTCAGCTTCAGCAAGTTATCGCTGAGCTTGGATAATCGCCTGCTCTCCGCTTCAATAATCTCCAAGTAATGCTTCCGATCCTCCGGTGAAATATCGTCACTTTGCAAGGCCCGCGAGAATCCGCTGATCGAGGTAAGCGGCGACTGGATTTCATGAGATACGTTCGAAATAAACTCCTGACGCATTTTCTCCATCTGTCCCAGCTCCACAGCCATGTCGTTAATGCTCTCCACCAGCTCAACAAAAGGTCCGTTATACGGATTGTTCTCAATGGATACATTGAAGTCTCCCTTGGACATCCGCCGAATCACATTGATGATGGCTTCAAAGAATCTCATTTGATGCGAGCGGAAGTACCGCCCCAGTATCGCCATGGTCAGTCCCCAGATCAGCATGCCGCCAATCGAGTTAATTAACTGCTTGAGCCACTCTCCCGGCTGCATCCTAAAGTACGCATATAGCCATTCCGTACCGAAGAACACCGCTGTCCAATACACGATAATCAGGGTAAATATGCCCGCGGCAAACAGAAAGCTGCGAAAGCGATGCTTCCTCTCTTCTCTGCTCCTTGCCTTCATGAGCTCGTGACCTCCATACGGTAGCCGAGCCCCCGGATCGTGCTGATCCGGAACGAATACTGCTCCTCCGGAAACCGCTCCCGAAGCCGGTTAATATGCACATCGACTGTACGTTCGTTGCCCTCGTAATCGTATCCCCATATCTGCTCGATGAGCTGATCCCGCGAGAAGGTTTTGCCCGGGTAACTCGCCAGCTTATACAGAAGCTCGAATTCTTTGAGCGGCAGCGTCATACTTTCGCCATTCACACTCACCTCAAAGGTCTTGCGGTTCATGATCAGCTCGCCAATCTGGACCGTCTGGGAGGCCGCGATTTTGTACCTCTTGAGCAGTGCCTTCACCCGCATCGTCAACTCCAAAGGTTCGAAGGGCTTCACCAAATAATCGTCGGTGCCTAGCTCAAAACCTTTGACCTTCTGAGATGTCTCGCCTTTAGCTGTAAGCATCAGCAAGGGGAAGTCGTAATGATTTCTAAGCTCTCTGCAAAGCTCCCAGCCGTCCATGTTCGGCATCATAATATCTAATATCACCATGTCTACCTGAACCGTTTCCAGCAGACTCAGCGCCTCTATTCCATCAGCAGCTTCCACAATGGAGAAGCCTTCCTTTTGCATGAATACACGAACCAACTCGCGAATAAACGGATCGTCATCGACAATCATAATGTTAGCCATCTCATCAGCCTCATTTCTACCGGCAATCCTAAGGTTTAGCTTACCCTAGTTCCCATGATGAGAACAATATATTCCCTTTATATAAACTCAATATAAAGTGAAATTATTGATAAAGCTTCAGAGGTACTAACCAAACTGTCAGAGGTTTTTTATAGCCTGTATTTATGTTACATTTTGGAGAGGGGCTTTTCACTACGAACAAGGTGGGTACTGTGATGCAAACAAACCTATTGGAAGCTTTTGAAAAGATGCAAACGGTAGAAGAACTGACGGCATTTCAAGCGGGCATTACGAGACAAGGCTTTTCAGGCTTTAAACCTTTTTTGGACAGCTTTACCGAGCTGCTGAAGACGGCAAAAGACGGCGATCTGGAGCGAATCGAGGCTCTCCTAGCCAAAGCATGTCACCTGTTCCCTGAGCCTGCCGCCTTCAGCCCGTCCTGGGAGACGGTATGGCAGCAGCTAAGTGACTCAGCAGCCGCTAAAAGGCAGGTGCTTCAGACCGTTGCTGAATCGGAAAGAGAGGGAGAATGGCAAATTATTATGGATAACCCTCATGCCGTTCAAGAGGTTGTCTGCTATCCCGGCCTTTCCTTTCAGGATGCAGCTTACCTGTATGCCTACTTCCGTCCTCAGCTCGAGAAGTCGGAATACATCCGCATGCAGAAAATCCAGACACTTATTCAAGAGACAGGCAGCTAGCGCGGGCCTTATGGCAAGCGGGACAATCGTATAATGGCGATCGTCCCCTTATTCTCTTCACTCTCGAACCGGAGTTCTCCCCCCATCGCTTCGATGATCCGAAACGCAACCATCAGCCCGAGCCCCGTCCCCTTCTCCTTCGTTGTGTAATAAGATTGGCCCAGACGTTCGACCTGCTCTTCTGATATTCCCATCCCCTGGTCCATGACATGAATATGAACGTCCAGCCCCGAGGCAAATGCTTTCACCTTCACACTTTTCCCCTCATCCGTAGCTTCTACCGCATTTTTGATAAGATTCATCAGCACCTGTTTCAGCTTCTCATGATTCCCTTTTACCCAAAGCTCACTCTCGAGCTCCGTCTTATAAATGACTCCATACATCGCCGCATATGACTGAATAAGGACATCTATCGTCTCTATCAGGTTCGATATCTCTATGTGCTCTTCATGTCCAGGATGCGGATCTGCCAGGTTTAAATAGTCCTGAATAATCGACTCCGTTCGATCCAACTCACTGATGGCCGTGGACATATAGCCCTGTACTTTTGCATCTGCGGAGGCCTTGGCGACCTGGATAAATCCTTTGACAACAGTCAGCGGATTACGGATTTCATGAGCCACTGAAGGTGCAAGCTCACTGATAATATGAAGTTGGTCAGCTTGTTGCTCGCTCATCCGTTTACCCATAAGCTCGACGATACTCTCGATGACATAGAAGCAAAGCCAGGTTAGGAGGAGCTGAGAAACACAGCTAAGCACTAGCTTAAAACCGAACGATTGAAGCTGCTCTAACTTCCCCCTGCTTTCTAAAAAAAGCATCAGCAAGAAAAACATATACAGATGGGAGAACGTCACTAGCCCCAGCACCATGATCAATCTTCCGCTTCGCTTCACCTTCTGAAACCAAGAACCGGCAAAAAAAGATAGCGCAGTGCATGCTAGATTACCCATGATCGCATAATACACAGCATCTCCACCGATCCAGCTGCGATAAAAGACAGCAAACAGCAGTGCAGTCCCCCCGGCATAATGACCGCCATACAGGATAGCCAGTATAAGAGGTGTTATTCGAAAATCCCAATGCATACTTTCTGATAAAGGAATCGGAAAAGACATACATACCGTGACAGACAGTCCGCTTAGCAAGCCTAACAATAGGCTAGAAATCACTCCTTTCTTCACATCGCGCTGCTTGAGTACATACAGTTGAATGGCAATAGCCGGTAAAAGCACTGTTAGGCACTGGAGCCATACATCTTTCATTTCATCTCTCCTATTAGTAAAACTCCACGCAAAAAAGCCCAAATAAGGACCCACATTGCAGTGAGTCATTATTTAGGCTTATGTCCAGCTTCCTTGCTGAAGCATTGCTGCCTCTATTCAATTGGTTGAGCTGTTTAGGCTAAGGTATCTATTGCGCAGGTGCAAAATCTTGCATCTTCAAAGAGACGGCTTTATATCCTTCTCCCGACCTGTATCATATCACATACAGAACACAATCACACTCTTGTTTTTCTCAAAATCCCAATCTACGAAGATGTCATGCACCCTGCTGCCCAGTATCGCTTCAAAATGATTGTTGTTGTGCAGCAAGGCTTTTTCCAGCGAACGCTTTGCAAGCTTCAACGTCTCGGCCATCCCCATACGGATGAGCTCCCTTTCGATAGCAACTAGAATGCCTTCTCTCTCTACGATCACCGTACGCGGATTAACCAAATGGGAGAAGATATCGTCCGGCTGTTTCTCGGATTGTTTGCTAAGGTTGATGATCTCTTGGTGAAGAGCGTCCCTCATGGCTTGAGGTTGTCCTACTGCGTTTTCCTGTGGAAGCATTTCTGTGTCTCCGCTCATCACAACAAACATAGCCGATCGATTGTGAAGACCCCAGTCATAATAAAAGCTGCCGATCTCATAGCCGGTTGTAATTGCCAGATACGCTTTGATCTCCGGGATTAAGCTCGCCATAACCAAATCTCTGGTTTTCTGTAAGATCACCTCTTCCTTCTGAGCCATCAGCACCTTCTCTGTAGGTGACATAAACCCGCGGATATACACGGTGATATAGGGTTGTCCAATTGCGACAAATACGGACTCCGGCCCCTTACCAAAATGACCGCGCAGCAGCTTGCCTATGAAGCTGGAGGCATCGGCCTGCATGTTAGCTGTATCCATGTACCGGCATTCCTTTCCATGATTGGATTGTGCCTACTCAACTTGCGCAATATGCCTCAATCCTATACTTGAATGCCATTATACTTGGAAGCGGCTGAGCTGCTCCTCCAGTCCTTGAATCATTCGCTTCAAGCTATCCGCTGCCTGTGAAATTTCGCTCATCGTGGCGAGCTGCTCTTCGGATGCGGCTGCGACGCTTTGTGAGTGGGACGCATTGCCCTCAGAAACACCTGTCATCTCTTGCAGGGAAGACGCTACTTGCTCAGACCCTGCTGACATTTGCTCAACTGCTGCGGATACATCCTGCATCTCGTCGGCAACCATCTGCGAAGAACGAACAATGCCGCCGAAGGTCTGCCCAGCTAAGGTAACGACATCGATACCTTGGACTACTTCTTGCGCAACTCCATGCATGACCTCAACCGATTGCTCCGTATCCTGCTGAATCAATTGAATCAGCTCCGAGATCTGAGCGGCCGATCGGGTAGTTTGATCAGCTAGCTTGCGAACCTCAGAGGCAACAACCGCAAAGCCCCGTCCATGCTCACCTGCACGCGCTGCCTCAATGGCGGCATTCAAGGAGAGAAGATTCGTCTGGTTGGAAATCTCTGAGATCATCCCAGATATTTCGCCAATTTCTCTGGAACGGTCCCCTAGCCTCCTAATCGTGACGGAAGAGGCCCTCACCATTTCATTAATGTGCATAATCTGCCGAATCGCCTGCTGGATGGACTCATCCCCTTGCGAAGCTGCGCCAGCCGTCTGGATGGACAGCTCCGTGACTTGAGTCGTAGATTCGGCTATACGCTGTACCCCGCTCGACATTTCGCTCATGGAACGCGAGCTCTCCGCTGAGCTGCGAAGCTGCTGCTGCGCCCCTTCGGCAACCTTCACGATCGAGGAGGCAATCTGATCGGACGCCCGAACCGACTGCTCCGAGCTTGCAGATAGGGATTCCGCCAGCTTGAGAATGCCGGCGCCCATCTGGCCCGATCGGCCTATCAAATCCCTCAGATTGCTTGCCATCAAATTCACAGAGGCGGCAACCTGGCCGATCTCATCCTTGGTAAGCTGCTTCATCTCAGGAACCCTTAAATCCCCGGCGGCAATACTAGATGTAATTTCATACATGTGATGAATCAATTTCATTCTGCGTCTGATTAGCAGGTAGAAAGTCAGCATCCCTACCAGAACCGAAGCCAAACAAATCGAGATAACGGTAACCTTTAGCTGCTGCAAAGGCTTATTGAACTCCTCGTAATACGCTCCGATGCCGATTACCCAATCCCAAGGCGCATAGTAATCGATATAAGCGATCTTCGCCCGCGGAGCCGGGTCATCCGCATTTTTCCAGGCGTAATCCAAATATCGTTCTTCCGGATTCGCCAGCTTGGATAGACGAACATATTCGTCTACAAGCGGCACCCCGTTCGCATCTCGCGAGTCCTTCATATCCTTGCCGACGGGAAGTGTTGTAGATAGGGCGATCTGGCCTTGAGTCGTGTAGCCAAAGATGTAACCTTGATTTCGATAGACAAAAGACGATTTGGTGATATCCCGCTTGGGTTCAACGGATTGCATCAAAGGGCCGTCGATTTGGATGCGCGCAAGCTCTTGCGCCTCCTCTTTGGTCAGCTTGCCGGCCTTCACCTCATCATCCAAATGTTGAATGACCGATTTCGCTCCGGACACGATATCCCGCATATTCTGTTTGCCGGCTTGGATGAGCTCATGCTCCGCATATACATAGGAGATGATGCCAATCGCGCTGGCGCTGGCTAAGACAATAAGCGTGACAGCAAGCACCAGGTGAAAAGAGAAGCTCTGATGCAAGCGTAATTTGTTCTGATCTTTCGTTGTATGCATGGCTGCCTCCTATACTTGTAGTTATATAATAAGGAGGTAATTCCATGCGTGAATGGCTGCCACCTGCCGGAGAGGTACAAGCAAGTTTTGGATGGAACGACTAGTGGAGCATTAGCACCACTTCTGGCAAAAAAAGAAGCCTTCAAAGGATAAGGCTTCCTATTTGTCGAGGACAATTTAGAAGAAGCCCTTTAAAAGGCTTCATTATCATGATGTTAATCATTTTATCCTCAAAGCCTGCTCTTCACCCATTCGCACCACTCGATGTTCGCCCTCAAATCAAGCAGCGCCTTCTCCAGCAGCACGTAGGGACCGAAAAGCGGGTCGCCGAGTGTGAGCTCTTGGAGGGGAATCACACTTTCTTCAGCTGTTATCTTCATTCGTTCTTCGCAGAACTCCGCCATCTTCCTGTAATACGCTTCGCGTTCTTCCACAACCTGTTTGGCCTTCTCTGCATCAACCATCCCGATACAATAAATCTTGAGAAGCAGCTCATCACGGTGGACAGGCTCACCGGTAGGCTGATGAATCCATGTCCGCAGAGCCTCTTGACCGGATGAGGTAATGGAGTATACCTTCTTGTCCGGCTTGTCCGTCTGATGGACGTGCACGTGCTGCACAAACCCGTTCTGCTCTAATTGAGCAAGGAGCGGATAGATTTGGCTGTGCTTGGCTTTCCAGATTGGCTGAATGTGCTGCATAAGCTCGTAACCGGATTTGGAGGAACGAGTAAGAATACTTAGTAAACCATACGAAAGTGTGTTCATGTGCTTTTCTCCGTTATGTCTGCGTAGTTTTTGTACTGCCGTACCTATCAATTACTCAAATTATAGAAAAACACCACCTCAAGATCAATGGAATTTCATGATAAAAAGCCCCAAAGATTATGTGGATCATAATCAATGGGGCTTCTATATGCTTTGTAGTCTTATTAGGTTTGATTTAGGCTTACATTTCTCTTAACCAAGGACAACCCGATCGTCGGACAGTTTGCTGCCGCTAATCTGCTCGAATTCACCGAGCAGCTGCTCAACCGTGAGATGCTTCTTCCGCTCTTCGTTCACGTCGAGAATAATGCGACCCTTATCCATCATGATCAGACGGTTACCTAGTCGGATCGCCTGCTCCATGTTGTGAGTGACCATGAGGGTGGTTAATTTCATCTCACGCACAATTTCGTCGGTAAGCCGTGTGATCAGCTCGGCTCTCGCCGGATCCAGCGCCGCGGTATGCTCGTCGAGCAGCAAAATCTGCGGCTTCGTGAAGGTCGCCATCAGCAGGCTCAGCGCCTGCCGTTCGCCGCCGGATAGCAGCCCGACCTTCGCGCGTACGCGATGCTCAAGGCCAATGCCGAGCCGCTTCAGCTGCTCGTGAAAGAACTTGCGCTTGTGAGCCGTAACCCCGAAGCCAAAGCCGCGCTTCTTGCCGCGCATATAAGCCATAGCGAGGTTCTCCTCGATGCTCATCCGTGGAGCTGTTCCGGCCATCGGATCCTGGAAGACTCGGCCGATCCAGCGGCTTCGCTGATACTCGGAGAGCTGTTGAATAGCCTCTCCTTCGATACGCACATCGCCGGTATCCGGCGTCATCACGCCTGAGATGATATTCATCAGCGTGGATTTTCCCGCTCCGTTACTGCCGATGACAGTTACGAAATCACCCGGGTTCAGCTTCAGGTTGATCCCGATCAACGCGATTTTCTCATCCGGCGTGCCAGGGTTGAACAGTTTGGAAACGTTAGAAAGCTGTAGCATTAGCGGGCACCTCCCTTCGGTCCTGCAGCAGCCAGAAGCTCTGCCGAGCGCTTCTTGGCCATACTCTTCTGCTTCAAGGAACGCTGAACGGAAGGCAGCACGAGCGCGATGATCACGATTAGCGCTGTGATGAGCTTAAGATCAGAAGCTTTCAGCCACTCGACCTGGTAGGCGATAGCAACAATGATGCGGTACACGATGGAGCCCAGCACCGCCGCAAGTGTAGCGAAAAACACCGAACGCGCGCCAAAGATCGCTTCACCGATAATCACCGAAGCCAGACCGATGACGATCATACCGATTCCCATGGAGATATCGGCAAAACCCGACTGCTGTGCGATTAATGCCCCGGACAGAGCCACCAGTCCATTCGACAAGCTGACGCCTAGAATGGTGGTATTGTCCGTATTTGCTCCAAAGCTGCGAATCATCCGAGCGTTGTCGCCTGTCGCGCGCAAAGCCAGACCGAGATCTGTTTTAAAGAACGCATCCAACAGGACCTTAGCAATAATGACCACGATAAGTACCAGAAGCATCGGGGAAACGGAGGTGAAGATCGTGTCTCCGCCCAGCAAGGAGATGTTCGGCCTGCCCATAATTCGCAGATTAATGGAATACAGTGCGATCATCATTAAAATCCCGGACAAGAGTCCGTTTACTCGTCCCTTCGTATGAAGGAGACCTGTACAGGCTCCTGCCGCAAGACCTGCAGCAAAAGCAGCCAAGCAAGCAAGCCATGGCGAAACACCATGCGTAATCAGGACCGCGGCTACCCCGCCGCCCGTTGTAAAGCTTCCGTCAACCGTCAAGTCCGGAAAATCTAGAATGCGAAACGTGATGTAAACGCCAAGCGCCATCAGAGCGTACAACAATCCCAGCTCAATAGCTCCCATGAAGTCAGGCATGTCGGATTCCTCCATTATTGTGATTAGTAATGAAAAGGAGTGAACGAAGAGCCGCTCACCCCTGTTTCCGATTCAATTACTGAATAATGTTCTTTTCTTGGTCTTTCACTGCTTTTTTCATGGCATCGGTTACTTCGATACCTTGTGCCTTAGCCGCTTTGAGGTTCAAAATCAAATCCAGCTTATCCGGAACGGATACTTTCAGATCGCCGACATTTTTACCGTTTTTCAAAATATCAACGGCCATTTGTCCAACTTGGTAGCCATGATCATAATATTTGAAGCCGACAGTCGCGAACGCGCCTTTTTCTACCGTATCTCGGTCACTGGAGAAGAAAGGTATATGCTTTTCGTTAGCAACCTGCAGGATCGCATCCACGCCGCTTACTACCGTGTTATCCAGCGTGATGAAGAACGCATCAGCTTTACCTACCAGAGATTCAGCTGCCTGCTTCACTTCGGATGTGTTGGTAACAGGCGCTTTAACCAGCTTGATGTTGTGCTTCGCCAGCGCATCTTCTGCATTTTTGGCCATAATCACGGCGTTTGGTTCGCCTTCATTAATAACAACACCGACTGTTTTCACATTCGGAAAGTTGCCCGCTACGAAATCCATCAGCTGTTGAACGGCTGCAGGATTCGTATCGGAAGCACCAGATACATTGCCGCCCGGCTTGTCGAGGTTGCTGACAATTTTAGCTGCAAGAGGATCTGTTACAGCTGCGAACAGCACCGGAGTCTTCTTCACTTGCTGTACAACGGAAAGCGCCGAAGGAGTAGCGATACCGAGTACCAAATCGTTGTCAGCTGAAGCCAGCTTTTGAGCGATGGACAGGTTATTCGCTTGGTCACCCTGCGCATTGTTGTAATCGACCTTCAGGTTCTTACCTTCCTCAATGCCTGCATCTTTCAGTGCTGCCAGGAAGCCGTCACGCGTAGCGTCCAAAGATGGATGCTCTACAATTTGGGAAATTGCGATTTTATACGTTTTCGTCGCCGCAGCTGTTGCCGCAGGCGTTGTGCTTGCGCCTCCTGCCGCTTGATTGCCGCTGTCAGCCTTCTGTCCGCAGCCCGCTACCGCCATGAGCGCTGCCGATAATACCAAGGAAACTAATGCTTTTTTCTTCATCATACTCTTACCCCTCTTTTCAAAATATACCCTTACCTTGCAAAGATGGAACGCACAAACTCTTTAACGCTTTCGCTCGTCAAAGCAAATGCGTATGGGTCGACAAAAATCGAAAATTAGCCAAGCTGCTGCCTAGTTATAATTAACCATAGTTTAATTGCCTGACACGTTTCCGTCAATTCTTTTTATCTATAAAAGGACTGTAAGAAAGCATCCATCACTCGATTCGTTCGGGCAGCGCTGATGCCTGTGCTCGGGCTTTGTCCCATTCCCCTTAGTTCATTTACAATGAGCTGAATCAAGGGCTGCTGAATATGCGGAGGGTTGGCAATCGTGAACTGCTGCACCTCTCCATTACTCCGTTCGACCCGGATGTCTTCACCGAAGGTGGAGAAGGTAATTTTGCCCTCACTGCCTATGATTTCATTCTCGTCGATCCTTGCGTAGGCTTGAAAGCACCATGTCCCCATACCGGTAATACCGGAGGCAAATCGATATGTACCTGAAACAAGATCCTCCGCCTTATGCTGACCTGCCTGGTTTAGCGCAAATCCTGCCGCTTCTTCGATCGGACCGAGCAGGTAATCCCATATATCCAGCGTATGACTGGCCAAATCGACAAATAACCCCCCTCCGGACAGCTCCGGCTGGACCCGCCAAGGCAGCGCTTCGCCATCCCAAGGTCTTAGGGTCTGCAGCTGCATGGTCCGAACGAAGCGTACATGGCCGATCACGCCGCTGTCCAGCATACGTTTGATTTCTTGAAAGCGCGCCAGCCCTCTGCGGTAGTAGGCTACATAGAGCGGAACGCCGGCGGCTTCGCAAGCCTCTATCATTTCCACGCATTCGCTGTAATTACGAGCCATCGGCTTCTCTACATAAACCGGCTTGCCCGCACGGGCCGCCATCAACGTATAGTCGCGATGAAAAGCTGGAGGCGTAGCGATATAGACTGCCGTTACATCCGGGTCATGGATCAGCTCTTCCGCCTGATCATACCATTTGGGCACGCCATGTCGGCGTGCATAGTCTTCGGCTAAATCTCCACTGCGTCTCATCACGGCCACGAGCTCGGAGCCGTCTGCTTTTTGCAGCGCCGGACCGCTTTTTACCTCTGTTACGTCACCGCACCCGATAATGCCCCATTTGACTTTATCCATCATGAAATGGCCTCCTCTTCAACCGGATATTTCCCGGAAAATAGTTGATACCTGTATTCGACGCGCACTTCATTGTTCCTTGTATGAAAAGTCAGCCTGCGGCTAGGTTTGTTTGTTGGAAAAGTAGGAGGCATTTGCGAAGCGAGAAGCTAGTTTGCCTTTCACGTGACCTTTTCAACAGTTTCATTGTCTGGTGAAAGTTAAGTTGTGGACTAGGAATGCAAAGTTCTGGATTGGAAGATTCGGTGTTAAACTAACTGGCAGGTTAACGGAGTAACCGTGGATTCTAAAGTCAAAGAAGAATTAATTGTTATATAATGTATTCTATATTGAAGAACAATCTGTTTAAGTCTAGGAGGTTTGAAATGAAGGTCAAACGAATCGTCGCCAATATAAATACGAAGGACATCACGGCAGCTAAATGCTTCTACCAGGATGTACTCGGTCTTAATTTAATGATGGATCATGGTTGGATTAGAACTTATGGTTTAAACGAGGAGATGAGCATTCAAATAAGTTTCGCCTCACAGGGTGGATCAGAAACGCCTACGCCTGATCTATCGATTGAAGTGGATGATGTCGATGCTACATTAGAAAGCATGAAGAGATCTGGTTTTCCTATAGAATATGGGCCTGTCGATGAGCCTTGGGGAGTTAGACGATTCTATGTCCGCGACCCGTTTGGTAAGCTTATCAACATTCTCACTCATGAACAAGGGCTATCAATCAGTACCTAGTGCATAGTTTAGCGCGAAAAACTGCTACTTCCCAGACCCTGGAAATAAACTCGAGCTAATACGAGATAACCAGAGCTGGTCTGCTGTGTTAATATGTTCCAAGGTGTGCAGAAGCGAAGGGAAAACGTTTTTTACTGGTTCCTCCAACAGCACTGCTGGTAATCCTTCAAGATGAGCAATTACTTTATGAATAGACCAACAATTAATAAAAGATCGATATTCCCCAGAATCCCACTAATGAATTATAATTCAAACAATTTAATAAATTCACAAAAAATAGTTGTTCGATAATTGTAACCATGATCGAAAAATTTCCTCTGTATTGCGTTACGCTAACTATGGGAGACGATAGTTGAACGATCAATCTACAACTTACGTCTCATTCAACACTCAAAACGCAAAAAAACGCCCCGCCCTAAAAATAGGTGCGAAGCGCCCAATCCCCGCCCCTACAAGGGCGTGAAGCGTGATTCATTAATGTGCAGCGGAACTAGCTTGGTGCTGAAGCTGCTGCTCAGCAAATTCCCGGTACAGCTCATGATGGTCCAGCAGCTGCTCATGGGTTCCGCTGCCGGTGATGCGGCCTTTTTCGAGAAAAATGATTTGGTCTGCGTCCACAACGGTGGACAGCCGATGCGCAATGACCAGCGTGGTGCGGCCTTGCATCAGATTGTTGAGCGCCTGCTGCACAACGATCTCGGACTTGCTGTCGAGGCTTGATGTGGCTTCATCCAGCATGAGGATCTTCGGATCTCGCAACAGCGCTCTGGCAATGGCAATGCGTTGCCGCTGCCCGCCCGATAGCTTGATGCCGCGTTCCCCGACCTGCGTGTCATAGCCATCCGCAAGCTCCTGAATGAATACATCGGCGTAAGCCATCCGAGCTGCACGCTCAAGCTCCTCCGGCGTCACTTCCCGCTGCATGCCGTAACAGATATTATCTCGGATGGTGCCGGAGATCAGCGGACTCTCCTGAGAGACATACCCGATCTGACTTCTCCAAGACTCCAAAGAAAATCGTTCCACCGAATCGGAGCCTAACCGGATGCTTCCGGCTTGCGGAGAATAGAAGCGCTCAAGCAGCGCGAACAAAGTGGTCTTACCGCTTCCGCTTGGCCCCACAATGGCCGTCACTTTGCCGGCATCCATGGTGAAGCTGACACCCTTCAGCACGGGTTCTTCCTGTTTGTAGCCGAAGATTACGTTCTCGAGGAGGATCGGCTGAGCCGCATTCGTAACGGTATCGCCGGTATATGGATCCTCTTCCTGATGATCCAGCACGTCAAGAATTGTTTCTGTTGCGCCCATCGCCTTCTGCGCTTGATTAAAAAACTGCGTAATTTGCGTAATCGGCATGACGATCTGGAACAAATACAGCATGAACGCAACTAGCTGCCCCGCTGTAATGGCCCCCGAGGACACGCGCATGCCGCCGTACCCAAACAGAACCACCAACAGCATCAGCATCACGAAGGAGATCAAGGGCGCCATCATCGCCTGAATTTTGCCTTCCTTCAGTCCAAAACGGAACAAACTCCGGATCCCTAAGCTGCCTTCCTTATACTCCACCGGTTCCGCGTTAGCGGCTTTGACCAAGCGAATCTCGGATAAAACGCGGGTTAGCGTCGAGGTGAAGCTCGCCGTTTCCCCTTGCATACCCTTCGATACTTTATACATCTGTCTGCCTAGCGGAAACAGAATCAAAAACGCGATCGGAAAGACGCTGAACATAATCAAGGTCATTTTCCAGTCCATATACATAAGCACAGCAATAGAGCCAATAATCGAAATGATGCCGGTGACAAATCCCGTCATATGCTCGGTGATAAGACCTTTAATGACAGAGGTATCATTGGTCATTCGGCTGACCGTATCCCCTGTTTTGTTCTGATCGTAGAAGGAAACTGGCAGGACGAGCAGCTTTTTCCACAGCCGATCCCGAATCCCCGCCACGATATGGTGCCCGGCATAGTTCAGCAAATAGACGGAAATACCCGAAGCGATCGCTTGCGCCACGAATGCGCCCGCCATGCCCACAATTTTGCCTGTGCTGAGCGAGCTGATGGTGAAGCTATCCACCACATTCTTCGTAAACAGCGGGATCACAAGCCCCACTAAAGTAGAAATGATACTCAGTGCCAGCGCGATGCCCAGGATGAGCTTCGGCGGTTCGGATTGCCGGATTAAATGCAGAAAGGCGCGCCAGTCAGTGCTTTTCACAGTGTTACTTGTGTTTCTATGATGATCCCTCATAAGGCCTCTTCTCCTTTATCATGGTCCGATTTGTACCCATATAGCGTGGACCGCAATTCGTACTTGATACTAGGAGTATAAGAGACCTATATAAACGGAATATAAACAGCGTTCCCTTCCATCACCCTCCAGATGAGCTCTCAGATATCCCGGCGTAGAAGAGCAAATAATCCTTCACATGAGCGGACCAATAATCACCATCATGCTTTCCGGCCTGCAAATGGTACTCCGCAGTAACTCCGCGGCTAAGTAACAGCTTGTAGAGCACTTCCGTCCCTTCATAAAACCGGTAGCTATCCTCGTCACCGCAATCCAGATACACTCGCATTCCCTGCAAATCTTTCGTTTGGGCTAAAGCAATCGGATCCCGCTCCATCCTAAGCGTCTCATTCGGATATAGCCAGGCTTTCAAGCCGCCCGCATTCACAAACGTGTCCAGCCAAACGGCCGGACTATGTCCACCCACTTTGCTGAATAGCTCCGGGTGTCCGAAGGCCAGATGCAAGCTCGCGAAACCGCCCATGGATAAACCGCCGATAAACCTATTCTTCCGGTCCGCTAAAGTCGGATAATGGCTGTCGATGTAGCCAATGACATCCTGGTACAAATAATCCTCATACCTGCCCTCATCCATACAGCTGGAACAAGCTCTTCTCGTCGTATCCGCAGTATTGATTCCGTAGCTGTTATTGATTTGCGGGGAGACAATAATTAGTGGAACAATCTCTCCAGAACCGATCAGAGCATCAGCCGCTTGATCCGTGCCAAGCCCCGGCAGCCAGCCCTGCTCGTTACCTGTATAGCCATGAAGCAGATACAAGACGGGATAGCGCTCCTGTGATTCTGCTGTATAACCCGGAGGCAGGTAAACGTTCATCCTCATCTCCTGCTGCAAGGACTTACTGAAAAATGTCACTGAATGGACTCCAGGCTGCATGAGCTTCGCTTCTTCCGTTACAGAAGCCTGCGCAGAGGCTGCAGCTGCAGCTGGCTGCTCCGCTTTATGGCTGCAGCTTACAAGTGACAGCATTGCCGTCAAGATCAACAGTCTAGCTATTACACCGTACATCCAAGTCCCCCTTGTAAAAATACCCATTTTTTACCACAATAAATGGGTTTATGCTTGGCGTCAATAGGTAAGGGTTTGTGGTCGTCTTATTTGGTACGCGCGGGTTTCAGTTTCAGGCATACTTATGACTGCCCTTGTCTTAATCGATACTTCTGAGCACAAGGAAGAAGTTATAGATATGAGGCTCTTACCGCAGACGTTCCGCTTGTAACTGACAACCGTAAAAAAATTCAAAAAGGCTCCGCACATAGCAGAGCCTTCAAATTCGTATTCGTTCTCTTCTATAGAAGAAACTCAAGCTCACCGCTGTCTGGACAGCTGAATCAGCATCACCCAAATGAGCACAAACCCGACCAACTGAGCCACTGTAACTGGTTGGTGGAAGACCAGCCAGTTGATGATTAATCCAATGGCCGGGAAGAAGAGCTCCGCTAGCGTAGCATACGAGGCCTTCGTTCCAGACAGGCCGCGATAGTACAAGAGCAGGCTCAGCAGCCCTGGCAGAAATGCCTGCAGCAGGAGGTTGCCCCCTACGGCAAGCCAGTCATGGGCGCCGACCAAGGGCTGCAGGTCACTTCCGCCCACCGAAGTCAGGGCGAACAGCAGCGGGAGTGCGCAGGCAAAGCGCAGCGCAGTCACGGTCTCGAACTGCATCTTGCCCAGCAGCAGTCGGCCCATCACTGTGGAGCCGCCCCACAGGGCAGCGGCTCCGATCGACAGCAGGCCGCCGACCGCGGCCATGCCGGACAAGCTGCTGACCGGGCTGCCTAAGCCGAAGGTCAGCAGGTAGGTTCCCGCTAGCGCCATGAGCAGCAGCAGCGGGAACTTGGCAGGCAGCGACTCTTTCAGCAAGAGGCGCGCCATAAGGATAGCGAAGAGCGGCTGCAGCTTCTGAAGCAGCAGGACGGCATTCGGATCGCCATGGGCGAATGCCGATGTAAACAGAATGGTGGCGAGCGCCGAGCCGCCCCATGAAATAAAGAGCAGCGCGCCCAGATGGCTAGCGCGGAGGCCCTTCAGCTCGCTGCGGTGCAGCCACAGCACAGGCAGCGCGTAGATCATCAGCAGCAAATGCTCGAAAAGCACGATTTGCGAAGAAGTAAAGTACTTCAGCAGCAGGATGCGGAACAGCGGATCGATCCCCCATAACGCAGCACCAGCCGCTACCAGCCATATCCCTCTCCTTGTGTTAGCAGCCGTGTGTGTCCGTTCACCGGTCACAGCGGCCCCCATGGCCAAACTTTTTTCCATATTCAACGACCTCCTGCGGCTATCCGAATTCGAATCGGAAAAGCCTTGTAATGTGGGTTGAATAGGACACTTCGAAAGAAGACGCCCCGTCACCTAAACGATCAGATAACGGGGCATACACAAACAGACCGGAGCCCCTGCATTTTTTTACAAAAACGCGGGTCTCCCTGTCTGTTATTGACCTTCTCCCATCCGGACTGTACCGTCGGCCTTGGAATTACACCAAGTCAGTCGCTTTTGCCTCAAAGCATCAAGCGAGTCGCGGGCTCAGGTTCAAACGGTGAACCATTACCGCCGGTCGGGAATTTCACCCTGCCCCGAAGGTCCTTATTCAATTAAACAGCATTATACAACACGATTTTAATTCCGACAAGGATTATTGGAAATATAGGTTGTGTTCTTTTACAACGCGACTCTGCTAATCTTATTGCTTGAAAAATCCGTCGTACTCCGCGAAGCCCAGCGCATGAGCAGCCAACTGAGGCTCCAGCTCTTCAAAGAACACCGGCGCACCCTCAACATCCAGCTTCTCGGTATCCAGCGCATAGACGACCAAGCGGTAAAGATGATCGCCCGAATAGGCTGGAGGCTCCATACCAAAGTAGCTGTTCAATTCGACTCCGTCTTTGATCGACCCTGCTGCTCCCTCTGCAAGCTCCTTCGTATCAGCAGGAAGATTCAACACGCTCCAATGGATGAAATTGTCCGCGATTGGATGCAGGTCGTACATCACCACGGCAAAAGATTTCGTCCCCTCCGGCGCATGGCTCCAGCTGACCGGCAAGCTGATATTTTGTCCTCCAGGCACACCGCCGTGAGCATATTTCACAGGGATATTCCCATACTTTTGGAACGCAGAGCTCTGTACTTGAAGGCCGCCTTCGCTTTGTTCGGAAGATGCTGTCAGCGTGCGGGCAGCTGAATCCCAGTGAAGCGAAGCGTCAATGGCCAGAGGCAGAACCCGCTCCGATACCATCAGCACACCGTCTACCAGCTCGGATTCATGGTCCAGCACATAGCTGCTTCCGTTCACTACAACCTTCGTATCCCCCAGCTGCTGGCTGACCTCCTTACTTCCCATCACAGCATGCACAGTCTGGTCCTTGTCATCCCAAGTCACTTTACCGCCTCCGGCTTCCACCGCTTCTCGGAAAGGAACCAAGATTTCTGTATTTTTCATCAAGCCTTTTGTAGGAAGCTCAGTCTGCCCAACTTTAATCGTAACCGGCGTATTCCAGCGTAAATAGTTGCTCACGTTGCTCATGACATCTTTTTTAACCACTGCAGCGGTCTCCTCTGCTGAAACAGCGGCCGGTGCGATACTCAGCGCCAATAAAATTCCTGTTACCAACCATGTACGTGTACGAAATGTTTTCCCCATTGTTCCCACTCCCAATCATTTTTTTACCGCTCCGCTTATTTTTGCGCTAAAATAAAACAAAGAACAGTTTTTAATTTATAATCAATATAACAACGATCGTTGATATTTATGTTATATGTAAAATTTACCTATGTCAATAAGGACGTGAGGTTATTTTGTTATCCATCGAAAAACAGCTGTTATTTTTGCTCTCGCGCTCCACAGGTATGGAGTCCCAGGAGCTTATTCGCATTTATGAACATCGTGGCTATTCAGCCGCGTATATCCGCAATGGCTTATCCCGACTCAAGAAAGAGGGGTATGCGGTCAGTCCGTCCCGCTCGAGCTACCAAATCACCGAAAGCGGCCGAGCCTTTATTTATTCCATTAATCAAAAGCCCCTGCTGTATTCCCGGACTTGGGATGGAAACTGGCATTTGGTCATGCTCGAAATTCCGGAAAGCGAACGTAAAAAACGCGACCAGTTCCGCGCAGACATTTTACAAACAGGCTTCGGCCTCCTGTATAACAGCGTCTACATTGCTCCATGGTCTTACAGCCAGGAAATTACTCAGCTTATCGAAAAGTATGAACTGCATGGCCGAGTCACTCAATTTCAGGGAACGATTCAAGGCAAATCTCTTACACCTAACGACGCGGT
This sequence comes from Paenibacillus hexagrammi, assembly GCF_021513275.1. Taxonomy (NCBI): domain Bacteria; kingdom Bacillati; phylum Bacillota; class Bacilli; order Caryophanales; family Paenibacillaceae; genus Paenibacillus; species Paenibacillus hexagrammi. The sequence goes on along the minus strand of NZ_CP090978.1, from coordinate 6,287,912 downwards.
ATCACTATGGGGACTGGAGCAAGTAGCCGGTATCTATCAGGACAAACGGAGCTGGTTCCATCAGGAGTTTGAACCCAGAATGGACGCAGCGCTTCGGCACAGTGATCAGCTCTTGGAGCTCTTCGTCTGCTATCTTCACTTGGGAGAGGTCATCAGTGAGCTTTATTTGGCTGACCCTATGCTGCCGGAGGAGCTGCTGCCGGAGGGCTGGGAGGGCCGAACCATCTTGCAAACGTTTCTAGGACATATGGATAGGCTCACTCGGGCTATTCCAGAAAACTCGTTATATGCGCAGTTTGTACGGTCCTAGCGTAGTTGAGAACTAGTGTCATTGAGTGTAAGTGGGTTAGATTCAATTGGGGGATGCGCCTTTCCGCCTGATTTTGCTTTCACCTCCAAGTTAGCTACAATGGATAAGGTAAAGCCAAATTCAGTTGGGAGGAACCGACGCATGAACAACTTTACTTTTCATAATCCAACGACACTTTACTTTGGACAGGATCAGCTATCCCAGCTAACAAAGGAAGTGCCTAAATACGGCAAGAACGTGCTGCTCGTATATGGCGGAGGCAGCATCAAGCAAAATGGCATTTACGACCGTGTCTTGAGGCTGCTTGATGAGGTGGGAGCAACGCTTGTGGAGCTTAGCGGCGTAGAGCCGAATCCGCGTCTTACAACGGTTCATAAAGGCGTGGATCTGTGCCGCGGTCATCAGATCGATCTGATCTTGGCCGTAGGCGGCGGCAGCGTGATCGACTGCGCGAAAGCTATCGCTGTAGGAGCTAAATATGATGGGGATTTCTGGGATATCGTCACCCGCAAAGCCGCAGCTACAGGCGCACTGCCCCTGGGTACGGTGCTCACCATTGCAGCCACGGGCTCGGAGATGAATTCCGGTTCTGTTATTACTAACTGGGAGACAAAAGAAAAGCTGGGTTGGGGTAGTCCTTATGCCTTCCCTAAATTCTCAATTCTAGACCCGGTGCATACGCAGTCCCTACCCGCCAATCAAACCGTGTATGGCATGGTAGACATCATGTCCCACGTCTTTGAGCAATATTTTCACCATGGCGAAAACACGCCGGTGCAGGACGGATTCTGCGAAACGATTCTCCGCACCGTCATCGATACAGCGCCTAAGCTTGTCGCGAATCTTGAAGACTACGATGCCCGGGCGACCATTCTCTACTGCGGCACGATGGCGCTGAACGGTGTGCTCAGCATGGGCATTCGCGGCGATTGGGCTACGCACAATCTGGAGCATGCCGTATCGGCTGTGCATGATATCCCGCATGGCGGCGGTCTGGCCATTTTGTTCCCGAACTGGATGACCTATACACTGGATGCCCATGTTGCCCGTTTCAAACAATTCGCGGTGCGCGTGTTCGGTATTGAGGAGAGCGGCAAGTCCGATCGTCAGATAGCGGAAGAAGGCATCGCCGCGCTGCGTCAGTTCTTTACTTCGATCGGTGCACCGAGCCGCTTGGCCGACTACGACATCGATGACTCCACGATCGAAACGATGGCCGATAAAGCCATGGTGTACGGTGATTTTGGGAACTTCAAAAAACTGACACGTGAGGATGTCGTGAATATTTACCGCATGTCTTTGTAAGGAATGCTATTAAAAAGCAAGCCTGCTTACCTGCTTCCACTAGGAAGGAGTTAAGCGGGCTTTTTGAGTTGGTGGAAAGGTCTGAACAACTAGCTGCAAGATGCTCAATTCTGGAGTAAAAACCCTCATAGAGATTGTGCTCGCGTAGTTCGGGACGGTCATGTGGTGACCAGTGGCGGCGTAACAGCCTCGACTGAAGACCTTGTTATTGGATCTTGCTCATTTCGCTCAGCATGCGATTTCGGACTTTGATAGGATCGAGATCAGGAGAAGTAATGTGGCTCACATAAGAGGTGGCGCTATGTTCAATTTGACCATCCGCCGCCTTGACCGCACCATAAAATGGATATGGCGGCAGGAACGTCATGCCAACCTGATTGGAAAAGACCTGCAGGGGCCGGATCAGTTCACTAATTGTATATCCAATTAAGCCTCCTGACTGGTAGGCCGATTCATCGCCTCCAATCGACATGGCAAGTACGAACTCTTTTCCCGCAACAGCCTTGCCACCAGTACGGAACAACCAAGCCGTTGTAAACACATCATCGAGCCATTGTTTGAGCAGCGCCGGTGTGCTGTACCACTGGATGGGAAATTGCAATACGATTCGGTCATGCTTGGCAATAAGCTCTTGCTCAGCCTCCGTGTTAATTACGAAATTAGGATACCGTTTATATAGTTCATGAACCGTAATTTTATCAGAATGTCCTCTCAATTCCAGCAACCAGCGCTGATTTACTCGTGATTGCTCGATATTCGGATGAGCCGCAACGACCAGAATTTTCATTGAATCCCTCCATTAACCTCAGCTTCGATGGTCGCTTTCATGACCTCCGCCCCTCGATTTACGCGCGCTTGTATCTCGGTATAAAAATCTTCCGGAAGAAAATCAGTGATCCATAAGAGCTTGGAGCATGTATTACCATGTGGGGTAACCTGAAAGGAAGCGTGATGATGCAATAACGGCATGCCACCCTCGATGACAGCATAGGCCATTCGACGTTCTTTTTCATCCATAGAGACGATGAGCTCGCGAACCTTACCGCCTTTTGGCAGGAGAAGTGTTCTTTCATAACCGTTCATTAGGGTATCCTCGGTATAACCGGGAACAAGCCGACGATGGACAGCACCTACGTCGCGAACTGCATCCCATACTTGCTCGGGCCTTGCATCAATTAAAATTTCTTTGTAAATAGTTGGCAAAATATCACGCTCCTTGCCTACATTATATTTTTGATTGAGTTCTCAGTCAATAATAAAATAGGGAAATTACCCCAGTTTAAAAATAGCAACTGACGACAGGGCAATTTGCCGGATTTTCTCACCTATTTCCTCTTTAATTTCTATCTCCGTTAACCCTATGGAGGTTAGCTCCTGAAGTCGTTGATCTAAATAACTCAAGCCTTGGGAAACAGCTCCCCAAAATTGCATGGCCAAAAGATAGGCGTCCCCCTGTCGGATCATACCTTGATGAATGCCACTTTCAATGGCTTGTGCCATCGGCTTCATAAAGTTCTTCATCCATTCGAACGGCGATAATTCCTCAGGCTCGTATAAGTGATGTAAGTCCAGACTAATTCTCATATAGAAACGCTGAGTCAGAGGATCCTCGATAATACGCTCGCAGATGAGGAAAGCATAATCTTCGAATTTTTCGAGCACTGGTGCATCTCGTTCAAAATATGTTGTCGTGTACGAAAGAGACCTGTCCATCATGTTTTCATACAACTCACGAAATAGCATCTTTTTATTTTTAAAATAATAATAGACCAGTCCATGTGCAAGACCCGCTTGGTCCGCAACGTCACTCAACGTCGTGGCCGAGTAGCCCTTTAATACATATACGTAAATCGCAGCTTGCAGAATCTCCTGCTTCCGCTGCTCTCGAATAGATTCGTTTTGTTTCTTTGTTCGTGGAGACATGTTCACACACCCTGCCAAGAGTTTTTTATACTAGTATACGTGATAGCATGGAAGATAGAAAACCGCTTTACTTGGCCGCGGAGATTATAACGGACAGGAACAGCTGGCATATCCTTCAATTTTGGTGTAAAATAAAATTATGAAACTTGGTTTCATCAAATGAAACAACGTGTAATAGGAGGAATTCTCCATGAGCTACCAATTCGCCGGTATCGACCATATTCAATTAGCTGCACCTGCAGGCTGCGAGGAAAAGGCTCGTGCTTTTGGGGCGGTATTCTCGGTATGCCCGAGATCCCTAAGCCTGCCAAACTCCAAGCCCGCGGAGGCGTCTGGTTTCAATGCGGGAAGCACCAGCTGCACATCGGCGTACAGGCCGATTTCACACCTGCGACTAAAGCTCACCCTGCCTTGGAAGTACAAAACCTTGCTGCGCTTCGGAATCATTTGGAACAGCAGGGCGTTCCTGTCAAAGACGATGACGCGCTCGAAGGAGCAGATCGCTTTTATATCGATGATCCTTTCGGCAATCGGATCGAGCTGTTGGAGTGGAAATAGTCTTCATTGCCGCTCAACGCAGCACGCTGTATTCACGCCACTCCTCCGGGAGTAGGCGCTGATACTGCGGCTGCAAGTAGCGGTCGTCGATGAGCAGCAAGGTGCCGCGATCCGTTTCGGAACGGATTAGGCGTCCGCCGGCCTGCAGGACTTTGTTCATACCGGGGTAGACATACGCGTAGTCGTAGCCATTTTTGCCCTGCCGGGACATGTAGTCCTTCAGGATGTTGCGCTCCGGCCCCAGTTGTGGAAGCCCCACACCTACAACAACAACGCCGGTCAATCGGTCTCCCACAAGATCGATTCCTTCCGAAAAGATGCCCCCCATCACAGCAAATCCTATCAAAGAGTGCTCAGCCCCTGCCTGAAAGGCATTCAAAAATTGCTCGCGTTCTTCCTCCGACATCGCCATCTGTTGAACCAGTGTTCTTGGCTGTCCGCCTGACTCTGTAGCAGCTTCTGCTTCTGCTTCTGCTTCTGCTTCTGCTTCTGCTTCTGCTTCTGCCTCTGCTTTTGCTTTTGCTCCTGTTTCTACTTCTGCTACTGCTACTGCCCCTGTTTCTGTTTCTGTTTCTGTTTCTGCTACTGTTTCTGTTTCTGCTCCTGTTTCTGCTTCTGCTCCAGCTTTTGTCCCTGTTTCAGCCCCTGCTTCCACTTTTCCCTTTGCCCGCAACTCAGAAACACCTTCCGTCTGTTCCGCATAGGCCTCATAAACACGATTCATGTATTCATAGGAGGGGAAGAATACCAGGTAGTTACCTGGCCGCTCCACCGTCAGCTTCCGAATGCAATCAGCAATCGGTACGAAGCTCCTCTCCCTGTCTTGATACCTGGTAGACAATGGCTGTATCAGCACATCAAGCTGCTCCTTGTGAAACGGAGACGGCACCGAGACGGAGTAATCCTCCTCGCCGCCCCCAAGCGTATCCATAAAGTAAGATAGCGGAGTTAACGTAGCGGAAAAGAACACATGGGATCGATACCCCTTCCCCATTTGCTTCAGCAAATGGGAAGGATCCAGACACATGAGCTTTATCCGCACTTCACTCCTGAGGCATTCCGTAAACGTAACATAACGCTCGTCGTAAAGCTTGGCGATGCGCGTGAAATTTTGAGCGGCAAAATAGGCCTCGAGCAGTAGTAGACTTGTCTCACCTGAACGTGAAGCTGTGAGTTCTTGCTCCCCCGCTTCAACAAAGGCCTCTACAAGCTCAAGCAGAGCCCCTGGCAGCATGTCCTCCACGAGCATGCCCCGCTGCCCAACCTGCTTGCGAAGCGCGATAAAGCCATCATTCAAATCCTTGGCAGCGCGGTATACAGCTGTATGTACACCTTTAAACTCGCGCTGTACGGCCAAAATATCTGATTTATTCAGCTCAGCGGAATACATCTCCCTGGCGCGGTCCACCATGTTGTGCGCTTCATCAATGAGCAGCACCGTCATCTTTTTCTGCTCATCAAACAAACGCTTCAGGTTCACCTTCGGATCAAAGATGTAATTATAATCACAGATGACAGCGTCCGCTGCGTAGGCAGCATCGAGCGAGAATTCGAACGGGCATACCCGATGCTTACGCGCATACTGCTCCAGCACTTGCCTGGAGATTAGGGTTTCATTTTGCAGCAGATGGAGCACGGCTTCATTAATCCTGTCGTAGTAGCCGTCGGCATATTCGCAATGCTCCTTGGAGCAGCGCATCTCATCTTTCAAACACACCTTTTCTTTCGCCGTAATCGTAACGGCCTGCAGCACAAGCCCCTGATCCAGCAATAGGGAGAAGGCCTCTTCAGCCGCAGTACGGGTAATTGTCTTGGCCGTTAGGTAGAACATCCTCTGCAGATGCCCTTCGCCAATCGCTTTGACAGACGGGAAAATCGTTGAAATCGTTTTGCCGATTCCGGTAGGCGCTTTCGCAAACAGCTTATGTCCGCTTACAATGGATTGATAGACAGCTCCTGCAAATTTACGCTGACCCTCGCGATAAGAAGGGAACGGAAAGGCCAGTCGCTTGATGCTCTCATTCCGCTGCTGTTCATGCTTCCTTCTTGCCTCTGCATAGGGGGCGAATCTCGCGGTCACCTCATGTACGAACTGCTCCAGCTCTGCAAACGATGCTTCCCTGACAAACTGTTTTCGCGCATCAGCGTTCACCTGTACATAGGTTAATTGAATTCGCATGCGGTCTAGCCTTTGCTCCTTGGCATACATGTACGCATAAAAGGTAGCCTGCGCCCAGTGAACAGGGGCCCCTTCCCGCTCCATCTGATCAAGATCTCCTGACGTCGACTTGATTTCATCTATCGTGAATATTTCCCCGTCCCATAGCAAGCCGTCACAACGCCCGTCGACGATGAAAACCATAGAGTCTATGACGACCTCGGCGGATACGTAGACTTCTTTTTGATCCTGCTCGCCGTACTGCTTCTGTATCTTCTGGTGCGCCTTCGTGCCCTCCGTCAGAGCCGTGTTCGTCCTGAAGCCGGATTCTATACTTCCGCTTCGAAACACATATTCGACCAAAGAGCGCACGGACAGCTTCACGATATCGGACATCACAACTCTTCTCCGTTCTAGAACATTTGTTCCTTATTGTATCATACTGTCACAGGTAATGCCTCATCTGCCATTTTCCCATTGACAACCAATTCCTTACCCACTACTCTTTTAGTTAGCTAACTAAATAAAAGGAGTGTTCCTTGATGAATCGTCACGATTCCCTTATTCACCTCATGAAGCATGCCGTTAAACTGCATCGGCAGACCGTGGATAAACAGATTCAACCCTACGATGTGCATCCCGGCCAGCCGCCACTGCTGCTGCGTTTGTCGGAGCAGGACGGACAGAGCCAGAGCGAGCTGGCTGCGCGCATTCACGTCACTCCCGCAACGCTAACGGTGATGGTGGACCGTATGGAAAAGGCAGGAATTGTTGAACGCCGGACCGACCCGAACGATCAACGCGTATCTCGGGTGTATGTGACCGATAAAGGGCGTCTGGCTACGGAAGCCGTAAAAAAGGCTATCCTTGAAGCGGATGAGAAATGCTTTGAGCACTTTCTGCCGGAAGAGAAGCTGCTGCTGCGCAGATTTCTCCTGCAAATTCACGAGAATTTGCAAAAACCGGACGCTTCAAATTGATTAGCTAGCAAACTAAAATGGAGGTTACACATCGATGTGGAGACTGCGTTCTTTTGTTAAACCCTATTTGATTCCCGCTCTCCTTGCTCCCTTGATGATGATCTTAGAGGTCTGTATGGACTTATCCCAGCCTAGACTCATGGCCATAATCGTGAACCATGGAGTCGTTCAAGGAAATATTCAGCTGGTTTGGTCAACCGGCATTCACATGATCGAGGTCGCACTCATCGGCCTTGTGGGCGGCGTAGGCTGCACCATTTTCTCCAGTAAAGCCTCTCAGAGCTTCGGAGCTGACTTGCGTATTGCCTTATATACCAAGGTTCAATCCTTCTCATTCCGCCAAATGGATTTGTTTCAAACCGGCTCGCTCATCACCCGCTTAACGGGAGACGTCGTGCAGATGCTCAATCTGCTGCAAATGCTGCTGCGCCAATGCGTGCGCGAAACTTCTTTATTAACAGGCAGCATCATCATGGCCGTTATGATCAGCCCGCGACTTTCCTCCATATTAGCCATCGTCATTCCGGTTCAACTGTTCATTCTAATCACACTGATGCGCCGAACAGCACCGCTTTTCCGCACGCTGCAAGGTCGGCTGGATAAAGTAAATACCGTTCTGCAGGAGAATACAGCCGGAATGAGAGTCATTAAAGCTTTCGTTCGAAGTGCCTTCGAGCAGAAACGCTTTGGCAAAGCGAACTCGGACTATTTGGAAACAGGACTGAAAGCGGCTCGGATTTTCGCTACCAACACACCGCTTATGACATTGATCCTCAACGCAAGCGTTGTAGCCGTTATTTGGTTCGGCGCAGGGCAGGCCTGGAAGGGCAGTATGGCCATCGGCGATCTGGCTGCTTTTTTGATTTATATCACGCAAGTGCTATTTTCTCTTGTTTCCATTAGCAACACCTGGATGAATATCTCCCGCGCCAAAGTTTCTGCAGACCGCATATGCGAAGTGCTCGAAACCGAGCCGGATCTGTATGAGCGGCTTTCCGCTGAGGGAAGTGCCAGAGGCGACGAAAAAGAGGCAGGAAATATTACTGCGAATACTAGCACCTTACAAGGGGGACTAACCATCTCTCATGATGCTCAGGCCTTGTACAACAGCAGGGAGGATGTCTCCATCCTTCCATCAGGCCGAATTGACTTTGAGCAGGTTTCCTTTGCTTACGATTCGTCACCGGATCAAACTGTTTTGGAAAATATCAGCTTTACCGCGCTGCCGGGGCAAACCATTGGAATATTAGGTGCTACAGGCGCCGGTAAGTCGACACTCGTTAGCCTGCTCCCCCGTTTGTACGAAGTAACGAAGGGACGCATTCTCATAGATGGTACGGATATACGTGAGATGCCTGTGCATACACTCCGAAGCAAAATCGGCATCGTGCTGCAGCAATCCATTCTGTTCACCGGCACCATCGGGGACAATATTCGCTTCGGGAATCCTGGGGCATCCCAAACCGAGGTGGAAGCGGCTGCGCTGGCAGCAGAGGCGCATGAGTTTATCTGCCGTTTGCCCGAGGGCTACGAGGCCCGATTGGGTCAACGCGGGGTTAATCTCTCCGGTGGGCAAAAGCAGCGTCTATCCATCGCCCGCACGCTGCTGCTCAAACCTTCCATTCTGGTGCTGGATGACAGCACTAGCGCTATCGACCTGAGCACGGAGAGACGCATTCAGCGATCTCTCCAGTCGCTTATGAAGACTAGCACCTGCATCGTCATCGCGCAGCGCATCTCCTCTGTCATGAGCGCCGATCAAATTCTCGTGCTGGATCAAGGACGAATCGCTGCACAAGGCACACATGAAGAGCTTCTGGCAAGCAGTCGGATTTACCAAGACATCTACCAATCTCAGCAGGGAAAGGAGACGGCTGCGCATGGCTAGTGACGGGGAAAACAACAACAACAACAACAACAACAACAACAACAACAACAACAACAACAACAACAACAACAACAACAACAACAACAACAAGAACAACAAGAACAACAAGAACAAGAACATGAACATAAATATAAACTTGAACATGAACATGAACAACAATAACCACAACCGAGAGCTTGATACAGCAAAAATAGCGATACAAGAGCCTGATCCAGCTACAACTGCGAAGCAAGCGCCAGCCGCAAGCAAGCCCAAAAAACCGCGTGCCAAAGATGCTGGAGCAGCCGTCCGCAGGCTATGGCACTACCTGAAAAGGCAGCGCGCCAGCCTAGTGAGCGTGCTGGTCATCACCGTGCTCAGCAGCGGGCTTGCCCTGCTAGGTCCATACTTCATCGGCCGGGCCATCGACGTTTACATCATCCCGCGCGACTACAACGGGCTGATCGGCCTTTGCCTGCTGCTTCTTGCCGTCTATGTAAGCAGCGGAGTCATGTCATGGCTGCAAGCCTATATCATGGCAGGAATTTCCCAACGGACCGTATGGGAGCTGCGCCGCGATTTATTTGCACATTTACAGAAGCTGCCTATCCGATTTTTTGACCAGACTACGCACGGCGAATTAATGAGCCGGACAACGAACGACGTAGAGAACGTAGCTACAACACTCAGTCAAAATCTTACACAGGTCCTGACAAGCGCCATTACCATTATTGGCTCGTTGACCATGATGCTGACCTTGAACGTCTGGCTGACCTTGATCAGCCTGCTGACTGTTCCGACTGTGCTGTTGACGACGAAGCAAATAACGAAGCGGACACAGCGGCTTTTCAAAGAACAGCAGCAGCAATTGGGCGAGCTGAACGGCTTAATTGAAGAGACCATTTCCGGTCAAAAGGTGGTCAAAACGTTCCGGCGCGAGGCCGCCTCCATAGAGCGGCTGCAAGAAATCAACCTTCGGCTCAAGAAGGCCGGCACAACCGCACAGAATTTATCAGGGCTCATGGGGCCGAGCATGAATATGATCAATCATTTCAGCTTCATCCTCCTTGCCGCGATCGGCGGTTGGATGGTGCTGCAGGGCTGGACGATGGTCGGCATCGTCGTCAGCTTCCTGAATTACTCCAAACAGTTTGGCCGCCCGATTAACGATCTGGCCAATCAGTACAACATGATTCAAGCAGGCATTGCAGGTGCCGAGCGGGTCTTCGAGATTATGGATACGAAAACGGAGCAGGACGCGGACAGCGGCAGCAAGCAGCTCGCCGAGGTCAAGGGCGAGGTTGTCTTCCGGGACGTGTCCTTCAGCTACAGCCACGGGCTTGCTACCCTAAGCGGCATCTCCTTTACGGCGAAGCCCGGTGAAACCATAGCGCTTGTAGGGCCTACAGGCGCCGGCAAGACCACGATCATTAACCTGCTCACCCGCTTCTACGACATTGATCAGGGCAGCATTACCATCGACGGCTGCGACATTCGCCAGCTGGACAAAGAAAACCTGCGCAGCAAGCTCGGCATCGTGCTGCAGGACGTATACCTGTTCTCGGATACAATCCGCGAGAACATACGCTTCGGCCGTCTGGGTGCGACGGACGAAGAAGTAGAAGCGGCCGCGCGCCTGGCGAACGCGGACGGCTTCATCCGCAAGCTGCCGAAGGGCTATGACTCCAGGCTGACCGCCGAAGGCGGCAATCTGAGTCAAGGCCAGCGGCAGCTGCTCACGATCGCGCGGGCGATTCTCGCGAATCCCGCGATTCTTGTGCTCGACGAGGCGACCAGCAGCGTCGACACGCGCACGGAAGCGGCCATCCAGGAAGCGATGGCCCGTCTCATGCAGGGGCGAACAAGCTTCGTGATCGCCCACCGCCTTAGCACGATCCGCGAAGCAAGCTGCATCCTGGTCATCCACGGCGGCGAGATCGCCGAGCGAGGGACCCATGAGGAGCTGCTTGCGCAGCGGGGACATTATTATGAGCTGTATTCGAACCAATTCCAACAGCACGCTGGTTAACAGCCATCGAAGCTGTACAAGAAGTAGACATGTAACATGGCGTGAGGACATCCAAGCATAAATAAAGATCATTCCTAAACTTTCAAAGGAGTTAAGTCGCGTGTAGTGACTTAGCTTCTTTGCTTTTTGCATCTACAACTGTTTTCTCCAGCTAATTGTGAGCAGGCCAAAGCCACCCGACCTCCAAACATACTTTTTGCAAGCCATATAAGCAGGCGTTTTTTAGCGGTGGTTTTATTTGTATATTTGGAAAAATCAAGGGGAATATAAGAGAAAATTCACACAGCGAGAAGGGGAGACTTTTAGCTTGATAATGGTCTTATATTTCTTTTTTGCTTGGTTCTGCATCCATACCTTAACTGGTCTTCCAAATAAGCTGCCTTTGGTTGTTAACTGCCTGTTATTTATGGTGATTGAAGTTGTGTTAACAAACAAACTGACCATACTTGGGTTCAATTTGAAGCTCTTTCAAATTAACAGCCAAAGTATTCCTCACTTTTTATCTATGATCCTGCATAATGATTTCACGATTACTTTCGTATTAATGACTTTCGTCAACGTATTCCTGACTACGTCTAGGGCAGGTGTTCGCTGGGCCATATCGCTCTATGCATTTCTCGCACAATTATTTCTTGGATCTACACTGAGATGGAACCATGTGCTCGACAATCGGGGGTGGACTTTGGGTATGGAGTCGGTGATGATCGTTTGTGTGATGGTCTATGCGTTATTATTAGGCTATCTCTTTCAACGAATGACTTCTAAGGAAGGGTGGACTCGTTGATGGACGGAAATACCATCTATGATACTCACTTTAATGGTAACGAGTGGTTCGTTATTGGAGTCACTGTGATTGCATTCGCTTTCATATGGCTATTACCCCGAACATTTTCATCTGTTCAGACTGCCTTTAATATGCTCATTGGTATCGCATTCGGACTTGTTATCGATCACACGCTTAATGTACCTCCATTTGATCTTTACGATCTGGGGGACCAAACAAAATACGAAATATTCGATATGATGTCCTATATCATGTATGCGCCATTTGGTTATTGGTTTATCTATTGGTATAAAAGGTTGAGAATGTACGATCTCTTGATTATCCCCTATATTTTACTATGGGTAGGAATTGCCCTTGGGCTCGAATGGATGGCGGTCAAAGTCGGGGTTTTCCATTACAAACACGGCTACCAGCTGATCTATTCCTTCCCCGTTTACCTGTTTCTCATGAGCACTCATCTTGTCATGTATCGCACCGCGTTTGCTCAGCATCGTTGGGAGAGGCCCTCATAGCTCTGCTGACACCCTGCGAGGACCGGAAGGAAATTTAATATTCCAGACTTAAGAACCACTTTTTCATCATAAAGCGACATGGTTTCCCAAAGTTTTGCTTTAAAATCCGGAAAGCCCGTTGTATAATTCTTACAACAAATGAAAAAGGAGTTTTAACCATGTCATCATTGTTGCAGAAACAGAGCTTGACTACAGAGCAGCTTCAACTGCTTGCGTCTGAAATGAGCAAAAAACAGAAATCTAGCGGAGTTGCTTGGTTATTGTGGTTCTTTACTGGAGGAATTGGAGGCCACCGCTTTTATCTAGGTAAGACCGGTACTGGTGTTGCTATGCTGCTGACCCTGGGTGGATTAGGTTTTTGGACCTTGATTGACCTATTTTTGTTATCTGGGATGATCAGAGATACCAACGATAGAATTGAAAATGAAGTCATTTCGGAGCTGCGATTAATCAATCAAGCAAAAGCAAACTCAGAAGTCGCAGCTGCTCGAGTATAATAGAAGTTTCATGGATAATCTCGAACAAAAGCGAACTTTAACTTTGGAAGAACTGGGGATGCTGGAGGCAGAGATGCTAAAGTTCCGAAAATCCAAAGAAGCAGCTTGGGGGCTGTGGGCAGGATTGTCCTTCTTCGGCGCACACCGCTTTTATACGGAGAATTACGGCTACGCAAGTATTATGCTTTCCACCAGTGCAGTGCCGTTTGTGGTGATCCTATTTATTGCGGCTTCGGACATGGACGGTTTAAACATGGTTCTGCTATGGCTCTCCATTATTCTTTTGGCAGGCTCTGTCATATGGAGCTGGATTGATGCCTTCTTTCTGAACAAGCGGATTGAAGAATTGAACCACGCTCAGGAAAGAGAGATTATTGCCAGGATTAAGGGATACATACCTAAATAAGCGTGAAGAGACTGCCCCGCAAGTAATCCTCTAAGAATCTGCGGGATAGTCAAACCGTAACAACCGGAATATTGGAATGTAAACAAGGAGCTACGCAGCTTGAATGTGCGTAACTCCTTTATTTTTAGCGTCTGTTGCCCTTACAGTTATTTAACGGGCTACCCTAAGGGGAGCATTTTACTGTCATGACAGCCCCTCACGTTTGATCTAGCGTATCCATAGAGAAGAATGGAGACTCATCACCGCCCCTATGCATAGCAAACCCCCAAACGTGTATATTACCAAATGAGTGAATACAACAAGCAGGAGGAGCGGTTCGATTGATTTTTTTACGCATATGCTGCTGCGGCTGCTGCGAATGAACAATAAATTCGTATTCGGAACGGCAGCGGTGCTCATTATCGTCAGCTCGATCGCCGCTTACCTGCTGGAGCCGAATAATTTTGGCAGTCTGTTCAACGGGCTGTGGTGGGTGATGACCACGGTAACCACAACCGGTTACGGCGATTTCACACCAAAGACGGTCCCCGGCAAATGCTTGGGCATGTTCCTCTATGTGTTTGGCATTGGTATCATTTCGGTTACCATCAGCAAAATCGCGGATTCTGTTTTTCAATTTCGCAGAAGAGAGGAGGAGGGCAAGCTGAAGTACCAAGGTGAGCAGCATTTTGTCATGGTCGATTGGAGTAAAAACACGGAGCTGGCGATCCAGGAGGTACTGCGCTCGGACCCCGACATGGACATTGTCCTGATCGATACCATGGACCGGACACCCATCGTGCACAACCGAGTTCACTATGTGCAGGGGATTCCCACAGAGCTTGAAACGCTGGAGCAAGCGAATATGACCAAAGCGCGAGCGGTTTTTATTTTCGCCAAGGAGACCACTCAGGATGATGCCTTGCTCCGGGACACTTCGTTCGTAGACGGAAAAACACTTCTCGTCGCTACCACCATTGAACGAAATTACAATCATGTACATACCGTAGTTGAAATTAAGGACCGCAGTAATATGCAAAATTTTATCCATATCAAAGTCGACGAGTTTATCCTCGGCTCAGAAACCATCTCTCAGCTTGCCGTCCGCTCTGCGTTCCATCCAGGCTCCTCACGCATTATTTCTCAGCTGTTGACCCGGGAATACGGGGATAATCTATATGAGGTGGAGCGCAGAAGCGGTTGGGTTACTTACCGTGATGCCTTCACCGCCCTTCTGCAGGAAGGGGCGACGCTCATTTCCGACGGCGATCAGTTGAACATCAATCGAAGGCTCGACCATTTCATACCTGAAGATGCGCGCCTGTTTGTCATTTGTGACAAAGACACCATCCAGAGATTGCAGCTCCGATTATAGCCACCCATGCCGCTAAACGCAGCACCATCAGATGTTGAACATTCAATGAAGGCCCTCAATTTGGCGTACCAAATTCGTGGCTTCCATAACTGCCCTCCACTTCATATAGACCCGTTATTTCAGGATAGACACAAGGAAAGACAAAAGCCAAGAAAGAGTCGAAAGCGCTCTGTCTTGGCTTTTTGCCGATTCAGGGCTTGCTTGCCGATTCCCCTTTTACCCAATGAAACGGGTTGGAATTGAAAAAGAGGTTCGGATTGGCCTGTACATTATGCGCCCAAAACGTAAAGTGCAGATGAGGTCCGGTAGAAAATCCCGTCGTCCCGACAAGCCCGATGATATCGCCTCGTTTGACCTTATCTCCGGTTTTCACCCTCAGCTCAGACATATGCGCATATTGAGAAAATAACCCCATCCCATGGTCGATGTAAACGGAATTGCCGGTTAAATAAAGGTTATCCGCCAATGCTACGATCCCGTCGTTCGTTGCCTTCACAGGCGTGCCTTCGTCAGCCGCAAGATCAACCGCCATATGCGCGCTGTCAAATTTATCGTTCACATAACGGGTGTAGCCGTATGGGGTTGTCAGAATGCCTTCGATCGGCTGGATAAAATCCGATGAGAACAAAAAGGTCTCCGCAGATTTGCTGCGAGCTGCATCGATTTTTTTCTGATCGGCATTGATCCTCTGCGTATCCTGCCTCATACTTTCCAGCTGCTCCGTCACCTTCAGATACTGGGTTTCGAACTCCTTGGCCTTAATCGTTAAGGTCTGATCACCAATGGGGTACGCACCGGGCTTGGTCTGCATTGTGATGGGGAGGTACGTGTAGTAGCCTGCTCCGAAGGGCTCCAGTGTGTAGGATTTGCCCAACCATTTTACGGTGCCCGGTCCGTTGTGTCTCACTAAGACGACATCTCCGCGCGAGGCACTCTCCGGGAATAGCCTCCATGCAGAAACGTTGGATCCCAGCACCTGACGAGCTGTCTCTTTATCGGGGAACCGCTCCGCTTCCTCCCTAAGCTTCTTCAGCTGCTCCGTCTCCGCGGCAAAAGCTTGCTGCACAGCTTGATCCTGCACATCCTGCCAAGTTAACCCGCCGTCTATCGTAACAAGAAGCGGATGATGGGATTCATCTGCTTCCGCGTGAGCTCCCGGCTGACTGGCCGGCAGCGCCCATCCGATCAGCTTCGTCAGGAACTGTGACTGCTTCACGGGAACTAGGGTCGAACCGATCGTCGCTTGCTTCGGGCTCGGCAGCGTGCCTCCGCTATTTTGCAGCTCGATCAGCTCTGACACGCTCCACTGCTTTGATTGCCCGTCCGGAGAGAGCGCTGCTGCTGCCGGCACACTCTGCCCCGTATTCCGCCATGTTGCGCCGCCATCATCCGTCACCATCGTCCCATCCGAATATTCGATCCAACCGTGATTGAGATCCGTCATCCGAAATTGCACCGCCTCCCTAGCCGGAAGCTTGACTGCCTCGTTAGAAGCTCCAGGAGCTGCTGGTACTGATGCAGGAGATTCCATTGCTGCTGATTCCTTATCTGAGACATGGAAGAAGTCCAACCGCAGCTTCCCTCCAAGTCCAACTACGACACCTGCTGCGAGGATAAAAGCACTGCCCATCAGCAGCCAATTCCAATTTTTACGGGGTTTCATAGCGTACGATTGACCTCCTTACGCGTTATGCTTTTTATCATGATACCATAGAATGTGCAGGGTAGGTGGCATGCAGCAAGAGGTAGAACCATTCCCAACGAGACATAAAGGTGAAACTTATACAAGCTTTACTGCGTTTACTTTTTCGATGATATTATGCCAACGAAAAGAATACGAATTGAGCGCAGATGAATCCCACAAGGAGGTAGATTGTTGAAAAAGAGAACATTCCTTGTTATTACACTTGCCATGTTGGTACTGCTTATCGGTTGCCTGGCTTGGTATAGGAACAAAAGTACACATTTGTACGGAAATGATCAAGATTCCATTGTAAAAGTCATACATGCTATTCATGGTTATGAAGATGCTGCAATAGAAATTTTGGAAGTCAGGGATTTCGATGATCAAAGGGTAGTAGGTTTTCTATCTAACCATCGTCCAGGCTGCATCCAATTCAGAAAAAATAGTGATGGTGATTTTGATTGGAGTTTTATACAAGTAAGGAATAACGAAACATTTAGCTATTTTATTCCCGACCATCTTCCCATGTTTATGCTTGTCGCCAGTCCCGAAAATGAAATTGCAAAGATACAAGTTCGTATAAATGGACAGAAATTAGAGCAACATGTTATTCCTCATAAGGCGGCTGTTGCTTGGATCGATTTCCCCGAATCTGAAGATCATCACTATGAATTTCGAGATTACACCTATTATGACAAAGACGGAAATCTCATGAAAGAGCTCAACTAGTCGAATTAGACCTCTTCATGTAAATAGCCCCGCAGAACGCTTTTGATGCGTTCCGCAGGGCTGATTTGTTTTACTATGAAAGATCCACGCGTATCTACCGGGTTATCGGCAACAGCTATGGATGTTTTATATGGAAGCACCTTTCTTGACCGGCTTCTGGTAGGTGCTGGTATTGGTTAATACAGGCAGCAGTTTCTCACTGCGAACCATCGCAGAACTGCATAATGGGCAGGTCGGTATCGACTCAAATGCAAAGTTATCCCGAATCCAGCCTTTACAGCTATCTTCGGTACAAGACCAGATCGGAGTATTTTCAACTGGGACCTCTTCCATTGGTTTTTTCCTGGAATACATGCTACCAAGCCTCCCTAACAGTATGCCTCTACATAAGGGCGCATACCGATTTTTTGCAATACGAAAAACTGCCCTTACACGGTGTTAAGGGCAGTTTTGACAATCAAATTACAGCTTTACAACGTTCTCAGCTTGTGGTCCGCGGTTGCCTTGAACAACGTTGAACTCAACGCGTTGGCCTTCGTCCAAAGTTTTGAAGCCGTCGCCTTGGATTGCGCTGAAATGTACGAATACGTCATTTCCGCCTTCAACCTCGATGAAGCCGAAACCTTTTTCTGCGTTAAACCATTTTACTGTACCTGTTTGCATGGGAATACCTCCAACAAATTAAATTAACATGTTATTTTATTCTCGAAGAGAAAAAAATTCACACATTGGAAAAGGTTCCATCTTACAAATGTTAACCCTTTGCAATATGTGAATCCATTTACACTCAATTGAATTCATCATACCACGACCGGATAAGAAAGGCAAATGGCATTTATTACAGCACGTTCCAAAGCCTTACGATGCAAGCTTGTCCATAGTAGAGTCCATTTATACATGCAGCACTGTGATCATGTGACGGCGATTCCTCGAATGAGGACTTACTTGATATCAGTATATGCATGGTTATGGCATTTATTCCATGGATCTCAAAATTTATGTGATGCGGGCATTTCCAATATTCAGCAATTGCTCAGCGTCCGCTCAGGGTGCCTTCAGAAGCCGTAATTATACTTGCTTTATCAATCAAATAAGAAAAGGATGTTTACGATGAAAAAAACAAGGCAGTTACACTTATGGATCGGCTTAATTTGCTCGGTATTTATTCTGATTCAATCCATCACAGGCCTCCTCTTAACAGAGAAATGGCTTCTTGGGGGAGGGGATGAGATGAGACCTCCTCAAGCGACGACACAGAACATGACGCAGCAGCCTGCAATGGGAGAGGAAAGTTCCGGAACTACCGGGGCAGCCGCTGACCCTTCAGCTGCAGCATCAAGCGGACAGAGTGCGCCAAGCATGGCCTCCGAGCAAGGGAGACCTTCCTTCCAAGGGGGAGAGGGACCCGGACAAGCAGGGGGCATCATCGGAATCGTGAAGGGACTCCATGAAGGCAAAATCGGGCAAACGGACGTCTCCTGGCTCATCGATCTGACAGCGATCGGCATGATTGTCCTCACTGTGACGGGCATTACGTTATCGATCAAAACGCTTCGGGCTCAGCGCGTGCAGCAGCGCAAACGCCGGGCAGCGGGGGCTACAGCCTAATACATAAACAACCACCGTTACGGGCCACACTTGATCATGTGCGATTTCCCTCCGCGGTGGTTGTTTCCTGTTTTAGCAGCTTTCTATTTCAATACATACTCAGCCAATACGCTCTGCAGCTCGTAGATATTCAGACTCTTGTTGAATTTCTTCTCGATAGGGGCATGCGTGCCGCTGATCCAGATTTTCATCTCTGCATCCAGGTCAAACGTTCCCGCCGTCTCGATGCTAAAATGCGTGATGCTCTTGTACGGGATCGAATGCATTTCCATTTTTCTACCGGATAACCCCTGTTTATCAACCAGAATCAATCGTTTATTCGTAAAAATAAACAAGTCGCGAATCAATTTGTACGCTTTTTCCACCGATTCCGTCCGCGATAACACATGGGCGAATTCCTTTTGGACGTCGGCCAAACTTAGCTCGGACGCGTTCCCCATCAGCCCGTCAAACAATCCCATCGTATCTCCTCCCATTCCGCTTGCTATCACCTAGTATATCATGCAGAATGGCGCCGGATGCCCCGCGGTCTCAGGTTTTTATCCGGTTAATCGTCCCGATGTGGACCTCAACATCCTCGCCCTCGACCCACATTTGAAACAAGTAGATAATTACAGACGACCCAACCATCAGCATATACACCTGCCAGTGGGCCATTGATCCCGTCTTGATGAGCCCTAAGTGATCCAGCCATCGGCTAATCCCGAATGCAAATCCTGCATCTACAAGGAGATTGGCAATCAGATAGCGGATAAATCTGCGATACGTATAGGCAAACAACCACATCGTACCTACCGGGAAAATGCTGTACACGAGAGGAACATCTATGATTTTTGACCAAGTAAATATCGGTTTCTCAATGGTCCACCAATGATAATGCCAGGCCAATTGACTAATAATCGTGTTGATGACAGTAACAAATAAAGCAACCGCGATATATCTGCGAATAGCTCCGCTTCTAAGGAAAAACAAGGACAGCCACGGAATCACCAAACCTGACCACATCACCATGCTAGCCGTCATTCGGATCTACACCTTTCCTCCTAGACTTCATGGTTATGTTACCCAAGCTATAATTATCCATTCACTGCTGCTAAGACCCGTTGTTTTCTAATTCCCTCTGTTCACGCAGGTAGCTTTTGTAGGTCTCGCCCCAGCTCCTAATGCTCAGAATGATAGGCTCCAACGTGCGGCCAAAAGTTGTGAGGGAGTATTCTACCTTGGGCGGAACCTGCTGATAAACTTCACGGTGCACGATGCCATCGGTCTCCAGCTCGCGCAGCTGAAGCGTCAGCATGCGCTGTGTAATCGTCGGACAAATCCGGCGAAATTCATTAAACCGCTTCGGACCATCGATCAAATGATAGAGAAGCACGCCCTTCCACTTACCTCCGATAACATCCAACGTAAATTCCACAGGACAGCCATCTTCATTCGGGCAATGTCCGTACCCGCTTTTCCGATCTCTCACGTTCGCCTCACCTCTCTACGGTATATTTTTGATATCTACACGTTAATTATTATGTATGCTTAATAGTGTAACAAATGTGCGGGGATTTTTCGATAAGTTATGTATCTTCTTTATTAACCAGCCATATTCCCAAAGAAACAAGAACGAGTGCAAGTAAGTTCTTTATCTCCAAAATCGCCTCACCCAAGAAGATAGAAGAAAGTGTGACACCGAAAACAGGAACCAGGAAATTATAGACCGATACACGTCCGACCTTGTTGTATTTCAGAAGCCAGTTCCACAGATAGAAGGATGCAGAGGATGATACAGCCAGAAACATTAGTAACGATGAAGACTCCCATGTAAAATGGTTGACCTTACCCCCAAAAGCGATGCCGATTACCGTAAGCGCAATGCCCCCTATTAAAAGGCTGTAGCTGGTGATTAACACAACATCCAACGTTTTCGTCAGCTTCTTGGCATAGAGCCCGACAGCAGAAAAAATAAATGCAGCGACAATCACAAACCCTTCTCCCGTAAAACGGAACGTAAAGTTGAGCAAATCCGCACTAAAATTAACAATAACGACACCAAGAAAACCAATCATACTGCCTAAGACTTTCCCTCGGCTGAGCTTATCATTTTTATAAACGTAATGTGCCAAAACGACGCCAAAAAATGCGGTCGTGGCATTCATAATCGAACCTTTCGTGCCACTTGTGTTTGATACACCTATATAGAAGATCGCGTAATGGATGGTGGTCTGAATTACACCAAGGATGCTCAGCTGTCTAAAGCTTTGTAAGGAAAGTGAAAAAACTTTGATGCCGTAGGCCCGTGCGACAAGCAATAATGCAATTCCGGCAATGGCAAATCGGTAACCGGCAAATACGAACTTGGATGGAATGTCATCCGGTGAAATGTCAAATAAGACCAGTCCAATCTTAATTGCGGGATAAGAGCTTCCCCAAAAAAAGCAACATATAGCTGCAATAATGGCTACAAATTTAGCGTTGGTATACAGTTGTTTGTTTTTCAAGAATAATCGCTTCCTGTTCTTCAAAATGTCTTGTTTGGAGGAACTTGGCCCTATCAACTATATCATAGAAAATGATGTATCTTATTGCGTATGTTGTTCACATTATGACGTATCTTGTCGCCAAGCAGGTTTACCAGACTCATGGCGCCTGCCCTCGATTAGGACAGCGGGCTGTAGACAAATAAATCCTCTCTGTGAGATAATCACTTAAACGATTAAGTTGTTGCTTGAGGAGCGATTGTACCATGAAAAAACCGACTTTAAAAGACATTGCAAAAGCTGCAGGCGTGTCGATTGCGACAGTCAGCTATGTGCTGAACAAGACGCCGAATCAGACGATCCCTGCGGAAACCGTATGCCGCATACAAGATATCGCCAATCAGCTGGGCTACATTCCCAATCTCGCCGCGCGATCCCTCGTCAAGCAGAAAACAGGTCTGATCGGCATCTTGATCAACCGTCTTGAGCACGAGAGCCTATCGAGGCAGCTGACGTATGCATCGCTGGTCAATCAGATGGAGCAGGAGCTGACCGGACAAGGGTATCACGTCATTGTCTCTAGTCTGGATCCGGCTGCTCCCAAGCTCGATATTATTGCCGAGCGAAAGCTCGACGGCGTGTTCCTCATTGATGTGAAGCAGATGAGCTTTCATACGATCTCCAGCAGATTCCCCTCGGGTGTTCCGCTGATTGTGATCGACAGCCTGATCGACGATCCGCTTTTTTATAAAGTAAACGCCGATCTGGAAGGTGCTTTACGTGAAGCGGCGGCGCAGGTGGGAGAAGAGGTGGCGCGCTGTCTGGTGATGGAGGCTTGCAATAACGTAGAGCTCGGCCGTTCTATCAGGCGGCATTCCGGCCTTCAGGACCGGGATATCCTCGTGATGCAGCAGGAGCGAGAATTGGAGCTTTTTTTGCGCAGCCGGAAGCAGCATAAGGTGATTGTGATAGGGGAGTTCCTTGGGGCTGTGACTGCCAAGTATGCAGCTGCATCCGATCTATGTGTCATTGCGGTGGCAGATTGCCCTCAGATCGTCCCGGCAGGCGCGGGTTTAGTTTCGTTTGCACAGAATAAGGCATCCGTAGCATGCAGACTCATGTTCCAGCTTATGGAGCAAAGTGCTGAGCTGCCTGAAGACAAGTACGTGTGGGTTCATGCAGAGTAATCTCTGCTCGGTTTGTCGATAAAGAAGAGGCAATTACGAGCTTCCGTAGCTTTTCTCCAATCGCTGTTGACATTTTGTTATTCGATTGAATGAAATGCTTTAAAGGTGATAACAAACTGTCAAAGGCGACCGCTACGCTTCTCCGAAAACTACGGAGCTCTCCATTTCCCTTTATCAACGATCCTCGCAAAGATTACCTGCTTTTCTTTTTATTAATTTAAACGTTTAAGTAACTAAAAGGAGGGATTGTATGCTCGGTTTATCTAATCAAACAGAGGGGCAGACAGTAGCCCTATCCAAGTGGGCGTCGAAGCCGATTTGGAGGAATCGGCCGTTTGTCTGCATCTTCGCCAGCCACTGTGTGTCTTTACTTGGGAATGCGTTCCACAGTATTGCTTTGAACCTCTGGGTGCTTCAATCGACAGGCAGCGCCAAGCTGATGTCTGTGGTGCTGATCGCCACCTTGATTGTTCAGATGCTTTTCGGCACCTTAGCAGGTACCATCGCCGATCGGGTGGACCGCAGAGTGCTAATGTACCTGTCCGACATAAGCCGGTTTCTGCTCGTCGCGGGAATGGCATTGTCCATGCTAATCCCCGGGACGTCTTTCTACGTCATTCTGCTGCTTACCGTTCTGACCTCCACAGCGGGTTTATTCTACTCGCCGGCGTTCCAAGCCTCGCTTGTGCATCTGGTGGCCAGGGAGCAGATTCAGCAAGCCTCGGGCGCCATGGTGATCGCGGATAATGTCATCCGCATCTCGGGTTTTGCCCTTGGGGGAATCGCCGTTGCGGTCTACGGTGGCGTATTCGCCCTCTCTCTGGATGCCGTCAGCTACCTGGTTTCAGCATTGCTTTTATTCGCTGGCGGGGCATTTCCCAGCAAGCCCTCCGGCACGCAGCAGCAGGCAACGACGTTCAAAGAGGATTTCTTCTTCGGGCTATCCTTCATCTGGAAGGAACCTATGGTTCGGGCTGCGCTCCTGCTGCTGCCCCTGCTGTTCATGTTCTTTCTATCGGCGCTCATGCTGACCCAGGTAATGGCTGTTCAGGTGTGGCTGGCGAGTCCGTTCATCTTTGGACTCATTGAGGCGTGTATTCCTCTTGGGTACGTACTGGGCTCCGGCTTCATTATGATCGCGGGAAACAGACTGAAGCACAGAGGTATATGGATCCTGCTCAGCGTAGTCATGCTTGGCCCCGTATATGTGCTTCTATCCCAAACGGGAAGCGGAGGGGGGCGTTACCGTTTATTTTGATGGCAGGCTTTATCTTCTCCTTTAGCACCTTGATTATCAATAACATGCTCCGCCTGGAAGTCGAGCCCTCTATACAAGGTAGGGTATTCGGAACGCTTGGTTCCCTATCCAGTATTGCGCCGCCAATTGGTCTGGCCTGTTTCTCCACAGCGTCTGATTGGTTCAGCCCGTCGATCAGCTTGCTCATCTGCGGGATCGGGATGACGGCGCTGGGAATCTTCGCTTTGGCGGGGCTCAAGACTATTCGTGCTTATGTGTAGGCTAAGCTACACTTGCTCCTTCTTGCGGTAAACTCTCTCCGGGCGTCCGACGACGCCATAGTTGAGATCGGCGAATACTTCGCCTGAGCTGACCAGATGCTCCAGGTATCTTCTTCCCGTTGACCGGCTGGCGCCGATTTCCTTGGCGATTTGCTCCGCCGTCATGCCGCCTTCAGCAGCTGAAATCGCCTGAATAATTTTATCCAGCGTTAATTTATCAATGCCCTTGGGGAGGAGAGGGACTTCCGCCCGATGCTCTTTCCTCCCCGAGCCGGACAACAACCTGTCGACATCGCTTTGGTCAACCATACCGCTGCCGTGCAGCCGGTAAATCTCCCGGTGAAAATCCAAATACCGCAGCAGCGTTTCCTGCAGCCGGTTGAAAATCAACGGCTTGATGATATAGTCAAACGCACCGCAGCGCACAGCTTCCTTGACGGTGTCGATTTCTTTGGCCGCTGTAATCATGATCACGTCCATGTCCCGGTAATGCTGACGGATGTAAGAGAGCAGCTCCAATCCGCTGCCGCCCGGGAAAAACACATCCAGCATGACCAATTGCGGCTGCAGGATATCCAGCTGCTCCTTCGCTTGTCCGTCATCTGTCGCGATTCCGACAACGCGAAAGCCCTCCACTTTTTCGATAAACCTGCGATTAATTTCAGCAATTTTTACATCGTCTTCGATGATCAGCACTTCAATATTCTGCCCGTCATGCTCCGTGCTCATATCAATCACTCCTATTTGCCGTTACCGGATTTGGGGATGGCTACCGTGAAAATCGTGCCGCCCTCGGGATTTTTTTGATACGTGATGTACCCGTTCAGCTTCTGAACCGCATGCTGCACTAACGACAAGCCGATACCCCGCTGCTCACCGGCTTTGGTGGAGAAGCCCTTTTCAAAAATAGCAGCCCCGATTTCATCTGGAATTCCGCCGCCCCGATCCTCGCATTCGATGATGAGATCATCTCCCAAATCGGTTAAGAACACCTTCACATAAGGCTCGACATGCTCTCCACCCGCCCTTACAGCCTCCATAGCATTATCAATCAGGTTGCCGATGATGGTAATCAGCAGGCTCCGGTCAAGCCCCTCGGGCACATCCCGAAAGGAGCTTTCGCGGTCAATTTCAAAGGTAACCTTCAGCTCCTGCGCGCGGTTGAATTTGCCGATCAGCAGGCCTCCGATCATTGGATCGGGGATTTCGTGCATAATGAACTGCACCCAGTTCTGATGGACATCTGATTCTTTGGTAATGAGATCGACCGCTTCTTGATACGATTCCAGCTGAATGAGCCCGGATATGACATAGAGCTTGTTGGAAAATTCATGCGTCTGCGCCCGCAATGCTTCTGCAAAACGCTTCACTTGGGAGAGCTCCTCCGCTAACCGGTACAGCTCGGATTTGCTCCGAAAGCTGGAAACGGCTCCGGTTACCGCCTGTTTGCGTGTCAGGATAGGTACCCGGTTGACAATCACCTCGTGATCGCCGATCAGCATCTCCTGGTCGAATTCGGCCGCGCCTGTTCGCACGACTTCGATTAATCTCGTATTCGGCAATACAGTTTCCACATGTCTGCCTATGATTCTGGCGGTAGGCGGCAGCTCCATCAGCTGCAGAGCATACCGGTTCGCCATCGTGATGATGCCTTCGCGATTAACGGCAATAATGCCCTCACGAATCGTTTGCAGGATCGCTTGCTTCTCTGTGTACAGCTCTCCGATTTCTTTGGGCTCGAGCCCGTGAATCGAATTCCTAACGCTGCGGGCGATCAGGAGAGAGCCAATGAGACCTACCACAAGCACGAGCAGGGAGATTAGCTCAATACGCGATTGATACACTTCCGTTATGGTATCGATATCTTCGGCTAGGAAGCCGACGGATACGATGCCGATCACATGTCCGCCTTCATCAAAAACCGGCGCTTTGCCGCGCAATGAAGGTCCGAGGGAGCCAACCGCTTTGGATATTATCGCCTTACCCTCAAGCACAGGTCCGTTGTCGCCGCCGACCATTTCTTTGCCGATTCTCTCTGGTATCGGATGTGAGTACCTAATCCCCTCTTTATTACCGACAACGATAAACTCGGCATCAATTTGCTCTCGAATGCTCTCTACGATGGGTTGAATGATTTTGGGAGGATCAGCCGTTCCAAATGCGCCTCGAATTTCCGGCATATTGGCTATCGTGACGGCCACTTTTAGCGCCCTTGTTCCGATTTGATCCTCAAGCGCAGTGGTCATAATGTAGTAGAAAATGGACCCCAAACTGAGAATAACGACCAGAAGAAGCG
Organism: Paenibacillus hexagrammi; assembly: GCF_021513275.1. Lineage (NCBI taxonomy): Bacteria > Bacillati > Bacillota > Bacilli > Caryophanales > Paenibacillaceae > Paenibacillus > Paenibacillus hexagrammi. The sequence continues at coordinate 6,261,739 of NZ_CP090978.1, read as the reverse complement.
AACAAATAATCAGGACGAGCTTCGTTTGTAATTTCATCAGCCGCGGTTAGCCTCCATTTTTTTGAATGTATTGTATCATAAAGCATTCCCGTTTCGGTGATTCCCGCCTTCACCATGCCGTGAACAATATGAACAAAATGTCCAAAACGCTCTTAATACAACTAATCGTCACAAACTATTCAAGAGAAGGGAGCAAGTGTTATTCTGAAAGCGCTTCAAAGAAAGCGCATACAAGAATAGCAACCAACTAACATCTATATTGGAGGGGTTTCATTTGATAAAACAGCTTCTATCGATTTCCTGGAAGGTTACAGCCATCAGTATTCTCTCCGTCAGCTTAGCTGCATGCGGCAACACGGATAAACCGGCAGCTACAAGCGCACCTGCGGATAAGGGCAAAGAAACGACGGCTCCAGCAGCCGCAAAATCTAACTATCCCGAAAAGGCGCTCAGCATTATCGCTCCATCCGGGGCAGGCGGGGGATGGGACATGACAGCCCGTACTATCGCTAAGGTTCTCTCCGATACAAAAGCGGTCGATAAGCCGGTAACTGTTGAGAACAAACCTGGCGGCGGCGGCGCGGTATTCATGGCTGAATATGCGACCAAAGATGTCAAAGACAACTACAAGCTGTTCGTAAGCTCGCCTCCGATTCTAATCAACCATCTGAAAAAAGAAGGCAACACGCCTTATGGCTTCAACGACACCACGCCGCTGGCTCAATTAACGAAAGATTATGGAGCGGTAGCCGTTGCAGCTAATTCCAAGTATAAGGATTTGAAATCCTTACTCGATGATATGAAAGCCGACCCGACCAAGCTGACGGTAGCCGGCGGTTCCGCGCCAGGCTCTATGGACCACCTCGTCTCCATTCTGCCAGCGTTCAAATACGGTATCGATCCGAAAAAGGTGAAATATGTGTCCTATGACGGGGGCGGCGAAGCGGTCACCGCACTGCTTGGCGGTAACGCCGACGTTCTCGGAACCGATGCCTCATCTCTTGACCAATATGTGAAGGCCGGCAAAATCCGCATCCTGGCTGTCGCAGCGCCTGCTCGTTTGGGCGGCAACCTGAAAGACGTTCCTACGATGAAGGAGCAAGGCATTGATGCTGAGTTTCTGATCTGGCGCGGCATCTTCGGACCGAAGAATATGAGCGCCGATGCGAAGAGCTACTGGGAAGACACCCTCAAGAAAATGGTAGAGTCCGATACATGGAAAAAAGAAATGGAAGCGAACAACTGGGAGACGGATTATAAAAACGGGGACGATTTCAAAACATTCCTGGTCCAGCAGGAAACACAGCTGAAGGATATGTTGACAGCACTCGGTATGCAGAAATAAAAATCCTAAAGACATCAGGGAGAAGAGTAACCTTCTCCCTGATTTAGGGTAGGAGGCACAGCTATGAATACGACGTTTGACCGTTATGCGGGTATTGTCTTTTTTGCCATAGGGATTGCTTTCGTCATAGGCTCCCTAGGGATTTCGACAAGCGCTTACGGCAGTAATGTGGGAGCTAACATTTTCCCGATGATTCTGGGTTCATTCCTGTCTCTGATGAGCGTTCGTCTTATCTATGAGACATTTCGCAAGCAGCGTGCGGAGAAAAGCAAAGAACAGCTGGATTATAAAAGATTCGGAATCATCTTCGCTGCCGCCGTCTTGTACGCGTTTTTTATTGAAGACATCGGTTTCGTGATCTCGACCTTTCTATTCCTGATGATCGGCTTTCAAACGATGCAAAGAGGCAAAGTCTGGGTGTCACTACTAATCGCCGCCGGTTTCTCCTATGGCGTTTACTACTTATATGTGCATGTTCTGGACGGGTCGCTGCCCGGATTTCCGGCATGGCTAGGAGGGGCATAACATGAGTACGTTCGAGTATGTACTGCACGGCTTAGGTACTGCTATGCAGTGGCATAATGTGGTTTTCGTCTTCTTTGGGGTACTCATTGGCACCGTAGTCGGCGTTCTTCCCGGGATCGGCCCGATGAGCGGCGTAGCACTTCTGATCCCGATCACGGCAACGATGACTGCGGGGCTGGGCGCGGAAGAAGCGGCGACGAGCTCGATTATTTTGCTGGCCGGTGTCTATTACGGAGCAATGTACGGGGGCTCCACGACTTCCATCCTGCTGAATACGCCGGGAGAATCGTCTTCTGTTGTCACAACGCTGGACGGCTATCAAATGGCGAAACAGGGGAGAGCGGGCGCGGCTCTGGCTATCTCAGCAATCGGTTCATTCGCAGCAGGGATTATCTCCTTGATCGGACTGATTTTCCTGGCACGGCCTTTATCCGCTGTCGCCATCAAATTCGGTCCTGCTGAATATTTCTCCCTCATGGTTCTGGGCTTGTTGGCTATTAGCGGACTCGCGGGCAAATCGATGGTTAAAGCGTTGATCATGACGGCCTTCGGCCTGCTGCTCGCTACAATCGGAATCGACAACGTGTCCGGCGTCGAAAGATTTACCTTTGGTGTACCGGAGCTGTACCAAGGCTTGGAGTTCTTAACGGTTGCTGTCGGTATGTTTGCCGTTGGTGAAGTGTTTAAAACCATTCTGCACCGTGAAGGCAATGACGGCGAGCTGGCCAAAATCAATCGCATCCTGCCCACGAAGCAGGACTTGAAGGATAGTGCGGCCCCGATCGCACGCGGCTCCGTGCTCGGCTTCTTTATCGGCCTGCTGCCCGGCGCCGGCGCGATTCTAGCCTCTTTCTTCGCTTATATCGTCGAGAAGAAGATCAGCAAGAATCCGGAGAAATTCGGCAAGGGCGCTATCGAGGGCGTAGCTTCCCCGGAATCCGCCAATAATGCGGCGTCCGGCGGCGCAATGATTCCGCTGCTCACGCTGGGCATCCCGTCTTCAGGCACCACCGCGATCCTCATGGGGGCCTTCATTATGTACAACGTGCAGCCGGGTCCCTTATTGTTCCAGGATCACCCTGCGCTGGCTTGGGGCGTTATCGCCAGTATGTTTGTCGGCAACCTGATGCTGCTGATTCTCAATATGCCGCTGGTGAAGATTTTCGCGAAAGTCATTGAAACTCCAACCAAATATTTGATTCCTTTGATCATCGTGTTCTCGGTATTCGGGGTATACGCCGTTCAATACTCCATCTTCGATTTACTCTTGATCATGGGCTGCGGACTTGTAGGCTACTTCTTGTCGAAGAACGATTATCCGCTTGCTCCCCTTGTTTTGGGACTCATTCTGGGGCCTATGATGGAAAACAACATGCGCAGAGCGCTCACCATTTCAAACGGCGACTTTATGATTTTCTTGCAAAAGCCCATCTCCTTGGCCTTTCTTATTATCGGGCTGCTGTGGATCACCGTTCCGCTGATTTTGAAGATGAGAGGGAAAAACGTTCTGGTCAACGAAGAAGGATAACCGCTTTCGTAAGCCCCTGTTAGCGTGGATTGAGCCCTGATCTTGGTCAGACGCTTACCAGCTGCACAGGGGTTTCCTTAATGGAGTGAACCGTTATGAGTGTTCTTGGACTTATTATCTTGAATGTCATTGTACCTGTGTTTCTACTTATCGCAGCCGGAGTGCTGCTGCATCGAAAGTTTCATTTTGATATGAACACATTATCCAAGCTCAATGCCTATTTCTTACTGCCGACGGTAGGGTTCACCAACATCTATGAAAGCAAATTTGATGCGGACTTACTGGTCAAAATCTTGGGTTTCCTGCTCCTGCAAAGCGCGGCGCTTATTCTTATTAGCCGGATTACGGCCAGAGTGGCGAAATTCGATCAGGGTCTTACGTCATCGTTCTCTAACAGTATCGTTCTCAGCAACTCCGGCAATTTCGGCCTTCCTTCAGCCAGCTGGTCTTCCAGCATAATCCATTGGGTCTTTCTATTCAGGTCGTGGTTTCTATTTATCAGAATCTGCTAACCAATACGTACGGCCTGATGAATGCGGTATCCGCGCAAAAACAGAACCAGCGCTGGTACAAGGAATTGCTGACGAATCCTATGATTTATGCGTTCATCCTGGGCCTGATCATGCGGGGCCTACAGGTTCCCATACCTGATTTTATCTGGCATCCCGTCGAGCATGTCGCTGACGCTTTCCTGGCGATTGCACTCGTTACCTTGGGCGCACAATCCGCTTATCTGAAAATCAAGCAAATGAGTCTAGCTCTTATTCTTAGCCTGTTGGGCAGATTAATCATTTCACCTGTTATCGCCTTCTCCTTCATCATTCTGTTGAAGCTGGACGGAACAACGGCCCAAGCCTTGCTCATCGCAAGCTCTTTTCCTACCTCCAGAAACAGCGCAGCATTTGCTCTGGAATACGGGAATCACCCGGAATACGCCGCTCAGGCAGTGCTGCTTTCTACGCTGCTTAGCAGTCTGACGGTAACCGCGGTTGTCTATATGGCTACCAATCTGTTTTAACCAATACATCGATGTTGCGAAGTGTTCGCACGGATTAGGGAGGAAGAGGAAACTATGAATACGAAAATGGGCGGTAAAAGTATTATTCTTCGATTGGAGCTGCAGACCGAGCAGATTCACTTTGGACAATTGATCACGGTCATTACGGAAAATGGCGGTGACGTTATTGCCATCGACGTGATCCAAACCGGATCCAATTGGACGGTGCGTGACATCACGGTAGCCGCATCCGAGCAATCACAGCTGGAGGCTATCACAGCAAGAATGAAAGAACTCGAAGGTGTTCGCCTTATCCATGTGTCGGACCGGACCTTCCTGCTGCACCTCGGCGGAAAAATTGAAATGAAGCCCAAATCCCCCATTCAAAACAGGGATGATCTATCCCGCGTCTATACGCCGGATGTTGCCAGAGTGTGCCTGGCTATCCATGAGAAGCAGGAGAATGCCTACAACCTGACGATCAAACGCAATACGGTCGCTGTCATCTCTGATGGAACCGCTGTGCTGGGGCTTGGGAATATCGGCCCGTATGCCGCCATGCCGGTCATGGAAGGCAAAGCGATGCTCTTCAAGCAGCTGGCGGATGTCGATGCTTTTCCCATTTGCCTGAATACGCAGGACACCGATGAGATTGTTGCCACAATTAAAAATTTAGCCCCCGGCTTCGGCGGCATCAATCTGGAAGACATCGCAGCACCCCGCTGCTTTGAAATTGAAGACAGGCTGCGCAAAGAGCTGGACATTCCCGTATTCCACGACGATCAGCACGGTACGGCCGTTGTCTTATATGCCGGTCTTATTAATGCCCTGAAGGTTGTCGGGAAGCGGATCGATGAGGTCAAGGTCGTGGTCTGCGGTATCGGTGCGGCGGGTATCGCTTGCTCGAACATTCTGCTGGCGGCAGGCGTGAAGGAGCTGATCGGTGTTGACCGCAGCGGAGCGCTGGTACGCACAGAGGAGTACTCCAACACGACATGGAACGAGTACGCGCAGCGCACGAATCCTCATTTACGTTCAGGCTCGCTTCATGATGTGATTGAGGGCGCAGACATTTTCATCGGCCTATCCGCCGGCGGCATTCTAAAGCGTGCCGATGTCCAGCGGATGGCAGCTGATCCGATCGTATTCGTCATGGCGAATCCAACCCCTGAAATCCAGCCGGACGAGATTGAAGATATCGCAGGCGTTATTGCCACGGGCCGCTCGGATTTCCCGAACCAAATCAACAACGTTCTTTGCTTTCCAGGTATATTCCGCGCTGCTCTAGACTGCCGGGCAGCTACGATTAACGAGGAAATGAAGCTGGCTGCATCGGCCGCCATCGCTTCCGTTGTCTCCCAGCAGGAGCTGAACAAGCTGTATATTATCCCGAGCGTCTTCAACCAGGAAGTCGTAAGGCGAATCCGCACCTCCGTCATTCAAGCTGCTATTCAAACAGGTGTGGCGCGCCGGACTCCGCGAGAGTTCCTCCAAGGGGATGCGTCTGCTCAGGCTGAACTACAAGAGCAGGCTTAATCGGGGAGGAGGACTTTTAGCGGTATGGAATTGGAATTATTGGTCGTCGGACTTCTCAAAATTATCCTTATCAACATTGTACTGAGCGGCGACAACGCCGTAGTGATTGCATTAGCCTGCCGCAGCTTGCCTGGCGAGCAGCAGAAAAAGGCCATTTTCTTCGGAAGTCTTGGCGCTATTATCCTTCGGGTCCTGCTTACCTTTGCAGCCGTCTGGCTGCTGCAGGTTCCTTTTGTCCAGGTGTTGGGCGGTCTCTTGTTGATCTGGATTGCACTGAAACTAATGAAGAATGATGAGCAGGAGGAGCAGCTTTCATCAGGGCGTAATTTGATGGGGGCCATTAAAACGATTCTCGTTGCCGATTTAGTCATGAGCTTGGATAACGTGCTCGCTATCGCTGGAGCTGCAGGCGGGAATTATCTCCTTATCGTTCTCGGATTAGCGATTAGCATTCCTCTTATCATCTTTGGAAGCAAGCTTTTGATGTCACTCATGAACCGTTTTCCTGTCATTATCATGCTGGGTGTCGGCTTGCTGGGCTACACAGCCGGTGAAATGATTCTTGGAGATCACGCTGTAGCCTCTCGCTTAGAGGCACTTCCATCCGCTGTTCACTATAGTATCTCGATTATCCTTGCGATTGCTGTAATTGTTGTTGGCAAGGTATTATCCAGGAATCGAGGGAAGGAGCCTGCACAGCCGGATTGGGGGTAAACAAAATAAGACGTTTTAGCAGGGAGGGCACACAATGGGAGCGTTGGAAACCAAAGCAATTGTAGCCATCAATCAAACAGCCAATCAGTTTCAGTCCAGCATCGTCATTCAGGTAGGTGGCAGATACATTGATGTCAAAAGCATCCTAGGCTTAAGCATCACGCTATTCAATAACCAGGCCTACGAGCTCTACATTCAAGGTCCTGATGAAGAAGAAGCTAGAGCCGTCATGAAGAGTGTCTTTGAAAAGCATGGGTTTACTTTGAAAGTTATGTAATATACTTCGAAAGACATGTACTTTACTCAATAGATACGTGGGTTTTCTTTCAAAAGAAATGTAAGCTTGTTTTTATTTCTCACAGTAGAGTACCCCTGCGGCCATGGAAACATGGCAATGAGGGGTACTTTTTATCGTTTGTTACCACTCTTTCAAAAATCAACAGAAATGGTCATATTCGTTCCGCGTATAGGGCTCAGATTGTCGATAAAACGTACATTGCAGGGCTCAATAGTTTGCGGAGAAGCGTAGCGGATGTCTTTGTCAGTTTTGTTATCAGCATAGAAGGATCTCCTCTTAGTCAAATAACAAAGTGTCAATATCGATAACAGTCCACCACAGGCGATTTTCGGATATTTTACGGAAATTCGACTAATAAATACGGGTTTTACATAAGAAATTGGCATTTTTCTCATTTTCACACCTCCAATCTTGCAAAATAAATTACATACCACTACAATAAATGACACTAGATTCATTTTTGTGGATTTTGACAGATGGAGTCAGATGGGCTCGGAAGGGGTCGAAGTATGTCACCGAAGATTTCAGACGAACATAAGGAGCTGCGGCGGCAGCAAATCCTAGAGGCGGCAGAGAGGGTTTTTATTCGCAAAGGATATGAGCCTGCGACGATGAAGGATTTTGTAGAGGAAGCCGAAATGAGCCGTGGCTGGATTTATTTATATTTTCAAAGCAAAGAAGAAATCTTTGGAGCGTTAATGGAGAAGTTCGATACGGCTAATGCCAAAGAGATGAACGAACAGCTCGAAGAAACAGATTCCACTTGGGAGGCGCTGGTTGCGCTTTTGAATCAACAGAAGAAGGACCTGTCCGCAACGGCTGAAAGCCTATCGCCGACCTTCTATGAGTACTACTTGTCGGGATGGAGGGATTCCCTCAGAAGGGAGCAGCTCACCCGCCGATTCGAGCGGAGCATCGCAGGCTACACGCGGCTGCTGCAAACCGGCGTCGACCGCGGTGAATTTAATCCATCGCTGCCCATTGCGCTCGTTGCAAAAATCATTGTCTCTCAGCTCGATGGCATCTTGTCGCACACCTTAGCTGTAGGAGCTGAGCAAGCCGAGGCGGACCGGCTATTAGATGCATTAATCGTGTACACCAGGCAGCTGCTTGGGGTGAGCAAGTAGAGGGGGTAATCCCTACCACAAATAACCCAATACCTCACGGAATTCGAGTTAAGGAAACAGAAGTTAAACGAGATGCCAAATCACACTCCAGAAGAAATTGAGGCAACAGTTAAAGTTGGCAAGGAACTTAAGGAGTTTGGTAAGAAAGTGGCCAAAGAAGTGCGAAAAATTGACCCAAACGGTGAGCGGGAATTTGCTAACCAACTCAGATCTTCCATAGCTGCTTTAAGGGATTCTTTAGCTGAGATAAACCGCCAAGCAACACAGACAAATGATAGTACGTTTCAAAAGAAAGCCGAAGAAATAGAAAAGGAAATTATCAAGTTTGAAGAAGGACAGCAAGCTTATATAAAAAAGGAAAAAACCGTGAAACAATTACGTGAAGAATTAGATATTCCAGTAGATTAACAAAGTAATCTGTTGACTGAATGACATGACTATCCGTTTCTTCGTCGCGCAGTACGAAGGTGATCTCTCCCTTATCGCTAACGCTTCCTCAAAATAATTGACAAAAAGCCCCCACAGGCAACTAATGCCTGCAAGGGCTTCCCAAACTTGCTATTTTACTGCTGCAAATACAATCGATAGATCATAACGGCTGCTTGCGCCCTTGTAGCTTGACCTTGCGGTTCAAACGTCTCGGCGCTCGTGCCTTGAATGATCCCGCTTCGCTGCATCGCTTCCACAGCATCCACGGCGTAAGCGGAGATGTCCCCTTTATCAGCGAATGATGCCGCCGCTGCAGATGGATCCAGCTGCAGCCCAAGCTGCTTAGCAGCTCGGTACACCATAACTGCCATATCTTCACGCGAGATGGCATCATTGACACCGAAGGTGTGGTCGGCCTTACCTTCCACGATACCCAGCTTCTCAGCAGAAGCTACGGCGCTGTAGTACCAATCGCCCGCTTGGACATCGCTCAGGCTGCTGACGGCTGTATCGTCTTTGAGATCGAAAGCCTGCATCAGCATTTTGAGGAATTGAGCCCGCGTCACTTGACCGCCGGGAGCAAATACACCCTCCTCCATACCATCCACGATTTGTCTTGCCGCTAATGCTTCAATTCCTGACTTCGCCCAATCTGCTTGGGCTAGGTCGCTAAAGCTAACAGGCGTATACGCTGCTGCATATTTACTGAAATGAGCAGGCCTGAACTCCACTTTGCCTGTTGCCGCATTATATTTTCCGTTTGTGACAACCTCAAGCGTACCGTTGTCATTCAGGTAGTAGACTACTACGCTGTTCGGATTTTGCCCTGGCTGCAAGTCGTAGTCAATAGCTACCTCCACATCCCCGTTGAAGCGGCCTGCCTTTTGGCCATCTACTGATAAGCTGAAATCGTACACGTCACTAGCGCCAATCAGTTCTTTGGCTTGATCGGATAGCGATGCCGTATCCGCCTTCGTTACCGAAAGTTCTACCTGAGCCGACGTATCGCCCACATGCTTCTTGAACCAGCCTGCGTCCAGACGAACGGTTGCTAAGCCCGTCGCTACCTCAACACTCTTCACCTTCTCTGAGGTAAGCAAGGTCTGAGCGGGAAGCTTAACTTCTACAGCTTTCACATCAGCTGAAGCACTCAGGTCCACTTTCAAAGTACCTTTCTCAGCTGACTCCATTGCTTTCGTCACATCGTCGCTCTTCAAATCCGCTACTGCTTTGCCTTCGGCATCAGCCGTAAGCGATTGCTTGATGCTCCCTGCGGCTGTCTCGGTGCTAGCAGACGTACCTGACCCTGACCCGGAACCCGAGCCCGATCCTCCAGAGGAACCGGACCCTCCGGTGCTGCCAGAGGATGTAATGGTGATCAGCATATCTCCTGTAACACCAGAACCATCATCCGCTGTTGCCGTGACCTTTACCGTGCCTGCGCCGAGTGCGCTTAACAAGCCGTTTGTGTCTATGGTCGCAAGGGATGTGGCAGTTCCGTCTTCCGCCGTCACGCTCCATACCACATTTGCACTAGGTGCAGATTCCGGAATAAAACTTGCGCTGAATGGCAGCTGTCCGCGCTTCTTCACCGTGTTCGATGGAGCAGTTACCGCGATGCCCGATGCATGATGCACAGCTGTTGTGTAAATGTGCGGTGTAGGCGGAGCATCCATATCATTGCCAAGGTAGAAGCTTGTATGCGGCGGCTGATTGTAGCCGGTGTTCTGCCATGCGATACCGAGTCGATAAACCGGGTCATGCATCAGTGTGTAAATGCGGTGATCCGTTACATCGGTCGTCGAGTAAATTCGCAGTGCGCTGCTATCTTCTGTTCTCGCGATGACTTCTTCGCGCCAGTCGCCTAGAATATCCGCCTGCAGGGACGGATTCCCTTTAGTATCATTGTTCGAATAGGTTCCGTTGAACGTTGCAATATTTTCCAGTTGATTGGTCTCGTAATTCCATTTATCAATCTTTGGAATACCTACACGAAGCGGTTCATCCAACCACTGATGATCTAGCAGCTCTCTGCTAAGGTCCCCATCCCACCAAATGGCAAAGTTCGATGATGGAATCGAATCGGAGATTTTCTCCCCTTTTACCGTGAATAAAGAACCTGTCGTACTGTTCCATTCTCCGCCGATATTCCAAGCCTCTTCGCCCTTGTATCTAGGGTCGATATCCGCTGTCAGCCCACGGCCTACGTCCAGACCAATCTGTGGGAGACCCCAGATGACTCTACCTGTGCGGGCATCCTTCATGTCAGAAGAATAAGGCGAAGATAGTACCTCTTGCACAGCAAAGAATTCAAGCCCCAGACGGTCAGGGTCCAGGTCACCAAGATGCATGGCATCCCCGTGCCCCAAGTGGGAATTCCACAGCGGAGTACCGTCATCGTCAATGGCTGCAGCTCCGGAGAAGATTTCATCCTTACCGTCTCCATCGACATCCGCAACGCTTAATTGATGATTTCCTTGTCCGGCATAAGATTCATTGCCTGCATCGTTGGAATCAAAGGTCCACAGCTTGGTCAGCTTCCCGTCTCTCCAGTTGTACGCAACAAAAACCATTCTCGTATAGTATCCGCGCTGCATGATGATGCTTGGGCGTTCTCCGTCGAGGTAGGCAATTGCTGCACCAAAACGGTCTACCCGGTTGCCGTAAGTGTCGCCCCAGTCGCCGACATTGCCTCTTTCCGGTTCATAGGCGTCCGTCGCTAGCGCTTTACCTGTAGCTCCTTCAAAGATGGTGTGGTATTCAGGTCCCGTCAAAATATAACCACTCGAGTTACGATGGTCGGCCTCTCCGTCCCCAATGACGTTGCCTTGACCGTCGATCGTTCCGTCAGCTGTCCGGAAGGTCACTTCCGCCTTGCCGTCGCCGTCCAGATCGTACACCATGATATCCAGATAGTGCGCACCGGCGCGAATATTTTTGCCCATATCGACTCGCCACAGACGTGTACCGTCCATTTCGTAGGCGTCTACATAGGTGTTTCCTGTATAACCTGATTTCGAGTTGTCCTGAGAGTTAGTCGGATCCCATTTCAGCACGATTTCATACTGACCGTCTCCGTCCAAATCACCTACCGATGCATCATTGGCTCTATAGGAGTAGGAATCTCCCAGTGGGGTAACGCCGTCCGCCGGTTTTTGAATCGGTACGGTTAAATAGTTCATGTCCCATACACTAACCGTTTGGGATTGGCTTCCCTCGACTCCATTCTGTACGGTACGGATGAAATATTTGGAATCGACAGTTCCCGAAGCATCCAGATAGTTGGTGCTGTCCGTAATGGGGGCGCTGTTGATTTTCTCCCCGTCACGATAGAGATTGAAGGCAATTTCCTGCGGATCGGTGCCCAGCATTCTCCAGCCCACATAGACGCCGTCATCCTTCTTCATAGCAACCAAACCGCGATCCAAGGTTTCCATCTGCCTCGCAGGCAGCTCCTTTGGTGTCGCACTCACCGTAACCCCGGCTGATTCCGTAGGGTCTTCACCATCATATTGGTAGACGCCTTTCACGATGTACGTGTAAGTCGTTCCGTTAGTTAGGCCGTTAAGAGTCGAGATGTAGGTGCCTTTGGATACGGTATCCACAAGTGTTTGCGATTGATCCTCATTCACTCTGTAGATATTGGCTTTTACATACGAGGTATCCATCGTTTCTCCCCAGCCCAGCTTGATCTGAGAATCATGCGGTTCTGCCGCCACATAGTTCAAATCCGGTGCCTTGTTCAACTTATTTACGTTGATTGTGTACGTCTTAGTGATATCCGTATACACGTTGGAAGTTACGGTTACACCGATGCTTGTCGCCGAGCCGGTTAAAGGAACGGAAGCCGATGCTCCACTGGCTATCTCCGACCCCGCTACCTTTACCGTCGCTCCCTCCGGATAGCTGGCAGTCGGTGAAACGGAGAGCGAATTGACCGAATAAGGCACATCGACCGAGTAGCTGTCTACCTTAGGGTCAAAGTCTGGCGTCAGTACAGGTACAAAATCCCCGCTGTGCAGCTGCAAGGCGGATACGTTCAAATCAAGTGCTGTCACCTTAACGTTAGCCAGATTGAGCCTGCCTCCGCTGCGTGTCATCGAAAAGCCGAAGCTGCTGATCTTTGAAACATTCGTATTGTTGAACGTCTCGTTCCAGTTCACTTCTGTTCCGTCATTGAGGTCAACAACGTGTACCGTATTCGTCCGCTGTGGAATATTAAACACCATTTGGAAGCGGTACCAATGCGACGTATTATAAGTGATTTGGCTGGAGCCGTTATATCTTTTAATCAAACCTGCATCAAGCTGATAGCGAAGAGCAGCCGAGGTCGTAGCATTGACCTTGCCGTCCATCAAAAATAAGGCTGCGCCTTTGCTTGCCGGCAGATTCGCATCAAATTCGAAAATAAGTCCTGCATTCTGCGCAGCGAAACGCTGACCCACATATGCAGATGCGTTCACATCATGGCTGATTGCAGCATAGGTTGCGCCGGAAACGGTTTGCTCATGGACAATGTCAATGATGGGGGCAGTCCCTTCTTTTGTCCACGTGTTGCCGTCACCAATCGTAAAAGACCCGGACGGATAACTGCTGAAATCATCAGATACGAGTGCCGTGTCTGCGGCGTATGCAGCGGAACCGCACTCAAGGACATGACCATGGTTAGCGTAACCACGCCGGAAACTAGCTTGGACCAGATACGTTGAGCCTTGGATGAATACTTGGTTGATGATAGCATCATAGCCTCCTGAGAATTAAAATAGGTTGCTTACCTGTTATTTCCTCCTGAACAACTGTGCGCTATAGCCTCCCTACAAATTGGTTCGTGACCACTATTTCCCAACGGGATGAGGTCTATTATAGAACTTGCAGCCGAAAACAGAAGGCAAAAAACAGACTATTGCGTTTAAAATTCAGAGGTTTAGGTAAAAAATCTCTTGCGGGCGGTTGCACTTTTTTGCATTGTGCCGGAATAACGTATGCTTCTTGCTTTTGTTCATCCACATAAAAGAAGCCTGCTCCCGGGTTTGGGAACAGGCTCTTATATCTTTAATTTTTTAGAGTGACACTTGACTCTGTTCTCTTAAAATTAACTTCAGTATGTACTCAATTGTTTATATCGTCTTACATATTTTTTCAAAGTACATAATTACCCACAATTAATTTCGACAAACGGTGATATTATTCAGTTTTTTGGTATAATTATCCTATATTTACTTTGAAAGTAGGCGTTCAAGTGACTTTATATGGATTTTATACAGATGAATCCGGAAATAACGGCTTTGGTGATTTAAAAAACCAACCAGTACTTTGCTACGCTGGAATATTAGTACCTATACACTATCAAGTATATTTGCATAATGAGGTTCAGAAGATAAAAGACAACTTAGAAAAAGATATCAAAGCTAAAATTCATGGTATTCCTGTTGAACAGTTTTCGACCATTGACTTCTTCAAAAAGTTTGAAATACACGGGAAATCTTTTATTGATGGAGAAGATTTCTATTATAATTTAACAGATTCAGAAAGGTTTACAGTTGTCGATCATTTGCTGTCATTAGCAAATGCCTCTGATGTGAAAATTATAGCAGCAATCACGAATAAACAACTCTATCAAACCAATACGGGAGATACTAATCATAATCGGATGCATATCCACACATATACAGAACTCGTTAAATCTATCTCGACCGAATTGGGCCATTCTGATTCCTATGCTTTTGTAATTTGTGACGATGGAAAACCAAGCGAAATAAACAACTTCTGTGATGCTTTAAGAAATCCCGCAAATCATAGAGTCTACCCAGATCTGCAGATAAAGCTCTCACATGACAAAAATTGCAACTTAATTCAACTAGCGGATATGATCAATTTTATTACTTCAGTATACTTTCGTAACTGTTATGGTTTTCCGCCGAGAAAAAGACATCAGTCTCAAATTCTCGATTATTATGCTAAACATCTGGACCATAAAATGATGAAATGGGAATACAAATAAAAAGAGGAGGACGCACACAACGTGCGAACTCCTCTCTTCGGTCGTACACAACGTGCGACCCATTACCATGGTATCCAAAACCTAATACAAATATGACAAAAAAGTTAAGACATTCCGTTCGTAGGTCAAACACAACGTTTGAGCTACACACGGAATGTCTTAATTGCAGATTTAGTCGTACACAACGTGCGAGCAAATCTGTATCTTAATTATGGTGCTACCTAAATATTTTGTCAAGAAAGATTGTTGATAATGTTTGTTAAAAACACCCTAGTAGATCTCCTCCAATAATCTTTCCTCGATGCTGCATCTATATCCTAAAAGCTTGCCGGCTTAGAAATTGCCGAACTGACACATCTGTGCTTAACCCGATAGCCTGGCTATAAGCAGAGCGAGCATCTTCTTTTCGATTCATCTGCTTGTACAAATGACCGGCAAGAGCCCAGTAAGGCTGATAGCTTACTACTTCTTTAGCTGGAATAGCTTCTAGTAGAGCGATGCCGTGTTCCACCCCATACGCCTCTGCGACGGCTGCGGCGCGACCGACTAATGCGCCTAGTGTGGGAGATACGTGAAGGAGCCCCTCATAGAGCTGAGCAATCGCCTCCCACTCGATGTGCCCCGTCCGTGAACGCTGTGCGTGCACGGACTGGATCGCAGCCATGAGCTGAAAGCGGCCGATTCTTCCCGCTTGCGAGGCGGTATGCAGGTGCCGCTCCGCCTCCATGATCATGCTTTCATCCCATCGCGAGCAATCCTGCTCCGAGAGGGGAACATAATTCCCCTCATCATCCTGCCGCGCCCTACGCCGCGCTTCACAGTGGAGCATGAACGCCAGCAGACCGTGAACCTCCGGTTCGAGGGGAACGAATCGGAGAAGCAGTCTTCCCAGATAGATCGCCTCCTCCGCCAGCTTCCTGCGCGGCGAATCCGTGTCGGCTGCCTCGTCCCACCCGCTTCCATAAGCAGCATAAATGGCCTCCAGAACAAAATCTAGACGTTTTGGAATTTCTTCTGCCTCCGGCATTTCAAAAACGAGCCGATCCGCACGAATTTTGGCCTTTACCCGAGTCAGACGCTGGCCCATTGTGGATGGCTTGATGATGAATGCAGACGCAATTCGCGCTGCATCAATGCCAAGCACCGTCTGCAGCATGAGCGGTGCGCGCATAGCGGGGTCAATCGAAGGATGTGTACATAGAAACATCATCCTCAGCCGTTCATCCGGAAATGAAGCGCCTGAAGAAGTCAGACGCTGTGTATCCTCGGACATCGCGAGGAGTGTAGGCAGCGCGCTCTCGGAAATACGGGCACGCCGGGCACGGTCGATAAGCCGCCTGCGAGCCGCAGTAAGCAGCCATGCCTCCGGCTTATCCGGAGCACCGACCTTGGGCCAAGTTTCAAGCGCAGCGACAAATGCATCTCCAAGGGCATCCTCAACCGCTTGTAAATCCCGCCAATTTACAGCCAAATAAGAGAGCAACCGGCCGTAAGCCTCACGTGCCGTTTCTTCGATAATTTGATTAGCTTCCATAGACGCTTACTTCAAAGACGGAATGTTCTGTCTGACCTCAACCGTATCCACAGGACCTCGAGCAGCCCACTCTAAGGCGGCATCTAGATCCGGCACATCAATCACGAAGATCCCGCCGAGCTGCTCCTTTGTCTCGGGAAACGGTCCGTCTTGGACCATCAACTCGCCGCCGCGCCGCTTCATCGTTGCAGCCGTCTCAGGTGCACAGAGCCCAGAACCGAACACCACAATTCCAGCGTTCCGCAAAGCATGGACATAGTGCGTCCAGCCAGCTAAGTATTCTTGCTGACGGGCTGGGTCTATTCTCGCTGCAAAGTCCTCCTGAGTCTCGTAAAACATTAACGTGTAATTCATACACATGCTCCTCTCATTTATCCGTTTGGATTTAGGTTTCGTTATGATGTCGTTTCAGTTGGTCCGATTTCTACATAATCGGGACAATTTTTTTTCAAGAATTGTTACCTGGAATATATTTTCCATTTCCGATCCCGAACTCCCCTGGGCATTTATGCATAGTTTGTAGGGATTATGATAGGAATCGGGAGGAACACGAAAATGACAAAGTACAGCAAGCCCGTCCAAACATCAAGCGGGGGCATTTTCGAAATAACCGGAATCAACAGCGTAGAGAAATACTTAAAGGCCGTTGACCAAATATATCAAAAGGTATGCCCAACAAACATGCCAAAATCATGTGAGCTTTGGTTCAGAGGGGTTAAAAGCACGACATTCCATCTAGATCCGTCTATCGCCAGAGGTCTTGGAGCCCAATCCGAAATTGTGTATTTGTCAAAATTCCGTTCCCTTGCCTAACCTTATTTGGGGAGTGTTCCGTATTTCCCCTACTCAGAGGATCAAGACCACTCTTATTAGGGCTAGCTCTTTATGATGCAGCACTACGGGGTGCCTACTCGCCTTTTAGATTGGTCTCGGGAGGCACTAGTTGCCTTACTTTTTGCTCTCGGAGTACCGACGAGCGATATAGAGAAGACTTCTGACAAGGTAGTCTGGGTGCTGGACCCTGTAACATTAAATAAAGCCTTCCGTTTTTATAACAACAAAAACCGTCCCTCTAGATTTGCTGCCAGACAGTTCCAAGTACTTGTATAAAATTATTATAAGAAAAGAAGACCGCGAACGCATGCATGACCAACTGCTTCATTACGGACTAACGGAGCATGACTTATACCCGAGTATTGAAAATGTAGCTGCAGATATCAAACAGGAAATTGAAGCTGAGGGCATTACTCCAAACAATCCCTAATAATCATTTGATCAAATTATCATTTATTTACATGAGTCCGGCAATAATAATTCCTTATTTTTACATTCGATTCCTTATCGATAATATCCTGTTCTCACTTTTGTTCAACATAAATAAATAGCCTGCTCCCCAGTCATAGGAATGACGTTCTGGGAACAGGCTTTTGTATAAATTACTAAGTTTTAAGATTCCTTATGGTCCTCATCAGATAATACGACAACTTCAAGCCGCTTCGTCAATTCCTCCAGCTCCTTGAAGCCTTTGACGATGTCCTCGGTCATCTGCGCCTGCTCCTCCACACTAGCAAGCACTTGCTCCACACCGGCTGAGGTTTGCTGGGTTACACCCGAAACTGAGTTCATCTCATCGGCGATGACGCCGGTTACCGTCATGAAATCATTCATCATTTCATCCATGCTAACCGCACGCCCGAGTACGAGACCCGTATTACTCTCAATCTCTCCGAATGCATGCTTCGTTCTGCCCATCGCCTCTAGGCTGATCATGATCGCTTCGCTGCCGGACTGGGCAAGCTCCGTCGCACGTCTTGCCTGCGACTGGATGTTTCCGAGTATTTGCCCGATCTCTTCTGTAGAGGAGCCTGAGTTTACAGCCAGCTTCTTCACTTCATTCGCTACGACAGCGAATCCTCTCCCATGCTCACCCGCTCTAGCCGCTTCAATGCTGGCGTTGAGCGCGAGCAGATTCGTTTGTGAAGAAATCTCGCTGATTTGAGCCGTAATTTGCTCAATTTGACTCGACTTCTCGTTGAGATCCTTCATGAGCTGCAGGTTCGTGAGAATAATCTCGCCAACTCGTTCCAGCTGGTTGTTCAGCGTCGTCAGCTGCTCATTGCCGACCTCAACAATGTCACTGGTAGCATTGGACAATTCCCTCAGCTCTGTAGAAGTCGTTGCAAGAGACTCAATTTTACCGGTGACGCTCGCCATCGATTCGTTGACCTCGTTAGCACTGACCGCCTGTGATTCCACGCCTTTCGCAATTTCCGAGAAGGCACTACGGACTTCCTTGGCGATTTGGCCGGTAGATCCCACATTACTCTTCATACTGCGACTGAACTCGCCTAAGGTAGCAACCGAATGCTTGACTTCGTCCAGAACGAGCCCCATCCTTTGATTAGATTCCGCCATGACCGTCGTATCGGCCTCCCCCTTCTTCCGCATGCGCTGACCGATACGAGCTTGCATGAGCAGAGCCGCGACGAACATGAAGAAGGTGACATTAACAGCGAACAGATTACCCAGCTTCTCTGTATGAAATATTTCCGAACGGTTCAGAAGGAAGAAGTAATTGGTAAAAGCAATACCAATCCCGCCTGACAAATAAATCATGGCCGGCTCGTGATACACGGTCGTGATCGCAACCAGGAAGAACACGAGCATAAAGTTAATGGCAGTATGCGTATTGCTAACGATGACGAACACGATGACAGCGAGGCCGAGAGTTCCAATATACTTGGAGGCATTGATCGCTTTACCGCGAAAAATCAAGATCGACAGCAACATGCTTACGAATCCTCCACCGATCAAGATGGCTACTGTGTTGGAGATGTTCCCGTTCGAGTAGCTGGATACAGTACCTAAAACCGTGGAAAGCAATAGTACGTTGCGAACCAGCTTGTTAGCGTATTCAGTAGAATTCGCCAAGTACGTTTCACCCTTTCATAGAAGTAAGTTTGGTATGTGGATATACTATCGGCTGAAAGGGCACCATTTTTCTTAATAAAATATTGGAAGCCGTAGGTTATGCCAACTGGAAGGCCTGCAAAAGCTGTGCTGGGATGAATCGGAGTTGTAACCACAGACTTTGATCCAACATAAAAATGGCTTGCCCAATGACCACGCAGGTCACCGGCTAAGCCATTTTCCACAAACTCTAGTCATACAATCCCTAAGAACCTACAACCTCCAGCTTCCCATCCTGCTCCGTAACCTCCAGGAATATTGGCCGCTCGTTCGGTGTTTTGTTCGGCGTATGGATGGTGAGCATCAGCCGCCCGTCGAACGTGCGGAAGAGCATGTCGTGTCCGCCATCGCTGACGAATAGCGCCTTGTCTTCGTGAACCCACGGGCCAAGAATGCTGCCGGACGCGGAGCGTGCTACGCCCTGCGCATAGCTGCGCTCGATGAAGCTGGCCCAGAGGATCAGCAGCTCGCCATTCCCCGCTTTGTAGACATATGGGCCGTCGGTGACATACTTGTCGTTGGTCTTGATTTTATCCGATACGATATGGGTCGCCCATGGCGCGGTCGAAGCTTGAAAGAGCGTGACCGGCTCGCCGATCGTCCCTTTGAAATCCTCAGTCAGACGGACCGCGCACACCTCACCGTCAGAGATGTCCTTCCACTCATGGCAGAACACCATCCACGGCTGCTGCTCCTCGTCGATGAACAAGGTGCCGTCGAGCGAGTTCCAGGCCTCCGGTGTCAGTGGGCCGTCACTATGCGGCACGAAGGGGCCTAGCAGGCTGTCCGAGACCAGAATCGCCGTACCCAGACGGGCATTGTCTTTGCGGCGGAAGGTCGCGAACATATAATAGCGGCCCTGATGCTCGTGGACCTCCGGAGCCCAGAAATTCTCGTCAGAGAAGAAGTTCTCATCCGGGCGAAATGCCGGGAATGGCCCCTCCCACTCCTTGAGATCAGTACCCACGTAGACATTAAATCCCGTGCCTTTGCCCCAAATATTTGCATCGGTACTGCCAAATAAGTAATACTTACCCTCGCTCGGCACGGGGAACACAAACGGGTCTCTAATCTGCAGATCCTTATTCGCTACCATGTTTCGTCCACTCCTCTATTCTAGTCTTATATCCATGCTTACCGGTAAGTTGGGCTAACAACCCCTCTAGCCTACTATTCCCACTCACCGATACGTCGGGAAGACAACCCCGATATCTGACGTGCTGACGAAAGCTCCATCTACAAAATCCATCTGCTCATTGCCCTTCACTACTACTTCGTAATCCCGTCCCTCATAAGACAATATGCCTTGTACTGTTCCGGGTCTCATACCAATGATCGAGGTCAGTCGCCCCTCACGGTCAGTCACAACCCGAATTCCATAAGGAAAGCTTATGTGCAGCTCCCCGCCCCGATACACGGTCGCTCCCGCTCGCGTATTGACCAGCTCATAGCAAGCGCCGTCAACAGTGCGGCTGTATGCGATTTCCTCGGAAACTTCATCTCCATGATCCAACGGATATGGAAGGAGTCCGGTGAACCACAGCTTGCCCTCAGGCGTCGGCAGAATACCGCTTAGACGCTCCACATAATCGAGCAGGCACAGAATGGAAGGCGAATACGTTTCGGTAAAGCCCTCCGCTCCTGTCCATGGATTCAAGGTTTGAGGGAATCGCTCCATATTCGCCATCGCCGACATAATCGGATATAAAATCCAGGTTAATTCTACATAACGCCCATGATGCTCAAAGGCATGCGGAGTCCGAATTAAGCTTAGGAAGTTCGTCGGTCCTGCCCAGCTGTTATAGCTGAAAGACGGATCAAAGCGCGGATCATCCATAGCGATTGACGTTAGCGGATATTTGGTAAAAAACTTACTTGTGTTGAGCAGGTAACGCCTCAGTGCCGTATCAAAAAATTCCCGATCACCCGCTTCGCACGCGAGTACACGCAGCAGTACATCCGACTGCACCCGCACCAGCTCGCCGTTACGGTCCACATCGTAGAAGAAATGGTCCTCCGCATCAAAGCAATGCTCGAATAAGCTGCGCAGGCTTGCTTCCGCTTTCGCGTTCCAGTCGATGTCCGTCTCGCCAAGCTCCGCGGCCATCAGAGCCAAATAGCGGCGCTGGCAGTAGACATTAGCCGTTAGGTCCGGAGCCAGAAACGGAAGTATCGGTGAGTCCGGGTTATATTGCTTCGGATCTCCCTGATGAGGCGTATCCGGCACATGCCAGAAGCGCGGCGACAGGTCATGCCCTGTATCAAAGGTGCAGAACGCCTCCACACAGCCCGACCCGCGGGTATCGCGATACGCCGCCAGCCACTCATCTTGCCGCTTCATCGCCTCATACATGGGGCGCAGGAAGCTCTTGTCGCTGCCGTGCAGCTTGTAATGGTTCCATACGCACCGGGCGAGCGGCGTAACCATCTGGATTTGCCGGAAAACGGGGCCTTGCCCCGTAACCTTGTACGGCATCAGCCCGTCTTCGCGCTGAAACCGATGAAAGAGCCGGTACGTGGACTCCGACACGGAGGGGATGAACCTCGACAGCAGCTCCGCGTTGATCGTGCCTGTGCTCTCCAACCAGCAGCCGAGATAGATGCCTCCCTCGTGCAGCACCGGGTCCTCTCCGCCTGTCGGCACGATACAGTCCAGCAGCTTGCGGACCGCATTCACGAATACCTGCTCGAACTTCTCTGAGGAAGATGCGAAACCTACGCCTGAGCGCTGCCATTCTTCAAGTACAGCGTGATCCGTAGATTTTTTTAGAGTTCCAATCTGCTCCGCCAAATTGGCTTGACGCAGACGATGTAGGATGGATTCAGCCAAGTCTATCTCCTCTTTCTTTAGCAGGTTTCTGTTCGATGAAAAAAGAACAGGCTGCACGCAGCAGCCTGGCCTCTCCCATTACTGGTTCTTATTGAAAATTTTCATCGTACCGTTATAGAAATCTTCTACGCCCTTTTTCACATCTTTTTTACCGAACGAAATCTCTTGAACGGTTGTCTCCGCCAGCTTGGAGTACTCGGTGAAGCCCGGAGGGTTGTAGCTGACTTTGACGTTCTCTTTCTTCGCTTCTTCCGAAACGCGGCTAGTGTAGTCATAGATAATTTGATCGACAGGGTTGGCATCCTTCTTGAGCAAATCGCGCATCTTGGACGTAACCGGCACGCCGCGGTCGTTGCCCAGAATTTTAGCTGCATCCGGATCATTGATCCAGAAGTCCATCAGCTTCGCGACTTCGGCAGGATGTTTCGTTTTCGCATAGCCGGACAAGCCTTGGCTCGATTCGAATACGACAGCCGTCCCTTTGTCGCCTCTAGGCACTTGCACCAGCGTTAATTTGTCCTGCGTCAGGTTCTGGTGAGCGACCAGCTGGTTGGAGCCGATCAGCATCATAGCTGCTTTGCCGGTAACAACAAGGGATTTGCTTGTATCTGCAGGCGGATTGGAGACTTGCAGCTCCGGTGTAACGACGCCGCCGTTCTTATGCATCTCGTTCCAGTAGCCGAACCATTTCTCCGCATCAGCCTGATCGAAGCCAAGCTTGCTGTTATCCATGTCGTAAAGCATCTTACCGTTTTGCTTAAAGGAAATATCCATACCGTCTACGGTGAAATCATACGTACCGAAGTAGCCTTTGCCCAGCTTGTCGGAAATCTCTTTACTGATGCGAGCGTAATCATCCCAATTCCAGCCGTCTTGAGGGACGGGAATGCCAGCCTTTTTAAACATGTCTGTATTCACGATGATTCCACGGGCGTTGGCGCCTGCCGAGATATGCAGCAGCTTGCCCTTGATCGTACCGTAATCAATCATCGATTTATCCATATCAGATAGGTCCAGTTCTTTGCCTACATAAGGGTCTAGGTCAAGCAGAACGCCTTTGTTGGCATAATCCACAACGTTACCGCCAAGGAAGAAAGCGTCTGGAGCCGTTCCGGAAGCTAGCTGTGTATTCAGCTTATCGAAGTAACCGGAGCTGGGCGCGAATTCGCCGACAACCTTGATGTTCGGATTCTTCTCCTCAAACTTGCGCAGCGCTTCATTCGTGCGATCCGCACGCTTCTGATCTCCCCACCACATGACGCGCAGCTCAACCTGCTCACCGCTTGCCGCAGCTGCTCCCGCAGCCGACGTCGTTGCAGGAGCAGACGTACCTGCTGCTGCAGGTCCTCCAGCGGTTCCGCCACCACAAGCGGCCAGGACGGAAGCCATCATCGTCATCGTCATTGCCAGTCCCATAAAACGTTTCTTCATCTTGTAATCCCCCTTATTGGTAGTATGGAGCCTGTGTATTGATCTTACCCTAGCAGCGCCTCACGAATGAATGTCATTCCTTCGGCAGTTGACTATTCATTTTTTCAGGTATTGCTGCATGCTTATTTCAAACCTGTTGTCGCAATCCCATCGAGGAAGTACCGCTGAAACGACAGGAAGATTGTCATAATCGGAACCAGGGACAGGACCGACATCGCCAGCAATGCGCCCCAATCGGATTCACCGGAAGGATCGAACAAGGAGCGAATGCCGAGCTGTACTGTGAACAGGCTCACTTTGTTCAAATAGATCATTTGACTGAAGAAATCATCCCAGGTCCACATGAACGTGAAGATGGCCGTCGTAATCAGAGCGGGCACCAGCTGCGGCAGCATAATGCGCCAGTAAATTTGGCCTTGTCCGCAGCCATCGATTACAGCGCTCTCATCGAGCTCTTTGGGAATCCCCCGGATAAACTGGACCATCAGCAGAATAAAGAACGAGTCATGTGCGAGCCACTTCGGAACAACGAGCGGCAAATACGTGTTAATCCATTCAAGTTTGTTGTACATGATATATTGCGGCACCAGCGTGACGTGATAAGGAATCATGATGGTAACCAGCATGAGCCCGAACATCACCTTCTTGAAGCGGAATTCCAATCTGGCAAAAGCAAAAGCAGCAAGCGAGCAGGTCACCACGTTCCCCAGCATCGAAAATCCCGACACCTGCAAGGAATTGGCGAAGAAGCGCCCGAAGGAGATGCCCTGCAGCCCTTTCCAGCCATTCACATAATTTTGCAGCGTCCACTGCTTCGGCCACAGGCTGGTATCGGTAAAGATCATCGTATTCGGCTTAAAGGAGCTGAAGAGCAGCCATAGGACCGGATACATCATAATCAGGCCGAGGGCGATAATGATCACGTGTCTGCTTGTACGTCCTAATGCGGTTGAATGTGTCATGTTCTCATCCCCTCTCATCCTTGCCATCGCCATAGAAGACCCAATACTTCGAAGTCAGGAAGATGACGCCTGTGAACACCCCGATGATGATGACCATAATCCAAGCCAGAGCTGCAGCGTACCCCATGTTAAAGAAGGAAAACCCTTGCATATACAGGTTCAGTGTGTAAAACAATGTGGAATCCAGCGGACCTCCGCGTCCGTCCCCGATGACATAGCCCGGGGTAAAGACCTGAAAGGAGTTGATAATGCTCATCACCAGGTTAAAGAAGAGAACCGGAGATAAGAGCGGCAAGGTAATCTGGAAAAATTGCCGAACCTTCCCGGCGCCGTCCACCTGCGAAGCCTCATAGAGATCAGCAGGAACCTGCTTGAGCCCCGCCAAAAAAATCACCATGGCCGAACCGAACTGCCAAACAGCCAGTGTAACAATCGTATGCATGATGTAGTTCGGGTTGGCGATCCAGGCCGGACCATCAATGCCGAAAAATCCGAGAAAGTGATTCAGGAGACCATCGCCGTCGAAGATTTTACGCCAGACGATCGCGATCGCTACGCTGCCTCCGAGCAGCGACGGAATGTAGTATACGGTTCGGTAGATACCGAGCGCCTTGATGCCTTTATTCAAAGCCATCGCTACCAATAGAGCGAAGATCAAACGCAGCGGTACCGAGAAAAGCACATAGGCAAAGGTAACCTTCAAAGACCCGTAAAAGGTTGGATCATCCGTAAACATCTGTACGTAATTGCCAACCCCGAGAAACTCCGGCGGAGTAAGCAAATTATAATTGGTAAAAGACAAGTAGAGAGAGCCCAGCATGGGTCCCAGCGTAAGGCCAAAAAAACCGAGCAGCCAAGGAAGCAAAAATAGATAGGCCGTTCGGTTTTGGCGCCAAAGGTTTGTTCGTCGCGTCGTATTCATGCATGCCGCCTCCTAACGTGTAAGTATCGAGTACAGTGCTGTTATCTGTATCTCTATCATACGGAAGCGGCGCATTCGCTTGAATTCTATTTCTTCGGCTCTTCGTTATTAAATTTTTCGGATGCTTGCTGACGGTAGTCGGATGGACTCATGCCGTACAGCTTTTTGAATTTAGAGCTGAAGTAGCTCGCATTCGAGAAGCCGGTCAACTCGGAGATATCCGCAAGACCGAGCCCCGTGTCCTCCAGCAGATGGACGGCCTGCTTCATTCTCAGATCCGTCACGTACTGGATAAAAGTCGTTCCCACCTTCGCTTTAAACAGCTCGGAGAAATAAGTAGGATGATAATTAAAGCGTTCTGCGAGCATCGACAGGCTGATCTCGTACATATAGTTCTCCTGGATGTACTGCTGAGCTGCCTCAATCATAGATTGCTCGGCATCCTCGGACCCAGACTTCAGCTGGCGCATTATCGCGGTTCCCAGCGACATCAGGAATTCTTCGGCCTTCTCCACTGTGTTCAGACTGTGCACCAAGCCGGGACGAATCCAGAGCTGGCCGGAGCCGACCGGTCTGACTCCCGCGTTATGAGCGGTCGTATCCATCAACACATACAGCTGAAAAATCAGTTTAACGAACTGAACACCGGAATGAGAGAAGGCAGCGCCCAGCTCCCGGCGCAGTACTTGTCTGAACTGCTCGAATTCCCCGCGCAGCAGGTATTTTTGAACGATCTTGGCCGTATCCTCCGACAAGACAACCTTGCCGCCGGCCCCGGAGTCTTGCTCCCAGCCTTGCGTCCGGCTTTCCGTCATATTCCACGCCAACAGTGCGGATAAGTAGCCTTCCTTCCAGGCCTCAAAGCCGAGCACAGGCTCTCCGACGCCAACCACCGGCTCGTAGGCAAGCTGACGGCTCACGCAATCCTTAAACGCACGGGCAAAGCGCTGGGCGCTATCCAAATCGCCCTGGATCACAGCATGCAGCAGCCCCGGGTAATTCGGATCACGGAATACCTCAAGCGGCTCTTCCCACGATTCTGCAAATTCTCTGCCGATCAGCTCGAAAGGCAGTCGCAGCTTATCCGGTGTCCGTTCTTCATCCGTGCCCTGCCATGCACGTACCGGAAGTCCCGCGGCAAGAAACCGTACCGGGGCCGCCCCCCAAGAATCAAGCTGAAACCACTTGGAGCGCTCCTGCACAACGCTTGCCCCAGCCCACTCCTCTTTGACCAGGTGCACGAGAAAGTGCTCTTTCATCTCCTTGAAATAGCGCGTCATTCGCCACTGCGTCACTTCCTGCTGATTCATCGCGCTTCTGGCTTCCTCCAGTTCACGAACTACCTTGCTCAGTGCCTCGGTCAATTCATCCTGCGAGACTGGCTTCAGCAAATAATCACGCACCTTACTTTTCAAGGCCGCATGGGCATAATGGAAATCCTCGTACCCCGTAATCACAATCAATTTGAGTTGTGGATACCGCAGACGGCAAGCCTCCAGCAGTGATACACCGTTCATGGCCGGCATGTTCATATCGGTAACCACAATGTCGTAAGGATCGACCTCCAGCTTCTCCAACGCTTCGACACCATTGGATGCTTCCGCGGCAACCGTAAGCCCTAATAGGTCCCAATCCACCTTGAGGCGGAGCCCCATTCGGATTTCAGGCTCATCATCCACGATCATGACTCGATACATCCTGCTTCCCCTCCTGAATGGGCAGACAGAGCTCGATGCGAGTTCCCTCTCCCGGATTTGAATCAATAACAAAAGTGAACAACTCCCCATAATAGAGCTGACACCGGGCTAACACATTGCGAAGTCCAATTTGTCGGGTGCGGCTGTTCAAAATCTGGTCCACGTGCATAGCTCTGGCCTCCGCATACAGACTCTGTACCAGATCCGGCTGCATGCCGGGGCCGTTATCGGATACACACAGACTGAGCTTCCCTTCGTGCGTCCCCACCGTGACCCGAACCTCAGCTTCTGTCTGCTGCTGGAAGCTGTACTTCACCGCATTCTCCAGCAGCGGCTGAAGAATAAACTTAACGATATGCAGACGCTCCAGCTCCGGACCGGCATTCATTTCAATCGATACCGTCAGCTTCTCCCGGAAGCGGATTTGCAGAATCGAGGCATAGTGCTTAACGTACTGCATCTCCTCGCTTAGCGGCACGATATCATCGTTGCTGCGGAGCGAGAAGCGAAGCATTTTACCCAAGGACTCGATGACCCGAACTGTATCCTGCGTACGCTGCTGAATGGCAAGACTGCTGAGCAGCTCCAAGGTGTTAAAGAGAAAATGCGGATTGATCTGCATCAGCAGCGCTTTATATTCCGCTCTCTGCCGCAGCAGCTTGAGCTCGAATTCCATCTTAATATGATGCCTAAGCTGCCCGACCATGTGCCGAAACGTCGACGTAACAAAGCCAACTTCGTTGCGAACGCTCCTCTCGGGAGGAATCCGGCTCTCCGCCAGAGAAAAATCCCCCTGCTGCACATAGCGCATAGCCGAGGCCAGTCTCGATAACGGCTTGGTGATGCCGTAGGAAAGCGAGGTGGCAATGATGATCGCAGCAATCAAGAGAAGGCTGGCTACAAAGAAAATACTGGTCCGCAGCTTATTCAGCTTGGCGAAGAGCTCATTCTCAGGCACAAAGCATACGAGCATCCAGTTGCTTTCTTTCAGCTTTTTGTACACGAGAATGTCTGTGTACCCGCGTTCATTGTCGACATAGACGACTCCCTGCATGGACTGACTGTTACGAATTTCCTCGACCTTTTGCACTTCCTGCGTATGCGTCTTGTAATCATCCTGCGACAAGATGGGCTGGCCCTCTTCATCGAGGAGAAATATCGTTCCGCTATCCCCCAGATGAATGCGGTTTAGCGGCTCAAGGAAAAATTGCTCATTCACGTTCACCTTCATCACGTTCCTGGCGATGGACGGCTCGAAGGTACCGATCGGAAGCAGCAAGCTTACCACCTTGTACGGGCTTGAGCGCTTGGCTTCAAACTCATCTGTATGCGCATTCACCCACCGGTCGCCCTTCTGCTTGAACTGCTGATACCAAGACTCTTGCAGGAAGCTGCTATCCTCCATCACCTGATTGTCTGTGCCTACCCACAGCCCCTCCTGTCTATAGATGAGTACAGACGAAATACTGGAGTAGCTGTTCGTAGCCCTCGTCAGAAATTGGCTCATATCGATGTTCGCCAGCATCTTCTCGCCGTCTGATACGTTAGGATCTATTAATGTGTTATCCCATGTTTTGGTTGCATCGCTGTTAAATACGATCGAGGATAAGTCATAGATTTGCATAAGCGCCATATTGACGAAGGAGCCGTACTCGTCCATCTTTTCTAATGCGGAAGATTCGATATAATTACGGATCATGGACCGGGATTCATTGAAAATCAGAAATGATACCGCACTGAAGGATAGTACGAGCAGCAGCACAAAGAAAGCAATCAACCGGTTCTTCAGGGAGTAGAACATAAGCGCGCATCCTCTCGGTTATAGTTGCCCTTATTATAAGTCTTCGGGGAGCGCTTGCAAATTTGGAACGGCAAAAAAGCCCGCTCCTGCTTTCAGGGGCGGACAGAGTGGAGCTGTCGCTTACGACCATCCCGACGGGGACGAATTCGTTTCATTGAAATGTAGCTCAGAAATCATACCGTATCACCCGAATTCAGCCAGCAGCATATCCGAATTGATGCCAATAGCGGCCTTACTGCCATCCGCCGCGGCTATGACCAGCTGCGCAGGCTCCACGAGCGCAGCATCTCCGGCTGCATAGACACCCTTCACGTTCGTTCTGCCGAACCCGTCGGTCTTGATGCCTCCGAAGTCGGTCAATTCGCAGCCGAGCAGCTCGCCGAAGGGCAGTGCCTGGCGCCAGCCCGCTGCGGCAACGCCACCCGCTCGCTCGATCTCGGTCCCGTCTTCGAAGATGACTCTCTCCAGCTTGCCGTCTTGTCCGGCGAGCGAAATGATCTTTTGCTCATAATATGGAATCTGTTTGGCTTGCAGTACGGCCTTCTGTTCATCGGTCAAATAGGAATGTCCGTTAGAGGCGACGATAATATCCTTGCTCCAGTTGTATAACACCTTGGTGGTATGAAAGATGTACGGATTTTCAGAAATCAATATAAGCGGCTGATCCTGATGCTCCCATCCATCGCAATAAGGGCAGCTGAATAAGCTTTTTCCATAGAAATCTTCAATACCTTCAACAGCAGGAAGGATATTCTTTAGCCCAGTCGCCAAAAGCACGGTTTTGGCCTCATACTGCTCACCATTCTCGGTCGTGATCCGAAAGGTGCCCTCTGCTGCTTTAACGATATCCGTAACCGCAGCTTGCCGCAGCTCGATATTGGGGTATTTAGCTAAATCCTGATGTGCCAACTGCCTGAACTCTTGAGGCGTTACACCGTCACGGGTAATAAAGCCGTGTGACACTCCGGTAACAGCATTTCTTGGCTGGTTGTTATCAAACAATATGACCCGTCTTCTCGATCTTCCTAACACAAGAGCCGCATTCAGACCTGCCGGTCCCCCACCTAATATTGCGCAATCCACAACCATCTCCAACACTCAACACTCCCTTTATTTTAGCGGGTTCTGATGCTACGTCCTGGACAGGAGGCCGCGTTTCTATTCCTCACTCTCCTATACCCGTTCTACGAAGCTATCGTACACTGATTTATTCTACCAACAATTGGAAGACAAGAGCAACAGAAAGCTTGGACGACTTAATTGACCTTTGTAAGATTCATATAGGCGAATACAGATAACTCTGTTACAATCGTTTTTATGGCTGCGACGACTGCAATCTTCTACCCGCCATACTCGACAATTCAAGGTTTTTCGGAGGTAAAACACTCATGCAGCATGCAGCAACTTGGAAATCAAAAATTACATTATTTTTGCAAATTTTACTCCCTATTTTAGTTACACAAATTAGCTATAACGCTATGACCGTGCTCGATACGATGATGTCAGGACGTGCAGGAACCAGCGATTTGGCAGGTGTTGCGATTGGTGCCAGCCTCTGGATGCCGATCGCCATTGGACTCAGCGGCATTATGCTCGCCGTCACGCCCATGGTTGCAGGCTTATATGGCGGCGGACAGCATGAGCAGATTGCCAAAGTGGTCACGCAAGCCCTGTACCTCGCCGTACTGCTGGCTGTCGTCATCATCATTCTGGGGTCTGTCTTCCTAGAGCCTGTGCTGGGGATCATGCATCTGGATGCCGCTGTGCAGGATGTAGCCAAGCGCTACCTGACCGGTCTGTCCATCGGCATCATTCCGCTATTTGCTTCAAGTGTGCTGCGCAATTTCTTTGATGCGCAGGGATTCACGCGAATTTCGATGGTTATTCTGCTGATCGCCGTTCCGGTGAATGCCTTGCTGAATTATGCACTCATCTTTGGCGAGCTTGGCTTTCCTAGATTAGGTGGTGCAGGCGCAGGATATGCGACTGCCATCACGTATTGGCTGATTATGCTGCTCAATGTCATCATGGTATTTCGTGTTGAAGCCACCCGCCGTTACCGTCTACTGCTCAAATGGTATAGACCTTCCTGGCAGGCATGGAAGGAGCAGCTGTCGATCGGCGTACCGATCGGTCTGTCGATTTTCTTTGAAGCGAGTATTTTCTCTGTTGTGACTCTGCTCATGGGCACTATGTTCGACACCGTCAAGATTGCCGCTCACCAAGCTGCCATTAATTTCTCCTCCCTGCTGTTCATGGTGCCTCTCAGCATATCCTCGGCGTTAACAATCCTAGTCGCTTACGAGCTGGGCGCGGATCGCCCGAAGGATGCCAGGGCTTACAGCCGATTTGGGATTTTCTCGGCAATTGGACTGATGGGGACCTGCTCAATCTTCTTATATCTCCTTCGGGGAGACATCGCTATGCTGTACAGCTCCCAGCGAGAAGTGATTCTCTGGATCAAGCAGTTCCTGATCTATGCTGCGTTCTACCAGCTCTCCGATGCAGCCCAAGCATCGCTGCAGGGCACCCTGCGCGGCTATAAAGACACGTCGGTGCCGTTTATCATCGCGCTGATCTCCTATTGGGGCGTTGGTATACCCGCCGGGTATATGCTGGCGTCCCACACTGCCCTCGGCCCATTCGGCTTCTGGGTCGGCATCATCGTTGGTCTGACCTCGGCCGCGATCGGCTTCGCCGTTCGGTTGCGTAGCGTGCAGAAGAAGACCGACGCCAGGTCGGCGACGGTGTGACTGGATTGGAGCTTTGAGTGAACCGACACTACATACAGCCGCCTACAGAGATAGGTTCTTAAGGGACCATTATTTGTAGAGCTAATGAAGTGCTCAGAAGTGTTTGAAGAAGTGCAGAAGGTTCCTTGGATAGTTTTAGAAGCATTCGAAGAAAAGCTGCTGAAGCTCGAAATGGACCCAGCTCTACTGACAAAAAAGACCGATGCCCGCCGGCATCGGTCTTTTTACATTTCACAAAAGATGGAGCCTATCCATCTATTTTATTTCAGAAATACCTGCTTGAACCAAGCGGCAGCGGCCTGCACCTCGGGATACGTCAGCTGGTGGCCCTGCGCCGTCCAGTGCGCGGTAACCGGAGCACCCGCGGATTCCAAGAGCTCGATCAGCTCCTCCGTCTCCGCTACTGTGCAGATCGGGTCATTACGCCCCGCTCCGATAAAGCAAGGGACTGCCGACAAATCCGGCAGCTGCACGCCGCGCCGCGGCACCATCGGATGGTGCAGGACCGCGCCCCGGAGGGAGCCCTCGCAGTGGAATAAGAGGCTCCCTGCGATGTTCGCACCGTTCGAGTAACCGACCGCAACCACATTGCCGCGGTCGAACTCGTACTGCCCCGCTGCCTCGTCCAGGAATGCATGCAGCTCCTCAGTCCGAAGGAGCAGATCCTCCTCGTCGAACACACCCTCTGCCAGCCTCCTGAAAAATCGAGGCATCCCGTTCTCAAGCACATTACCTCTCACGCTTAGCACAGAGGAATCCGGCGAGATTTCTTTTGCCAGTGGCAGCAAATCTGTTTCCGTACCGCCGGTGCCATGCAGCAGCAGCAACACAGGGGCTTTAGAATCAATGCCTTTTGAAAAATATGCTTCATCACTCATTCACCTCCAGTGTCCGCACCTGAATAGGCGGCAGGTTTTTCTCGATTTCGGAGCGGTTCGGTTCGTACCACTCAGGGAGCATCAATTTATCGCCCAGTGCTTCCGTATCCTCGTCACGCGCAAAGCCCGGAGGATCTGTAGCGATTTCGAACAGAATACCGCCCGCTTCCCGGAAGTAGATGGCGTTAAAATACTGACGGTCGATGATCGGAGTCGGATGGAAGCCGTTTTGCTCCACATGCGCTCTCCAGCGTTCATGATCCTCATAATCTTTGGCCCGCCAAGCAATATGATGCACAGTACCCGCTCCTCCAGCGCCGTATGGCATTGGCGTTACGTTCACATCAATCACGTTACCCAGATCGGCGGATGCCACATACCGGGCGTATGCCCCTTCTTGACCTACTTTGTGAAGGCCCATGACTTGCTCCAGCAAAGCCCCTGTTCGATCCGGCGCTGTACTGTAGAGCACCGCTCCACCGAATCCTTTAATGGCTTTGTCCGCTGGGATGCCGCCAAACGCCCACGTGCTTGCTTTGCCCGCTTTCCGTGCAACAATTTCAAGATTGAGGCCTTCACTATCTTTGAATTGGAGATAGGTTTCACCGAATCGGACTGTCGTTTCGTAGGTAACACCATGCTGCGTCAGGCGCTCTTCCCAGAAAGCCAATGCACCTTCAGGAACGACATACGTTGTGATGCCGACCTGACCGCCGCCGATGCGGCCTTTGCGGGACCCTGCCCAAGGGAAGAACGTAATGATCGTGCCGGGCGATCCCATTTCATCGCCAAAGTACAGATGGTACACCTCCGGCGCATCGAAGTTGATCGTTTTTTTGACCAAACGAAGTCCGAGCACACCTGCATAGAAATCGACCGTACCCTGTGCGTTTTGTACAAAAGCAGTAATATGATGAATACCCGAAGTTGCTTGTTGTCCTTGTTGTTGCTGATTTGTAAGTTGACTCATAATTTCCATCTCCTTTAGTTTTGGTTGATGTAATATCTTAATATTAAGATATTGTTCTAAAAGATAAGCAGTTATACCCGTCAGCGGTATATAACTACTTGAATGTTGCCTGTGCGTGTTGGCCCAGCTTCTTCAGCAGGATGGAGGCAGCCCGCTTCTCCTGGGGGAGAGACCTTCGACTGCTTTCTCAATGACATCCGTGTGCATGGGAAACACTTCTTCAATGAACCCTTTGCCCTGTTCTGTCATATCGGCGAAAATTAACCTTCTGTCATCAGGAGAGGTTCTGCGCTGCACATACCCCTTCTTCTCCAGCTTATCGACGACGTACGTAATATTGCCGCTGCTCATGAGCACCTTGCCGCCGATTTGCTGCAGCGGCTGCGAGCCCTTGTGATACAGCAGCTCCAGCACACCGAATTCCGTTCGGGTCAGGCCGTGTCTCTTGATGTCTCGGTCAGCATGGGCATTCACCCATTCGCTTGCTCTGGACAAAGCAATGTATAAACGAAGAGATTCGTTATCCGGTGCAGACTTCATAGAGAGTCACTTCCTTTCGGCTGCTAGTAGGTGAAGCTTCTTGTCGGCTAGCTTTCTGCGATATCTTTATTTTGTATATCTTAATATTAAGATATTAATCAAAGGAAGTCAATACCCCTTTTGCAAACTTCATGTTACGCTGCAGCCATTGTTACGCAGGGTGCAGAATGCTGTCCAATAAGTATGAGTTTTTAGCCCCTTTCACCCCCTTGCTGATCCTTTCATCATTCGCTCAGTTATAGAAGCTATCCGGTGCCGCAGCTTCGAGTTTACTCTTGGAATTATACCCGAAATTCAATAAAATTATAGATACCAGCTTCAAACCATTGCGGCTTTTCTATGCAGCAAGAGTTTGTGTACAGCTACTATTTGAAAAAGGAGCCTTATACATGGATACTTCTTATCGTCCAAGTCGTGAAGAAGATCATGAGGTCTTTCCCGCTTCCTGGTATGCGGTTGCTTGGTCGAAGGAGCTACGCGGCGGGAAGCCGCTGAAGCGGAGAGTCATCGGCCGGGACATCGTCTTATTCCGCTCGGCTCAAGGGGTTCAAGCGCTGCATGCGTACTGCCCCCATCGCGGAGCGGACTTATCGCTTGGCAGCTGCAGCGGCAATCTGCTCCGGTGCGCCTATCACGCATGGAGCTTTGACGGCAGCGGACGCTGCGTGGAGATTCCCGCACATCCCGAGCGGGCTATACCGGAATTCGCCCACACCCTAACCTACCCGGCTGTAGAACGAGCCGGCCTGATCTGGGTGTACCCGATACCGGGCAGCGACAAGCCGGACCACCCCCTGCCCGCTCTGGAGCTGTATCCGCAGCTCGATAACCCGGACTTCGTTCTGGCGCCCTACGATGCCGTCTGGGAAGCCCACCTGACTCGCGCTGTGGAAAGCGTGCTCGATGTGGCTCATGTTCCCATCGTGCACCGCAGCACGATCGGCAAGAAGAGCCGAACGGATATCCACATCGACTTTACCGCTGAAGGTGACCAAATTTCGATCCGGAACGGCAGCGGGCTTCTGAACTATCAGTTTCCCCAGCATTGGATCTTGACACCCGCCGAACCGAGTCGGGCCCAATTTATCAACTACGTGACCTTCACACCTGTAGATCGTGAAGTAACTGCCATATTCGGGTATGCCGGGCGAAATTTTGCGAAGCTTCCTTTGGTCAGCCGCATCTTCTCCCGCTATAGCTCCCGTGTCTTGGAAGAGGACCGCGCCATTGTTGAGAGCCAGCATCCCCGACCGATTCCTGACGCACTGCGCATGGAAGCGCACGTACCCGCGGATGGTCCGCAGGTCCGATTCCGCCAGCGCTGGTATCAGTTTCTGGAGAGCTCGGAGCCCCGCGTTTTTGTCAGCAAAGCGCCGAAGTGAGTCACTCTATTCCTTGTAAGAATAATACAGCGAAAAAGCCCTAGTGACGGCTATCCACAGAGGTATGAACTCCGCCTCGATAGCTTCCGTCACTGGGGCTTTTATTGGACTGTTTCTTGGTAATACCGGTCTCTCCCGGATTGTTTGGCTTGATAGAGCAGTTCGTCCGCCTTTTGAATCAATAGCTGGAGTCCTGGCGGTTCATGGTCGGTATGGGCCATCCATGTTACCATCCCGCAGCTTATGGTCACATGCGCGGCGGCTCCTGATGCCGCATGCGGAATAGTAAGGGCGCGTATACCGGATACTGCTTGCTCCGCTAATCCACTTAATTCGTCTGACGCTCCGCAAGCAATATAAGCAAATTCCTCCCCGCCGAACCTGGCGGCCATCCCGCCCTCTTGTCGAGCCATCGTATCAAGCGCGCGCGCCACTTTCCTTAAACATTCATCTCCGGCTAAGTGGCCGTACGTGTCGTTATACCCTTTAAAACAGTCGATATCCATTAACAGCAAGCAGAAACCCGTGTTGTCATTCTTGGCTTTCCTCAGCAATCTCTGCGATTCCTCGTCAAAGTGTCTGCGATTGGCAATTCCCGTCAAACCATCAGCCAGCGTCTGCTTCTCGAGCCATCGGTTCGCTTCCTCCAGTTCGACCGTCCGTTCCCTGACTTTCTCTTCCAAGGAGCTGTTCACCAGTAGGAGCTTGGACGCCAACTCTTCGGAAGATGCGAAAGCTTTGGAGAAGCTCATCCCCAAAATAAAAGAGTGCGATACGATAAAAACAAGTAAGCCGAGGGGCACATAATACCCTGTGAGAATCAGACCTTGATTATAAAGAATATCGTTAAAGATCGTAATGGTGAGCACAATGGAGCCGCCTAAGGAAAACAGCGCCCCTTCTCTCTTACGAATGGCCGCCAGGATAAAGACGTACAACGCATAACTAATCGAAATCAGGATCACAATCTGAAAATATTTCAAGAGCGACATAAAGAACTGCAGCTCGGTCGATAGAATAATCACCGCGTATACAGCGGAAACCAAGCACAATACCCGAAGTACAAGCAGAGACATTTCCCGCGTATAGATGCGGCGTAAGAATAGCGTGAACGATACTACGCTCAGCACTAAACCGATATATTCGCCGCGAACGGCGAGATCATAAGTTAATTGCGGCAGCAAGGTGAACACCGCTGTTCGGCCAGCAAGCAGCGTTCGAACCGCAATCGATAGACAGAAGATCGAGAAATACAGCGGTGAACTGTCCGATCTCCTCATACAGTATAAACCCAGATGATACAAACACATGATGAATAATGCGCCTGTCAGGAACATATCGTAGGCGGTTTTATTTTGCAAACTGTCGGACAGTTGATTGAAGTCTCCATATTTGATGCTCTCATTAATACCGCCGCGAGGATGCGTAAAATTGGAAACCTGTATCACAATATGAAGGGTCTCTGTATCGGAAGGAACTTCCAGAATGAACTCCCTGCTCATGGGAACCGCTTGTTCCTTTGAAGTCGCTATGACACCATTCTGTTTTAAAAGCTCGCCGTTCACCCAAATTTTGTAGGCTGTCGATATGTTAGGGATATACAGCGCATTCTTGTCCTTCCTTGGTGTTTGTGTAAGGGTCAGCGCATAGGTCGCATAACCGTAGTA
Source organism: Paenibacillus hexagrammi (assembly GCF_021513275.1). Taxonomy (NCBI): domain Bacteria; kingdom Bacillati; phylum Bacillota; class Bacilli; order Caryophanales; family Paenibacillaceae; genus Paenibacillus; species Paenibacillus hexagrammi. The sequence goes on along the minus strand of NZ_CP090978.1, from coordinate 6,224,902 downwards.
GCTGTTCACCGCGCCTGCGAGCTCATATTTATTCCAGCTTGAAGGAACTTCTACATATTGACGATCTGCCGCCTGACTATCAACTTGATCTGGAGTAAGCAGTTGATTCCAATAAAATGCCCACTCCCCTTCAAGCGGAACCGATTCGCTTTCCTTGCCTCTTACATCCATAAAGCCTTGAACAGCTTTCCCCCCGGAGCTGCCTGTTGGGTGAAGTCAAAGCCGGTTAAGAACGTTACGCATAGCGTAAGTATGATGAGTAGACCTGCTGCCCATCTGGTATACGTATTTGTTGTCCACATTGGATTCTCCCGATCGTACGAAATGTTACTTGTTGCTCCTATTCGACATTCTTACTGAAACTCCTCCAGAAAACAATCATGGAGCCTGCCCCTTCGGACAAGCCCCACGTCACTGTTGAATTATTTGGACAAAATAATGTGCGCAACCGTCAATTTAGGCACGGTGTACGTAAAGGTATTGTTCGTGATATTCGTCACGCCCTCACGCTCCGTTATCTCACTGCTCTCGCTGTCGAAGGCATATACTCTTGCCGATGTGTACGTACCGCTGCCTGCTATGTTCAGAACAGCATTCATATCAAAATCATTGTTCTTATTCATCACAATCAAGTGCAGTTCGTCGTCACTACTTGCAACGATCGAACCGTAAATCGAGCTGTTCTCGATATTGTTCGTCTCTGCCTTTACTTTGGTATCACCGAATTTACCGCCGTTGCCGTCGTAATCGGTGAACATTTTGACCGCGGATGAGATGTAGAGAGCGTCTTTCAAAGAATTAACCATCTTCCAGAAAGTCGCCAGATGCACGCCGTACTTGCCGAAAATACCTAGCACGTCGGCCTGGGCGATACCTCCGTACACGTTGTTCTCCCCGCCGTAGTTATACTCCGTAATAGCCATCTTCGTTCCCGGATTATACTGATCGATCGACTGCTGAACCCGCGGCAGCACCGGCAGGAACGAGCTGTACCACTGACCGATCCAGCTATTCTCCGTATAGGTAGGGTCCCATAGGGATCTAGGCGCCTGCATCCGCGCTTTGTTCGCTTCAAGGTTGGTGTAGGAGCCTTCATCCGTAATCCGGTAGCCCCCTGCGGAAATTTCCGGATACCAGTGGAAATCCAAGCTATCCAACAGACGTGTGTTTTCCTGCTCGGAAGCTACTCTGAATTTATCCAGATAGTAGTCCACATACCATTTGTAGTTCCCTTTGATCGCGTTCCAATCATCCGCTGCATGCATGCTGTAAAGCTCATCGAAGCTATAAGCGGCAGGTCCGTAAATTTCCGCATATGGGTCCACATGCTTCACGGCTTTGGCCGTATCGATTCCTTTCGTCAGAACCTCCACCGCTCCCGGTTTGCTTGGATGCATGAGAGGATGGGTCGACTGCCATAAGCTAGGTTCGTTATCGAGCGAATACCCCTTGATGCCGGTCGGCGTCGAAGCATTGCCGTATTTATGCACCAGCAGATTTACGAATTCGTCCATGTAGACGGCGTTATCATTCGTGTCAGGTGTAAGGCTGAATGGTGCATTCTTCGCCGGTTTCACTTGAACCCAACGGCTGGAAGGCGCTTTTTCCGAATCGGAGACGGCTCCATTCTTATCCTTGGCAACAAAGCCTGCAGTCTGCAGCGTGGTCAAGGTGTAAGCCCCCATCTCTAGCGACTTATTATAGAAGCCCATAACGCCGATGCCCGGATCATCCATATTGCCGCCCCAAGGGACGCCGCCATAATACCACGGAATGTAGTTATCACTCATTTCAAAATAATCCTCGCCTGCATTGGAAGCATTGTTCTCCCAGTTGTAGGTGGACATGCGGTTGCCGCCCATTCTTCGGGAGCCCCAATGCTCCGTGCCGGTTAAATCGTCGTTCGTACCATAAATATAAGGACTGATCGGTGCGCGCTCTGCCGACGTGTCAACCGTAAACTGTACATCAAATGTGCCTGTCGGCGTGTAAACCGTATTGGTCCGCAGCGGAGAGCTCCATCGGCCGCTCGTCTCGCCATCCTTGGCTCTGACACGGTACGTATGAGCTGTGCCTGCCGCCAAACCGCTGTGCACATAGGTAAGTGCAGGGCCCACGGGAATAATGGAACCGTCTACTTCGACCTCATAGCCTGTTACTTCTTCTTCCAAAGCGTCCCACTTCAGTGAAATCGAAGCTTCTGTCGTCGTACCTCTCACATTGACCGGGGCAGGCAGGTCCTGTTCGCCGGTTGTTTTGACATTGACAGCCGAACTCCAGGAGCTAACATTCTCACCTTTTCGGGATCGGACCTTATAAGAATGGCGAGTTCCCGGGCGAAGCCATTGATTCAGGTAACTATTGGTTTGAATATTTTCTACAACCGTTCCGTCCGCATCTACATCGTAGCTTGTGGCACCGACAACCTGATCCCATGTGAGCAGGATGCTCGTGTCCGCCGGTTTGGCCGTAATATTCGAAGGCGATGCCGGAATGTCCAGCAGCGTCGGCTCCGTGCCCCACTCGAGAACACCGGAGCGGTAAGCCGTTACTTTTTCATTAGGCACCGAGGAGCCGGAGCTGCTGTAGGAGTAATCGTTCGTCTGGTCAAAGCTAGACCAATCGCTTTTGTTGATCCATGTGTATACGCCTACTTTGCTGCTGGGCTGCAATTGGCCCGCTCCGGCAGCAAAGCTTACTTCCAGGTAGTAGTCTGCATCTGCCGAAGGAATCGGCATTTTCACGAATCGGGCGGTCACGAACTCCTTAGGCGCTGTCGTCCAGAAACCGACCGTCAACGGCCTTTCGCTATCGATTGTAAAATAGTATCTAGCCGTCACTTCGCTCAAAGGAACCGGCGTCGAACCCGTATTAAAAATCTCGATCTCTGGGGTTGGCATTTGCGTGCTAGCGCTATTCCCGGTTTTCACGTTCACGGTCAGCTGGCTGCTCACCTGCTCCTGAAGCGTTCTAGCCATAACCGGCTCACTCCAGACACTTACCGCTGATGGGCTCTTAGCTCTTACTCTGTAGCTGTGCGCCGTATCCGGCTGAAGTCCGCTGTGTGTGTAGCTGTTCGTATTGAAATCACCCAAGCTGATGCCGTCAGCTTCCAGCTCATAGGCTGTCGCTGATCTCACTTGATCCCATGTAAGGTGAATGGAATTCGTCTCGGAGGCTGCTGTGAGGTTCGTCGGTGCGGATAAAACGGGGTCTGGTGTGGAATTCGTGCCGATCGTGAATTGGCCTGCTGCCGAATTGGTATGCAGCGTTGTGCTTCGGTCTGCGCTTAGCACCTGCACCGCGATGTGATATACGCCTTCCGCGGCACCTGCCGGAACGGTCCAATCCAGGCTGTACGTCTTGGCTGCACCGGCCTCAAGCGTATCAGCATACTCCTTAGATGCCACAATTGCGCCGTCCGGTCCGACAAGGCTCATCTGCGTGAGCGCCTCTGTGGCCAGCGAAGCCGTAACCGCTGCATTCACATGCACGGTGCTGCCCGGAAGAGCCTGCGCGGTATCCGCGGACGCGCTGCTTGTGATCGTGAGCACCGGCTGCCCCGCTACGACCTGGAAGCTCGTCGCTCCCGCGTGCCAATCGTACATGCCGCTCCAGCCTGCACCGAATACCCCTACGCTTACGATATAGCTGCCCGGCGCTGTGTTCGCAGGCACGTTCCATTCGAATGGAACGGTTTGCTGCTGGGCTGCTTCTACAGCAATGTTATCTTTGAAGATTTGGTAGACCTTCTGAAGCGAAGCGTCGAAAACCTCGACGTCCAGCAGCAGGGATGCCGCCTCTGTGGAGGTAACATCCACGTTCACTACAGCTGTAGTCCCTGCAGCTACGCTCCCCGGCGTTACCTGCGCCGATGTCGTTACAGTTGGGGCTTCTGCCGAAGCTGTCCCTCCTCCTGTGGTAAAAATGATGCTGCTCAGCAGCATGGTTAAAGCTGTAATCATCGCATACAGCTTGAAGCTGAATGTACTTCGATAAGCTTGCATATGTGCTCCCCTTTCTTGGTTACCTTGCCGCAACGGGCAAGAGTCCGTACGTTCTCGTTCGTGATCCGCCTGAATCATCTTAACAAAACGACGCGGGGCAATCTGTGTCGTATGCAACGGAAAAAATGTGAGATATGCAACGAAAACTCTTTCGACTGCACAGCAAAAAGCCCCTAAATGGGTTCAGGGACAGATTGATGATAAAATATGGGTAACTTACCAGGATTTTTGCTCAAGAAAAGGAGCCAGATCAACCAAAACAACTTCAATGATTTCTTTTACCATCCATTCCTCCGAGCGGCTTTGAGTGTTCCGGCTCCACTGCAGAGCCGACCCGAATACGCCCCAACTCACAACGAGTGCCTTAGCTTCCACTGTATCATGCGAAAATCCCTGCGTGTTCGCCTCATGTAACCATGTAAGCAGGAATCGATGAAGCTTCTTATGAATGGCATTTTCAAATATGGATTCAAACTGCTTGTCTCCGGGCGTACTGTGCTGTCGGGCCTGCAAAAGAAAATCGAAGATGGTTTGAATAAGGATTCGCAAATTGTCCGCATTGAAGCTTGCGTCCTCTGGCAGTCTGTCATTTACAAAAATTTGAAACTTCTCCGTTTTCCAGTATTCAAGAAAATCATATTTATCCTGGAAATGCGCATAGAACGTTGTTCGATTTACAGCTGCCTGAGTTGTGATATCATGCACAGAAATGGAATAGAAGTTTTTCTTCTCCCTCACCAAATCGTTAAAAGCCTGCACGAACTGTTGACGGGTTCTTATTACACGCGGATCTTCGGGATTTACTGACATTTTGCTCCCCTTTTCCTCAATTCAAATAACGGACAAAAGAACTCATATGTAGGAAAAACAACAAAAACAGCTTTTTGCAGGTTGTTCGTAGGGGCACAATCCTTTTATCTTCTACTTATACGATTATGATTGCACAAACCAAATCGTATGGCAAGGAACTCACTTTGCGATTTATAAACGAAAGGATGCATGCAAAAATGATTGTTGTTACCGGAGCTAACGGAAATTTAGGAAGGAAGATCGTTGAGGAACTTCTCGCGCGTGTTCCTGCAGAGGAAATTGGTGTAAGTGTCAGGGATGCGAACAAGGCTCAGGATCTAAAAGAATGCGGAGTTCGTGTCCGACAAGGAAATTTCGATGATTCCGAAAGTCTCCTTCACTCCTTTGAACAAGCGTCGCAAGTTCTCATTGTCTCATCCAACACTTTGGAGGGAGAAGAGGCTGTTCGCCAACATCAAACCGCCATTGATATGGCAAAGAAGGCTGGGGTGGGCCGAGTGCTGTACACAAGCCACATGGGTTCATCTGCGACATCACAGTTCCCCCCATGCTCACCAATGCGGCTACAGAAGAGATTCTGAAATCTTCAGGGATGGCTTTCACATCGCTTCGATGCGGTTTTTTTGCTACTTCAGCGTTATTGATGATCAGGGATGCCTTGAAAACAAGGGAATTAATAGTCCCGGAAAGCGGTCCGATTGCCTGGACGACTCACTCGGACCTGGCTGCAGTTACAGCGGCTATCTTGACAGAGGGGAAACTCACCGGGATTACCCCTCCTCTTACGGCCTCCGAGGCGATTGACATGGAAGGGATCGCATCGATTGCTTCCAAGGTCTTGGATCAGCCCATTCAGCATATCGTTGTGTCCGATGAAGAATATCGGAAACGCTTGACGTCTCATGGTATGTCGGAAGCGATCATCAACTTGCTTACAGGTATCTTTCAAGCAAGCCGGCAAGGGGATTTCTCGCAAATCGATCCCACTTTGGAAAACCTAATCGGACGTCCTCCGATCAGATTCGAAGAATTTTTAAAAGACTCAACTTCCCAATCATCTTAACGCGGACTGATATAGAACATCGGAAGGAGGCATCCACCATGGATGTCTCCTGAACCGTTCCTGACAAATAACAGGTTAATACAACTGTGAAGGTGGTTCAGTAATCCGAAAAGACAGATTATAGTGATTCATGCATCGCCTTTTCCCATTCACCTTTGATTACTATTCCGGTCTCTTTCGCGGCTGCTTCAAGATCATGGATTTCCTGTGCTGTCAGCGTGATTTCAGCGGCTTTTACAGCATCAGCAATTTGGGAAGTTCTCGTAACGCCGATGATCGGAAGAGTTCCTTTCGTGATAGCCCAAGCGATTGCAACTTGTGCAGAAGTTGCATTACGCTTACTGCCGATTTCCTTCATAACATGGATCAAGCCTTCCAGTTTCGCAAGCACGTCTTCATGAAACGCCTCTCCTCTTCTGGTGCCGCTTGGGAGAGGATTTTTCGTATTATATTTGTCGGTTAATGCGCCTTGCTCCAACACCATATAGGAGAAAAACACAATGTTGTTTTCGTTGCAGTAATCAATAATTCCGGCTTCTTCGGACGAACGGTACAATAAGCTGTAATGATTTTGTACAGCAGAGATTTTCAGCCCTTCTTCAGCCAGAATGCTTTGCGCTAGTTTGATTTCCTCCAGATTGTGGTTGGAGACGCCTGCATATTTTACTTTTCCGCTTTTCATGAGCGGAATCAGCTCTGGAGTCCATCTTTTTACATCAAGAGGATTATGGATCCAATAGATATAGATATGGTCTACGCCTAGCCGGTTCAGGCTACTATTCAAGCTGTCTTCAACAGGCCCGCCAACTCGCGGATTGAATTTCGTTGAGAGCAGCACATCGTCGCGGCCTTTTGTAAGCTCGCCCAGAATGCTTTCGGAGGCTCCCATTCCGTACACAGTCGCAGTGTCCCATAAATGGAGTCCGGCTTTCATCGCCGAATCAAAAACCGGTTTTACATCTTCAGCGGTAAGATAATTCCCGAAAATAGCATCCCCACCGCCTTGACCGGTTCCCCATGACCAGGTACCAAGAGCGATCGAAGGAATCATTTCATTATGCAACTTTACCTTTCTCATTTGTTTCATCACCTTTCTATCATTCTTATTTTCATACTGCTGCGTTTACCGCATGAGATAAGAGTATCAAGGAGACGAATGAATTTCTTTGCCTACAAGCTCATTTTATTTGTTTATTTAGCTCATTTTGTTTTTGTATAATAAAATACCGTTCCACGGCAATTTCCGCGAAACGGTATTTTCAAATCAGGTGCCTGTATAGCAACTTTTTAGCCTCCTTAGGCCTCCTCCTTCAACCTCAGATGCTGTCTAAACTCCGACGGCGGGAGTCCGAATCTTTCCTTGAATACTTTGGAAAAGTGAGCGATATTTTCGAATCCGGTCGAAAAACAGACATCCGTAACAGATAACGCCGTTTCCGCTAACAGTTCCTTGGCTTTATCCAGCCTCCGATTGCGAACCCATTTGAGCGGGGAGGTGTGGTATATTGCTTGAAAATCCCTTTTGAACGTCGCCAAGCTTCTGCCGGACAAATAGGCCAGGTCGTTAAGGGAAACGGGATTCAAGAAGTTCTCCTCCATGATCTTTGCGATGCTGTCTCTGTCCTTGCTTATGGGCTGCATCATTTGATGCAAAAAACGATCATTCGAATCCGCTATGTGAAACAGCAATTCCATCAGCTTCACACGTACCAGTCCTTCTTTGACTTCATCAGGGTTTTCGAAATAGGGTTTTAACGACTCGATATAGCTTCCAATGCGGTCATTGATCGGAAAGACTGTTATCGGAACAACATCATTCACGAGATACATTGGTTTTAACCCGGCGAATCTGAGGAATTCATTTACTACCTTCTCGTTCAGGAAAAACATCATATAGTCGAGGATGTAATCGGAATCAGGTTCACCCGCTTTCTCGTACTGGACTCCAATTGATTTATGAATAAACATCATTTCGTTGCTCCGCATCGTATATTCTTGATTACCGAAGCGAACTGTATAGACACCCGATTTGACGATTAGCAGAAGATGATCCTGCAAAAAATAGGTTCCTTTTATGCCTTCCGTGTAAAAACAGAATTCAATAACGGACATCCCATCCAGCTTCAAGCTCTCTTTTTTATTCAGAGACTTTACCAGTTCATGAGGCACCTTGACCATTTTGCTTGATCTCATAGTCATGGACGTCCCCGCTTTACTTGTTCCTGCGATTGTTCTAGTTTCCATTTCATTATCATCCTTTCGGACATACCAGTCTGCGCTTACTAGTAGAATAACAGAAGTCGCAGTATGGGCACACTATCCATACAACCGGATGAGGTGTGGTGCATGAAAAGAAATGTGATTATTATTTTTTTAACTATGGCAATTATCCTATTGTCTCCCAATCAAATAAACGCTGAAAATCACTATCGTCCTCCCCAGGAGGACTCTACAGAGCTAAGATTACAGGATATGCTTATGAATTTTCTAGATCCGCATATCAACCATGCAGTTCAAGATTATTATCTAGATTTATTAAGCGAACCACCGCTTGTATATCCGTATTTCGTCGATGTGGTTGAGTCTCACAGGGTGAATGGATTTCGCGGATTTATCTTATCAATTACGCTTGATGTTATACCTGTTGTCGGTCCACACATTTCTGTAGGTCAAGACAGATTGACCTTTGAAATATCCGCGGGTCCTGAGGTCAAATTGGTAAATTACACACACTTTGAGAACAGATAAACTCCCCACCAATTGGCAGCACATCGTCAAGAAGCCTGGGAAATTTTAAACTAAAGAAGAGTGATACGTTAACAATAATGGGGTTTCCTATACTAGATATCTCTAATATAGGAAACCCCTTATTTAATCAATGCTCATCGGATACCAAGCCCCTAGTGAATCCACGCTAGCGCGGCCAGTAGGGAAGCTTGCACAACTTTGGCCCAGCCGCCGAGAAAGAAGTTGAGTACCGCAAAGCAAAAACTTGACGAACAACAGCTTTTTCATAATTGCTGGAGGAAGCCGTGTGCAATGTTCAGGTCGGTCGGCATGAACGAGCCGGCTCCGGACGTTTCCAGACACGCGAGGACGATACAGTTCGACGCGACAGCTCCCCGCATCCACTTCGAATCATACGGAGATGAGGCTTCTAATTCCTCAAGATCTGCTGCCGCAATAGCTTCCGATAACTTTGCAAAATTTTGCTTTTTACAATATCCACCCTCCATCTGGATCGAAAAATGACGTAAATACGTGTATTCCCCTCCTGTATAAGCAAATTGGTTCAAGGAACGCGGCAGCTGTTCAGCCACCCATTTGATACATTCCCTTACCTTTCTTCCGGCAGGCGCTTCCAATAGAGCAAACCTCTGATTCAGATCCGAAATGCCGAACGGCAGCAAATGCGGGCTCCGACCCGATCGCAGCCAGATTTGGATACTGCCTCCCCCGACGTTGATGACATCCAGATCCGACGGAATTCCCGATGCGGCAAGTGCCTGCCTCAGAAGCTCTGCTTCCTCTCTCTGACTGATCGTCCGATAATCGATCCCCAGCCTGCCGCATATACCGCTAACAGCTTCGGACAGCTCCGGCGATCTTCTCATCGCTTCCGTTCCAATCGCTTGAACACGACCTTGACCGGATGCCTCACGGAAATCCACATGCTTGGCAAGTAGTCCGCTCAACTGCTCCTCAAGCTTCGAGAAGTCGATTTCATTCTCCAGCAGCTCCCAGGTCAGCACATCCACCTGCTCCACCTTCATCTCCGCTTGGGCATAGACTTTGGCGCTGTGGCTGCCCAAATCCAGAATCAGCTTACTTCCGCACATAGAGCCTCACCCGATTCTTTCACCTTGAATGCTTTCCAGGCAGGGAACACATCCTCGAACAATCGGCAGTAGCCTGCGAGATTCGGATCCTGAACCGGCTCGATGCTCAGAATTTGCAGCCCTAACGAAACCGCATATCCCATTTCCAAGACAGCCGCTTTGCCTATGTAATTATCAATATTGGCGACGACCAGAAAGGAGGATACCCGCATCTTAGCAAAGATCGAATCCTGCAGCGTCCTTGGGTCCTGAATCGGGTCTTCGTTCAAAATAATGAACTCTTCTCCCGGATTGACCACTCCCTGGCTTACAGGAGCCAGCACTTTAATTCCTTCTTGCTCCAGAAAGGACTTGACCTCCAGCATCTGCCCGAAATGCTTGCGGTAAGAGCCGCTAATAACCGTTTGAACCTGTTTTTCCATGTGGCACTCTCCTTCTCCCATGTTCCGTGAAGCAAAGCTTGAACTACCTCATTCCTGCTGTAAAATAAATAGAAAATAACAGCAACAATTTACATAATATTAACAATTTGCCTCAACAGACTTTTATACTAAACGAGAATCATTTTCCAAGTCAACCCATTTTATGCATAATATATAAATTACATCCAAAAAAAGATGACCCGCATTATCCCTTCGGATACGTGGATCATCCTCCTCTTGCTGATCTTCATGCATTAGCGCTATGAATTACACCTACACATTCCCATGCGATAAAATATGCAGCGTCACGCAATTCCTGCCCTTTGCTTTGGAGGCGTAGAGCGCGCTGTCCGCCAGCTTGTACATCGCTTCATTCGTAAATTCCCCTGCTTCCATCTTGGCGACCGCCACGCCTACGGAAACCGTCACATACTCGCTCCGGTCGTTCTTCTCATGCGGAATTTGCAGAGCTTCAATGCTTTGTCTGATCTGCTCAGCCAGGTCATAAGACCCTTTCGGGGAGCGTCCTTTGCTAAGAATGCCGAATTCCTCGCCGCCTAGCCGGAAAGCAAAGTCGGATTCCTTCCGGAGCTGCCCTTGAATAGCTGCGCCAATCTTGCGAAGCACTCGATCTCCTTCGTAATGACCATAAGTGTCGTTGTACTTCTTGTAGTAATCAATATCCAGCAGAATTAGGGTCAGCTCGCTCTGCTTTCGGACTGCCCGCTTCAGCTCGCGGCTAAACAGCTCATTAAAATACCTGCGGTTAAATAGACTGGTCAGTTCGTCCGTAATGGAGAGCTGCTCGATCCGCTTCTTGTCCGTAATATTGTGACCGATGAAGGTGTAGCCGGAGACCAGATCGCCTGCGATGACGGGCTCCATAATCAAGTCCAGCCATAGGATACTGCCATCCTTTCTCCTCTGGAGCAATTCCCCTCTCCAGCCGTCCCCTTGTATACTGCTTATCGCAAATTCCTTATGCGCTCCGCCAGGATTGCTCGATGCCCTCATTAAGGTATGCCTACTGCCCAGAAGCTCCTCTCTGCGATATCCGGATAGTTCGCAGAACTCCTCGCTGACCAGGGTGATGATGCCATGCGGGTCTATCTGCACGATTACGACATTTTTATCTACGATATCAAAATAACGATTCAGCTCTGCGTTCTTATGCTCCAGCTCCTCGGTTCGCTCAGCCACTAACTGCTCGAGCTTATCCCTATGCGTCCGCAGCTCCTCCTCCGAGCGCTTTCGCTCCGTAATATCCTTGACGGCAACAAGAATGGCGGGCTTACTAAGGTACTGAATAGCTGTTGCTTTGAAGATAGCCGTGATCTCCTTGCGGCCGTCGCTGTAACCGAGTCGTACCTCATACTCCAGCGATGGGGCCGCATTAGCTAGAATCGTATCATGATGGCTTTGCACCATCGCCAAATCGTCCGGCGTCATGAATCTCTCCAGGCTCATGTCCGTCATATCCGCCGCCGCATACCCGAGCATCTGCCCCATGGCTTCGTTAACAAAGACGAATCTCCGATCTTGAATAATCGCAATCCCATCCATGAGATAATTGATCAGGTCGCGGTACTTCTCCTCGGATTTCTCCAAATCAGTGTACAAGCTGGCATTCTCCAAGGAATAGACCATCTCTCTGGACAGCAGATCGATCATCTTCAGCCTTTCCTTGGTGAAGGCTCCTGTGACCAAATTATTTTCCAGATAAATAAAGGCCGTAACCTTATTCTGATTCATCAGCGGCATGCATAGGACCGATTGAGGCTGCCTACTCATGATGTACGGGTCATCGGCAAAAGGTGTCTCATCCGCCGCATTATTATAAATAATGGTCTCCCCGCTGGCTGCTACCGCTTGGAGGACTGCCTTCGGATACTCATGGAAATCTGAAATATCGTATTTTCTTACGGTAATCTCGTCCTGCTCCGACTCGTACCCGCCTGCCACCAGCGATGTCGAGCTTGTATTCATCAAGATGCAGCCGCGCTGCGCCCCCGCATTGACGATAACGATCTTCATCAAGGTACGCAGAAGCTGATCCAGGGAGATCTCTTTGGAGATGGCCTGCGAAGCCATAATGACCGAATGAATGTCTATATTCTCAATCGAGGTGCTCAAAGTTCTTTCCGCCAGTAGAGAGGTCCGGTTAACTCCCCCAGATAAGCTGGGTACTCATGTTCCAACTGACTGACCTTCCCCTTGGCTCCCCACACCGAGTAGGAATAAGCCGCCTTTCGCAACAGGAATCCCGCCATCTCTCCTAGTCCCCGGGCGTCATAATACTTGGCTGCCAGCTCATTGGTGAGTGCTTTATACCTGATGAAGCTGCGCTTGCTGCCGGCTTGGATGGCGTTATTGTAGTGCCGCTCCGCTGTTTCATCCGTGCTGAACAGCCTTGCGAACTCAGCTTGCATCAATTCATACTGCGTAAGGAAGTTTTCCGGGCAATGTAACGCCCACTTCTTCATACGCCCTAGCTCCTTCTGCATCCGTTTGCGCGCTTGTACCCTTTTCCTTAAGGTGAAGCTAGGGTAGCAGGCAGCTAAACTCAAGAACGTATACAGCGAGAATTCTTCCATAAAAGCAGACCCTGCCAGGGTGCCGATATGTTCATAGGCTTTTTCGATATAAGGCAGCGCCTGCTCGTAGTGCCCGTACATGTAGGACAGCTGAATCTTTGTTATATAGTAAATCGCGATGCCCGAGTAGTATTTAGCCTCCGTTAACTCGCTTAGATACTGCGCCTCACTGAACGTATCGTCGTCCAGCGACAGCGGGTTCTCCCATTCACCGGCCAGACATCGGAACTTTTGCCTTGCCAGCTTAGCGGTTGCCAGTGCTTCCTTGTACTTCGTATTCTCGATCATCGAAATGCTTCGAGCGCTTTCCTGCAGATATTGCTCAATCTCCATGGAAGGATTCCATAAATTCATATAGTAGCACGCGTGGGCTAAATACAATAAATCACCCGACATGAGACTGGAGTCGATAGCCATCTTATATCTCTGCTCCAGCGTGTCCCACGAATAGCTCCAGCTATGGCAGAAGAGCGTGTACAGCACGTAGACAAGGCTTCGCCACTGTAGGTCACCAAACTTCTCATTCAGATCAACAGCAAGCCGGCCAAAATCCCGAGCGCCCTTGAGATCTCCCATACCGGAGAGCAGGATGGCATAGCCGATATAGGCGCCGGCGGATTCCGGACTGTTGCCGTAACGGGCCGACAGGTACGCCTTCTTCAAGACAACCCAGCCAAATAGGTTCTGCTCGCCTGATATAAAAGCGGGAGGAATAAAGCTGACCAACAGCCTCATCATCATCTTGATCCGTTCATCGGTTACCTCCGGACCCTCCAGAAGCTCCTCCGTCGTTCTGCCCCTCAGGCTCAGCTTAACCTTCACGAGCTGCCGCAGCACGGAAGCCATACTGACTTTGCGCGGAACAGGCAGCCCTAAAGTCTTTAGTCCCTTTTTCCCGGCTTCAATAGACTCTTTCATCATTCCGAGATACGTATAGTGATTGGATTGCATTTCGTAGACCGAAGCCAGCACAAGGCTGCTAGAAGCCTGATGGATTAAGACGCTGACAGCCTGATCAGCCGCTTCAATGCGATGTGTCAAATAGGAGCACTCCGCATACAGTCTGTAAATCAGGAAGGTTTGGTCGTAATCCGTCTCCCAGGCTTTCGCCGTCAACAGGGTCATCGCCATTCTCAAAAAATCCAAAGCCATCGTATACCCGTACGTCAACTTAGCCCGTTTTGCCGCGCGCACATAAATATCAAGAAGGGCATCCCGATCATCCTGCTCAACGATATACTCAATTCCCAGGCTCATATGGTTGGCCACGTCGATAACAGCCGTTTCCAGCTCCTGCGGAGTCAAGAAGTCCAGCAGCTGCCGGCCGATGTGAAGATGCAGCCTGCTCCTCGTTTCAACCTTCAACATTTGGTAGAGCGCCTGCTGGATTTTATCATGCTGGAAAGCAAACTGCACAGAAGGCAGCTCTTCGGACCCTGCCGCGAGCAGCTGATAGTGATCTGGATCTAAGGGAACCAAAATATCCTCATGAACGGCATGAAGCAGAGCCTGGGTGACAGACACGTCGTCCCCTCCACTGAGAAGAGGGAGCAGCTTCCATTCAAAACGTTGCCCGATGACGGCCCCTAAACTCAGGATCGCTTGATGCTTCTCTGGGAAACGCCTGATCTTGTCAATTAAGTAATCCACGATGTTATCATTTACCGTCATCTCGCTGATCTTCGCCGCATCCAGCTGCCAAGCACCTAGACGGTCATTGAAAGCGATCACGCGGCTCTTATGCAAATCCTTCATGACCTCGTTAATAAAGAACGGGTTCCCCGTCGTTTTTACATAGAGCATATGCCCCAGCTCTTCGGCTACCGAACCTTCACTGGAAGCGAGTGTAGCCTGTACTAAGTCTTGGACATCTTGAACGCGTAAATGGGGAAGTGCCATATACCGTACATTATGACGTTGTTTAAGCGCTTCAATATTGGGCTCCGCAGGATGCCCGTTCGCTAGTTCATTGTCCCTGTAAGAGCCTATTACAAGCAACCTCTTCAGCTCAGCATTGCCCGCCAGCCTCTCCAGGATTTGAATGCTGGACATGTCCGCCCACTGAAGGTCATCCAAGAACAGGACCAGCGGTTTCTCATTGCCGATCACACACTCTATGAACGAAATCAAGGCTAACAAAAACCGGTTGGACTCCTCTGTAGGGTTCAAGGGCTCGATCTGAGGCTGGACGCCAACCAGCTCCTGAAGCTCGGGCATCATGTTGGTTAGCAGTCCTGCATGATTGCCGAGGCGTTGACTTAGAGCCATTTTAAGCTCCGTCAAGTCCCCTCCGCCCTGAAGCATCTGTGCCAGCAATGTGCGGAAAGCCTGCAGCATCGCGCTAAACGGGACGCTCTTATGATACTGCTCAAACTTGCCTTGTATAAAGTAACCCTGCTCCTCCGAGACCGAGGTCTGAAGCTCATTGACAAGCGCCGTCTTCCCTACACCCGCTTCACCCGAAACCAGCACCAGCTGCGCCTGCCCGCTTATACTCTCTCTGAAAGCAGCTTGCAGTTCCTGGAGCTCTTGATCCCGGCCGTACAGCTTCTGCGAAATGCGGAACAGGTGGAGACGATCCTCCTTTCCGATCGGAAAAGGGTCCTCGTGCGCGCGACATTTCTGCAAATCGGCCTTGATGCCGTATGCACTTCTATATCTGTCCTCGGGGGATTTCTCCATCAGCTTCATAATGACATCGGACAGGGTCTTAGGGACCCGCCCCTTTGTCAGTTCATACGGAGACGGCGGTTGCTTCGCAATAATGGAATAAATCTGCTCCATGACCGTGCCTGAGGTATGAGGCTTCACACCTGTAAACATCTCATAGAAGATGACACCGAGTGAGTAGAAGTCCGCTCTGTAATCGATGCTCCGGTTAATTCTGCCGGTTTGCTCCGGAGCGATATAGGGCAGTGTCCCTTCAATCAGCCCTGCATTCTGGAACGTCTGCTTCTCCTTGACGAACTTGACGGACAAATCGAAATCGATCAACTGCACCTGTCCGGTCTCCTCGTTCCAGATCAAATTCGAAGGTTTCAGATCCCGATGGATGACTTGATTGTCATGAATAGCTCCCACGATTTCGACCATTTGGATAGCTAGATCCAGCATGGTATCCTGATCGAGCGTCCTACCGTCCAGTATACTTTTCAGACAGCGCCCCTCGATATCTTTGAGCACAATGGCGTAGAGGCCGCCCAGATCCTCGAGTTTTACCGGCTGTACAATCCCTTTTACGTTCCTGCTGAGCTCCGAGAGGATCTGATATTCCTTTCTAAATTTCAGCACTTCCTCATAGGTTGAGGCTTCCGCATGTAACGCTTTGATAATAACCTTCTCTAACGTGTTTGGATCCTGACACCGATAGATAGCCTTATGTCCATTATCGGAGATAACCTCCAGCACTACATAATTTGAGCCTTTCCACATTATGAATTCCCCTTCGCTGCAGCTTCCTCTGTAAGTTCAAAACTGGGGTTAAACTTAAATACATAAGCAGCTGTCAGCCACATAATCCAGCAGTTCACGCCGAAGAATAAGTAACCGAAGTAGCCCAGTATCGGCATTTCCGAGAAAATATGAAACTTGTCCAAATAAGGCACCGAGTACTTCCAATAATTTGGATTCGTCGGCAGATCATCATGAAACCACTCACTCCCAAAGTTCCACATTTCCCAGAAGAAGCCATTGAAGAGTGTGGCAATTGCGATTAGCAGCAGCGGTGACCAATTCCCTTTCTTAAGCGGTGTAAACGGCGTCCAAAAGCCCGTCAGCCCCATCGCAGCGGAGATCAATGGCACCAAAGCTACCCAAAGCACCCAAAAAAGCAGGAACGGATAATACCCCATGGCAAAAGCCAAGACCAGTCCAAGGACATAGAAGCCAATAAGAACCTTATTCGATACCTGGAGCTTAGGCCCGCTGCTGTATCTGTTTTTGAAGAAGGGAATAGTTTGCAGCAGCAGGTACCACTCCACAATGGCAGGTAGCACGGTCGTATAGGATAAAGAAAACCAAAAGATATTGCCGAAATTGGAAAATACGTGCCCGTTCGGGTAGTACCAATTCTCCATCACGAAGAAGTTCAAATATTCAAAAGCAAACCAGCTGAAGCAGGAAACAACCGCCAACAGCTGCATGACCGCAGGCTTCTTAGAAACAAGGGAAACGCCTCCGTTTCGCTTGTACACAATTCCATCCAAAATGAGAATAAAAGCCCACCACAAAGGACAAAGGTGTACGCTTCAGCTGCTTTAAGCACATCAAGGCGTGCCCACATCATAAACCAGCAGATGAACAGCACCGGCAAACTCCACCAGAACCAGCTAGGATAACCGGCGGCGGGAACAGCTTTTTTTACCGGAGCTGTCTTCTTAAAGCCAAACCATCCGGGAAACACAAGAAATACGGTAATAGCAAGCGCCACAATGGCGCCAAAGACAAAGTAAACCAAACTGAAACCCGGATCTTGGACCGCTTCCTGAGCCAAAAATTCTCCGTAACCCGGGGAAGCCCTTTCCACTTAGCCAAACTGCCCAATAACGGGAGAAGAAAAATCAACATAAACGTAATAATTAAAAAGACTCGTTTCTTCATTCGCCCTACACCTCATTCGTTAATCCGCTTATTTTTCTATAGCAATTCGTCAAATGCTGACAATATTCCTTTATTTTAACTAGGTAAAAAAGCCCATGTTTTTGTTCCCATCCTAAGTTGAGGTCCTACGTAAACCTTTCTCGACACAGGCTACATGCTAAGAAGAAGACGCGGTGTGATGATGGTCGATGCGCCCATTTACATACTGCTTTTCGCGCCGTACCGATTTTATAATTTGTCTGGGCATCGTGAACCTAATGTCGTAGTGGATATTGGTTACAGGGACCGTGAATACTGGGCATTTACAAACGAACACGGGCAACTAGTGCGTGTCATTGCTGACAAAATCACTCTACAAGATGACAGCGAGTCTGTCTCATCATCTGGTAGATATTGCTCTGATGAGGCAAAAGTCCCTGGGGTTGAAAGTGACGAATTAGATGAAGGAGACGTCATTGCTGATTCTCTCGGAGGGGTATCGAATGCTTAGATACAACGAGTTCTAACACAAAATCATGGTGAAGGAATTAGGACAGTAGGTCGATTTCATGATTGACTTGATTGCCTCGCTAACATAGAATTTTATTATGTTAATTTCAGGAAATACACTTCCTTCTTAAGTAAGGGGATGATTCGTCAATGATTCATCAGCGTGAATGTCCCGTCGAGACGCTTCTTCATGTTTTAGGCGGTAAATGGAAGCCTATGATTTTATGGCATTTGTTAGAATCCAAAAAGAGATTCAACGACCTGGAAAAGCTAATTCCCGATGTTTCGCAAAAAATGCTCTCGCAACATCTCCGAGATTTGGAACGAGAAGGCATCGTCGACAGAACGGTCTATCCAGACGTCCCCCCAAGGGTAGAATATTCGCTTAGCGAATATGGCATAACCTTGATTCCCGTAGCGGAAGTGATGTGTGCTTGGGGAGAAAATCATAATAAGCGGAAATATGAAGAGTCAGCGTTATAGAGCTGGTTCAAACAACAGGCTGCCATGGATCCCGGGCAGCTTTTTTCTTCCTGCGGCCTCACTACTTAAACTTACTTTTAAGTAAGTACCCTACTTTAAAGTGGGTTCTTAACAACGTTTTGGAGCGATGCTAAGCTTGAATTAACCAAATATTAGGGTTCATTCAAGAGGAGGAACGAATAATGAAAATGATTGTTTTTGGAGCGACGGGGAATACCGGGAAAAGAGTGTTGGCTCAGGGGATAAAAATGAGGCATGAAATAACCGCATTCGTGCGAAATTCCGAGAAGCTCTATGAGCAGCTAGGGGAGCATTACGCAAAGCAAGTAAAGGTGATAGCAGACGATATTTTGGACCCGGTGAGTGTCGGTGAGGCGCTCGCGCATCAAGACGTCGCTATTCTTGCAGCCGGCCATGCGGGCCAGGGAGAAGAGTTTATACGTATGGTTGATAACATAATCAGCCAATGCGAATTCCAAACCAGCTTCTCCGGGCGGGTATGGATGATGGGAGGAGCCGGTCTGCTGGATATTCCGAATACGGATCTTATCGGCAATCATTTACCCGGCTTTCCACTTGAGTATAGGAATCACAATTGGAATTTCGAAAGGCTGCAGCGGACGCAGCTTGATTGGTCCGTTATGTGTCCGGGCACAATGATCGATTCAAGCGAGCTGCCGGCTCCGGTTCATCTGCATGTAACAACGGAGATTTTGCCTATTCCGATGCCGGAGACGATCAAGAAATATTCCGAGGCAGATATAGCCGGTTACTTGTTCAGCCGATTTCAAGAGCTCAATGTAACGTATGATGATGTCGTAGCATGCATGTTGGATCATCTTGAACTCGGAGGGGCATTTAAAAGAAAAAGGGTTGGTCTAGCCTATCAAAGCCATAGCACGATACGCTAGGGGAAGGGGGATAAAGGCTTGTTCGGATTACTGCTGGTCGTTCATATATTCGCCTCGATCGCCGTCATTGGCCCTGCATTCGTAATGCCTATCATCAGAAGATCTGCTAGAACCGTCGGCCAATTGCACTTCGCTTTAGGGGTGACTTCCAAACTTACCATTATACTCAAGATCGGCGGAACCGTACTCATTTTAACCGGTGTCTGCCTTATGATCATAACTAAGATGGGATTATCCCAATTATGGCTCAATACAGCCATACTGTTATCGCTCTCCATGGTCGTCATGATCGATGGATGGATTGAGCCGCGTGTGAAGAAGATCTTTAAGCTTACTGCCGAAAGCCAGGACCAGAGTAAGGAAATACCCGCCGAATTCAGATTATTGATAAAAAAGATCGTACCCATTGAGGCAGCAGCACAGCTGCTGATGATTGCCATATTGGCGCTTATGGTCGTTAAGCCATTTTAATAATTGATTAAAAAAAGCCCTTGCAAGAGGGCTCAGACTGTTGAGAAAGTCTCAACAGTCTATTTTAATATGAGTTCTGATTGACTGACTTCGTTAAACTACTGGCAGGATAACGCAACGACTCTAATAAAATGGAATATTAAGTGAAACCATAGAAACATTCCCATGTTTACTGCGTCAATTAATAAAAGGGATAATAATTGGATGGGGCTGGTAATTTTATGAGTAAGGTAAAACGTGTTAGTTTGATTATTAGTTTTGTTGTTGCAAGTATTATTTTTGCAGGTCTAGCTACAAAATCAATAATACCTGTGAAAGATAGTTCTTCTTCTGTTTCGTCACCAAGGAAAATATCTGAAGGAGAAATGAAAAAGCTAAAGCAAGAAACAGATTTGATTACAACTAAGTTTGGAAAATTCAGGCGTGTTTCGTCCGAACAGTCATTTAAAACTTCTGAAACGGCATATGATTTGGATTCTGTTAACGAACAAACAAAGGTATTAATTTTAGATGACTATGACGGCGTATTCATAACGAGTAAAAATTAATGTCATGAGAAATTGGCAAATAGACCTTGATGTAACTGGGTAAACCGGCAATCCAACCCTGGAGTTGACGCTTTATCAATTTCGAGATTCTCTTACCTACCTTTGAGGCAACTTCATTCATCAGTTCGACTAATTGTTGAAGTGCAACGATCCAGTCCATCGTGCCAACTTCGTCGCACAGCAAATAGAACAGACCTCCAATGGTCCGTTGGTCCGTGCTCTGGCGATGCTGCCAGGCCAGCAAAATGTAACGAGCAAATACAATCTTTGTATGGCTGATGAGCAGATCGTAAGATCGCCCTTGAAACTCTCTCTGCAGACGGCTCTCGCATGCGCATTTCCTGAATCAGTGGAGCATGCGTGAACCGACTGTCCATAAGCGCGTAGGGTGCGGATAAGCCGGCTGTAATAGCGCGTTCAGCTTGGCGGCGATATTCGCAGGTGCGCTTTGCAGGGCTTCTTGCCGACCCTTGTAACCTGAAGATCGTTTATCGATTCCCTCGGCGACCCCATTGATGTAGGAATTGTTCGAACTACGAAGAGCGAAGTCAACCGGAACGAAGGAATGCCCATCCATCCAGCCCATGGTTAACATACGAAAGCCTTTGTAGTACGCCCCTGTGGCATGATCTTTAAAGCGTGTTTGTAAAGTTATTGTAAAGAATGAATGATCACTTCGTTATATGAAAAAAAGCAGTCCTCAGACGAAATTGTCTAAGGAAGCCGCTTTTGAAAGTAAAGTCGTAATGCTCCTGATGAGCCATAGCCTGTGGTTATTACCTCGCATGCAAAAACACCGGCTCGGGCCGGTGTTTAAACTGTTAGGAGTTCTGGGTAACAGGTACTGCCGCTTCTTCCTCAGACTCCCGCTTCGTGAGGACTTCTTTTTGAGGAACCAGCAGACGAAGAAGGCTGCAATGATGAAGCCCAGCGAGATGTAAAAGATATGTTGGAAGGACCCTACAAACACGTTCTGGACTTTAAGCAGAATGTCTGGGGACAATCCCGCCGGAATGCCTCCGGTAGCGATCGTGTCGGACGTCCCTTCCGGAAGCTGACTTGCCATGCCGGATACGCCGTTTCGAATGTTCCTTGCGAGCAGGCTTCCGAAGATACTTAGACCGATTGTAGCGCCGAGCGACTGGAACAATTGTACCGTGCCGAGCGCCACGCCGCTGTTTTCTTTTTCGACGGACTCCTGCACGATTAAATTATCTCCGCCGAACAAGGCGCCAATGCCGAGACCGAGGATAAAGAAGGCCGCGATAATGAAATAAATGGTCGTATGCACGCTAATTTGCGTCAGAAGGTAGACACCGATGACCGGCAGCGCGAAGCAGACAATAAACAAAGTTCGATAAGGTATTTTTGTAATCAGAAATCCGTTGATGATACTGGAGGGGATAGCTCCCGCCATGAACGCCAGCATGAGGTACCCGGATGCCGTTGGGGTCAGCCCCATGACATTTTGCGCGAAGAATGGAAAGGTGGCAATGCCGCCCATGAGCCCCAGCATCATAATGAATACAAGCGTGGAGAGTACCACGACATTACGGTTGCGGAACAGGCCTAGCGGAATGATTGGCTCCTTAACCCTGGACTCGATACGGATGAAGACAGCGACCAACAGTGCAGACAGCACAAGCAAGGCGATGATAACCGGCGAGGACCAGCTCAGATTCTGGTTGTCGATCAACACCGGCGCAAGCAGCAGCGACAGCAGAGCCATTACGAGTGTTCCTGCACCTGCCCAGTCGATACTCCGTCTCTCTTCCCCTTTGGTTTCACGCATTCCCATAGAAAGCACAGCCGCAGCGATGAGCCCAACCGGAATGTTAATTAAGAACACCCAGTGCCAATTAAAATGACCTACGAAATAACCTCCGACTGTGGGACCAAGCAGCTGAGGCAGAATCATCATGGGGCCGAACAGACTCTGAATCTTCGCCCGCTGCTCAAGCGGATACGTTTCCCCGATAATGACGAGCGCGAGCGGCATCAGACCTCCGGCACCAATCCCCTGTATGCCCCTGCCCACCAGCAGCATGGCCATGGAAGGCGCCAGCCCGCATACAATCGAGCCGGTAATGAACAATGCCATGCAGCTCAGATACACCCGTTTGCGCCCGTATAAATCGGCAAGCTTACCTAGAATGGGCATGGCGATGGTCACGGCAAGCATATACACTCCCGCTACCCATCCGTATAAAGATAATCCGTGAAGCTCGCGAATAATTGTGGGCATAGCTGTCGAAACCACCGTTTCATCCAGCTCTGCGAAGATCAGACCGATTAACAGGCCGGTCAGCACGAGCGATTTATTGTTCTTTTTCTCCACTGGTTATAACCTCGTTTCTTTCATAAAATGCTATCCTTACCACCTTCATTAGCGTAATCTCCTTTTATAAACTGGATATAAACTCCATCTGACATTTGTCTGATATCATACGCCCCCTTTTTTCTCTGATGGCAGATTCACTGATAAAACGCGTTTCGATCAGAGGGTCCATTCCGGATCAAGGGAACAAGCCGCTAGGTGCCTGCTTTGCCGGCCAGCTTCTCCCGAAACAGATCCAGTATGCTGCTGCACCATTCAATAGATGCTTTCTCAAATCGAATGCCCATGTCAATCACGGCAATGGTCGAAAATAACGGATTGTCACTCTCGTTAGCTTCCCAAATCAACAAGCCAAGAGCTATATTGCTTAAGCAAAAACTCCATCTGAAAGGACTCTGGTTCACTTGGTTCTACCACCCATTCTTTCAGCTTTTCGAGTCCTGCATCCGTAATCTTGTAAATCTTCTTGGCCGGGCGATACGACTCCCGCTCATGAGCATGCAGCTCCACTAGTCCCTCCGTCTCCAGTTTAGCAAGAACGGGATACAATTGATTGTTATTAATTTTGTAAAACGGACTTATCCGGCCGTTCATCTGCTGCTTGATATCATAGCCGCTCAGCGGCTCCCTGGCTAAAAGGCTCAGCATGACATATTGAATGGTGTTCATAAGTAGACCTCTCCTTTATGAAGATGGGCAGCCAGCATAACGGGGGCCGGAAAATTCCGCCGGCGGCTTACGAAGGAGCCATACAAGGCATGATGAGCCAGCACACCGGCGTTCGCTGGGCCGTTGAGAACGGCATGTTCACCTTCCAAGCGAACTCCATTCTGGAGTTGGTGGAAAAAACAGAGCCGTTCTGTTTGACAGGCATAGCAAGCTTGATTCAATGCCCGACGCTCGTCTGCAAAGCGGAAGCGGATCATTTCTTCGCCGGCCAGCCTCAGCGTCTATTTGATGAGCTCACTTGCCCGAAAACGATCATGGCATTCACCCAAGAGGACGGCGCGGAGGAGCACTGCCAGATGGGTGCGCTGCAGCTGTACAACCACCGTCTTTTTGAATGGCTGGATCACGTGATGAACGTTGTCCCGCGGTAGGAATAAGCACATATCTTAGATGTGTTGCTGCTCGGACAAATTAGGCATGAATTGCATGAAATGATACGGTTTCCTGCATAAATACTCCAAGATGTTGCTGACCGAGAGATTCAGCTTAATTGTTCAAAGGGTGCCTTGGAGACACTTCATAGGGAAATCTGCGTCTAGACGTGACAACGCCCCCCAAGTGTCACTCTTCGCCCATCTGCAAGACCTTGAGGAATAAAAAAAGATGATTCCTGTGCAATTCAATGCAATTCAGGAATCATCTCTTAAGTTCGGCCTAACTCTTTTTTCAGTAAAAAATAAGCACTGACGCAATCGTTGATGCTTTTTATGCGAAAGATGAAGTTCTACGTGCCATGTTATTTCTAGCTTCACGCATTACGTTCTCATCAAATCTGATACGATCATTCTCGACTTTATCGAGTAGAGATACTATGTATTCATATTGATTTTGATCAATCTTACCTTCTGCTAAAGCTTTTTCGCAGTCAGTTTCACAAATGGAACTTGATCAATTGTTATCATAAATACCACTTTCCTCGTACACCAATATTAACCAACTGCAGTTGGCGTTTCAACGTTTTTTTCTGTTGTTCGAAAATACTTAACATGTGTTCTTGAATAACTCCCTCGATAATTACGGCGTATAGAATAGCAACATTTACACAATCTGTAGGCATGGGATCCACACCATCAATGGTCAAAACTCCACAACGATGGCTGCCACCAGCTACTATTTTCATATCGGATGCAAGTGAATCGAGCATCCCCTTTCCATAATCGAAAAAACCTTGCAAGATCACTCCTGCAAGGCTTACTTCTAAGGATTCATATAGTCTTTCTGCACCTTTCCATTTCAATGCCAAGCTTCTCGTTTGGCTTCAGCCGGTTAGGGGATTTTGCTACTGCTATTGCTATTGCTATCGGCTCAGCGTTCTCCGCTTCGCTCGAGCACGAGCACATACCCGCGCGTGCCGTCGAGCCGAATCCGGTCGCCGTCCCGGATGAGACCCGTTGCGCCGTCGATGCCGACGACGGCGGGAAGACCGTACTCCCGGGCGACGACCGCGCCGTGAGTCATCAGTCCGCCGACCTCCATGACGAGGCCGACGGCCGAATGAAACAGCGGCGTCCAGCCGGGGTCGGTGAAGGGCGCGATCATAATCTCGCCCTTATTCAGCTTCGCCTCCTCCGGACGCAGGACGACGCGGGCGATCCCTTCGACGACGCCCGCCGACACCGGCGTGCCGAGCAGCGCCCCCGCCGGCGCGTCCTGCTGACGCCGCTTGCCGGTGATGATCTCGCCCTCGCTCGTCATAACGCGCGGCGGGGTCAGCTTGCGGAAGCGCTCCAGGTCCTGCTTCCGCGCTTCCAAAAGCGGCTCGAGGCCGTCCGGTACCGAGCCCTCGGACAGCTTCAGCAGCTCATCCAGCGTGAGGAAGAACACGTCTTCCTCACGCGGAAGCACGCCCTTCTCCGCCAGCAGGCGCCCCTCTTCGCGAAGCCCTTCGCGGATTAGGCCGAACTGCTGCATCATCATATATTTGGGGTGCTCGCGCAGCCCCATCTGCACCCGAAATACGCGAATCAAGCGACCCATCAGCTTCGCCTTGAACCATCCCAGCGGCTGTCTTCTCAGCCGCTCCAGCAGCTCGCGCGCTGCGTGCTCCGCATCATCGGCACCCTGCGCGAATTTCGCCCGGTGCTCGCCGGGCTGCACGCTGCGCATGTGGCTGTCGATGGACGGCAGCAGCGTGCTTGGGTCCTCGCGCCATCTAGGCCGCGTGATGTCAATTTCACCGGGGCAGCGCATGCCGTACAATGTCATGAAGCGGTCCCATGCTTCCCCGAACTCGCGGCCGCCTTCCACACCGCGAAGCTGCTCGCGAAATTGCTGCGTATGTCCTGAACCTCGGCGAATCAGCTCAATCACTTGGGGATAAGGGCGTGCTTGATCCGCCAAATCGCCAATCATCAGCCCCATTTCACTGGTCACGTTGCCAATGAGCGATTTGTTGAGGACATGCAGCGCCTCGTCATCACCTATCCAGCGCTGGAGCAAATTTTTAATGAGACGTGATGACATCAGCCCCGACATCGGATAGGGCATTAAATCTTGAAACATCCGGCGCAGCAGGGTTCCGATTTGTTCTTGTATGCGCATGACACGCTCGGGTCCGGTCAATCCATCTAAGTCGCTCCTTCTTTGCGCGATCGCTGTTTGAATATATGACTCCACGTAGGGAAGCGCTTTATTCGGAGATGCGAACAGCAGCTTCCAAATGGCCTTCAGCACAATGGGGCCCATGAACCCCAGCACATCCTTCTTCAGGCCAGGCTGGAAGGGAATATGGCGAATGAACTCCTCCCGCTGTATGAACTCCCCTACTCCGCTTCCCATCATTTCATCGATACCGCTTAGCAAACGGGGGAAAAGCTTCCTAGCAGGCTTTAAAGCGAACAGCTTGGTGATGTCGACGAACATCCGGCCGCCTGCTGCAGCCGTGAGTGTACTTTCTGAGCGGACAGAAGGCTTCCCCGCCGGCAGCATCGTGCGAAGGTTGGACAATCCCATTGGCTTCATCGCATCGGTCATCATTTGCTGGTGACCGAAGGAGAGGAGCACATGCGGGCAGTCGCCGGGTTCTGTATGAACCTCAGCCAAGGGATATAAGGACGTAATGGGTCTGCTCTGCACGATGTAAAAGCGCCCCTGCGCCAAGCACCACTCGATATCCTGGTCTGAGCCATAGTGACCCTTAATCGTATTCCCCAGCGTCGCAAGCTCCATAATTTGCGGATCAGCCAGTGCTTGCCGTTCCTGCTCGTCTTCGGGTAAATCCCGGGTCACGGTGCCCCCTTCCGGTAAAGAATAAATCGCCAGCTTTTTACGTGCGATTTTTTTATCGATCAGTGTTCCGGCGCGCACCTGGTACAGATCGGCGGAGACGAGTCCAGAGACTAGCGCTTCGCCCAGACCAAAGCTGGCGTCGATCGATACGGTCCCCCGATGTCCGCTTATAGGGTCGGCGGTAAACATAATGCCCGACACCTCGGGAAAGACCATCTGCTGCACAACGACAGACAAATGTACCGCACGGTGGTCAAAATGGTTCTTAGCCCGATACGAAATCGCCCGATCGGTGAACAAAGACGCCCAGCAGCGACGAATCGCCTGCATGAGCTGCTCTTCACCGCGCACATTCAGATACGTATCTTGCTGGCCCGCGAACGAAGCCGTCGGCAGGTCTTCCGCCGTTGCGCTAGACCTTACTGCATAGGCAGCTTCTTGACCCGAGCGCATCCAGCTGCCAAGAATGGCGTCCTTGATGTCAACCGGTATCGGGACCTGGTTCAAATGCTCGCGAATCGCGCTTCCCAGCACAGCAATTCTCTCCAGCTGCTCTGCTTGAATGTCCTCCAGCTGACGAAAGTAGTCGCCCATCTGCTCACTACCCGAAAGAAATACACGGTAAGCCTCTGTCGTCACACAAAAACCCGGCGGCACCGGGAAGCCTGCCTGCGTCATTTCCCCGAGGTTAGCCCCCTTGCCTCCTACTAGCGGTAGACTGCTTTTATCAATGCGGTGAAAATCCAACACATACGTATCCATACCATCCACGCTCCCCGTTTAAGCTTGATCCGTACGAAGCCCGCTCATCATCATGGCAAAAAGCGTATCCGCTACCTCCACGATGGTAACGCCATGCTTGGCTGCAAAA